>JBPCKO010000442.1:0-8543 GCA_051004215.1 Streptosporangiaceae bacterium | reverse complement strand
GGCCCGACCTGTGGGCCCGCTACTCCGCCGGCCCCGGTTTCCTCGATGCGCTGGCCAGCGGCCGGAGCCCCCGGGCGGTCTGGGCGGCGCTGCCCGGTTCCCGCTGGCCGGCCGAGGTCGCGGCGGCGGTCGCGGCCACGGCGCGATCGGGGCGCGGCGCCCTGGTCATCGTGCCGGACGCCAGGGACCTGGACCGCGTCGAGGCCGCCCTGTCGGCCGCCCCAGGAGCCGGGCGGCACCTGATCCTGTCCGCTCAGCTTGGTCCGGCCGAGCGGTACCGGCGCTGGCTGGCCGTGCGCCGCGGCCAGGTGCGGGTCGTGGCCGGCACCAGGTCGGCCGCGTTCGCCCCGGTCGCCGACCTCGGGCTGGTCGTGATCTGGGACGACGGCGACGACCTGCACGCGGAGCCGAGGGCGCCGTACCCGCACGCCAGGGAAGTCCTGCTGCTGCGCGCGCATCGCACCGGGGCTGGCGCGCTGATTGGCGGATTCGCCAGGACCGCCGAGGCGGAGCACCTGCTGGCCACCGGCTGGGCCAGGCCGCTGACCGCGGCCCGACCGGTGGTGCGCGGCTACGCGCCGATGGTCAGGACCGCAGGCGACGACGCCGAGCTGGCCAGGGACGAGGCCGCCAGGAGCGCGAGGATGCCCTCCCTGGCTCTGCGCACGGCCAGGGAGGCGCTGGCCGACGGCCCGGTCCTGTTCCAGGTGCCGCGGAGGGGCTACCTGGCCGCGGTCGCCTGCCAGCAGTGCGGGACCAGGGCCTCGTGCGCCCGCTGCCGCGGGCCGGTGGCGTTGCCAGGTCCCGGCCAGCCGCCACGCTGCGGGTGGTGCGGCACGCCGGCTGGGCGCGGCTGCGGTTCCTGCGGCGGGACCGAGCTGCGGGCCCTGGTGACCGGGGAGCGGCGCACGGCCGAGGAACTGGCGAGGGCGTTCCCCGGGGTCACCGTCCGCACCTCGAGCGGCGCCGGCGTGCTCGCGTCCGTCCCGGCCACGCCGGCCCTGGTCATCGCGACACCCGGGGCGGGGCCGGCCGCGGCCGGTGGCTACGCCGCCGCCGTGCTGCTCGACGCGTGGGCGCTGCTCGGCCGGCCGAGCCTGCGGGCGGCCGAGGAGGCGCTGCGTCGCTGGCTGAACGCGGCCGCGCTGGTCCGTCCCGGCCCCGCGGGCGGCCGGGTGGTGCTGATGGCCGAGCCAGGGCTGGCCGCCGTCCAGGCGCTGATCCGCTGGGACCCGGCCACCCACGCGGCCAGGGAACTAGCCGAGCGGGAGGAACTTGGCTTCCCGCCCGCGGTTCGGATGGCCGCGGTGACCGGACCGGCCGCCGAGACCGCCGAGCTGCGCACCTCGGTGCCGCTGCCACCGTCGGCCGAAATCCTAGGCCCGGTGCCAGCCGGCCACGCCGATCACGACCAGGACCATGACGGCGATTCCGGCCCTGAGCTGGTGCGGTACCTCGTGCGCACGCCATGGCCAGACGGCCTGGCGCTGGCCGCGGCGCTGCGATCCTGGCTGGCCGGGCGGAGCGCCCGCAAGGCCGGCGGCCAGGTGCGACTTCAGATCGACCCGGCCGAGCTGATCTGACGCAGCCCCGCTGAGGCCGTAAGGTGCATGGGTGGCACGTTCACGGCAGCGGCAGCCGGGTGGATCGCCCGATGCCCGGCGTCAGGAGAGGATCGCGGCTGCTCAGGTGGCTGACCTTATGCGCAGCGACCTCGGTGGCGCCTCCGGGCGGCGCAGGCTGCCCTCGGTGCGGCTGGCGCCGCGAGACGAGCTGGCCGCGATGGCGAAGGTGGCCCCGCTGCTGCGGGCCGCCCGCGACCTGGGCCTGTGGGCCCGGCGGCAGAACGCCCTGACGGCCGCTGACCTTCCGAGCGCGCAGCTGGAGGCGGCTGCGGCCGCGCTCGACCTGGCGCCGCGCGAGGTCGCCGCGGCCTGGCGGGTCCTCGCTGCGGCCGGGCAGATCACCGGATCGCCGGACGATCCGGCCGCGCTGGCGGCCGTGCTGGCGGCCGGCGAGACCGAGCCGGTGCTGCTGGTTTGGGACGCCGCGCTGGCCGACGTGCTCGCCTCCGAGGAACTCGACGGGATCGCGACCGCCCTGTACACGGTGGGCGGCCCGGTCGGCATGGACGGACTGTTCGACGCCTACGCGTCCGCGGCCGGTGCCCGGGTGGCCCCTGACCAGAGCGCGGTGCTCTCGCTCGCCCTGGAAACGCTGGCCGACCTCGGCGTGGTCGAGCTCGGCACGGAGGAAGGCGACGGCAGCCTGACCGTGGCCCTGTCGCCGCTGGGAACCTGGGGCGTGCACCGGCGGCTGCGGGCGCAGGGCTGGCACGTGCCGGTGCTGGGGGCCGCCCGCCGGGACGGCGCCCTCGGCCTGCTGGCCGCCCTGGCCAACTGCGACGCCGAGGACGGCGAGGCCGAGATCACGACCTGGCTGGGCGTCCGCACGCCCGCGACGGCGGCCGCCGAGCTGATAGACGCGGCCGCGACCGGCTCGCCTGGCCAGCGCGGGGCGGCCTTCACGGTGCTCGACCGGATTGGCCTGGCCGGCCAGGAGCAGGTCAGGAGCGCGCTGGAGCGGCCGCTGCTGCGGGCGCACGCAGCCGTCTGGCTGATCGAGCACGGCGAGGACGTGCAGCTGAACTCGGCCGACCGCACCTGGCTGCTGGTCGACCTGGGCGCCGGCCTGCTGGAGGAGGCGAACGCCCAGGACGTGGTGGCCGAGCTGCTGCCCGACCTGCCGCCCGAGGACCAGGCCGATATCGTCGCCCGGCTCTGGCAGGTCCGGCATCCCGGCGTGACCGAGTTCCTGACCGCGCTCAGCGACCACCACCCGGACCAGGCCGTGGCCAGGGCGGCCAGGAAGGCCGCTTTCAAGGCCCGGTCCCCGGCCGCCTCGGCGGACTAGCAGCGGCTCACCCGTGCTGGCCGGCTTCGTAGACTAGGTCAGCCGTGAACCGCGCCGACGCGGGCTGGATTACTGGAGGACACCGCCGGTGAGTATCAAGCCGATCCGCCTGTTCGGAGATCCCGTGCTGCGTACCGCGGCCGAGCCGGTCATCGACTTTGACGCCGAGCTGCGCAAGCTGGTCGCCGACCTGACCGACACCATGCAGGACGCGCCGGGGCTCGGCCTGGCCGCCCCGCAGATCGGCGTGGGCCTGCGCGTGTTCACTTACTACGTCGACGATGAGCTCGGCTACCTGGTCAACCCCGACCTCGACCTGTCCGAGGACACCGAGACCGACGACGAGGGCTGCCTGTCCTTTCCCGGCCTGTCCTATCCGACCAAGCGGGCCTACGGGGTCGTCGCCAAAGGCTTCGACATGCACGGGGAGCCGGTGACGCTGACCGGCAGCGGGCTCCTGGCCCGCTGCGTGCAGCACGAGACCGACCACCTGGACGGGGTGCTGTTCATCGACCGCCTGGACGCCGAGCAGCGCAAGGCGGCCATGAAGGAGATCAGGGCGGCGCAGTGGTGGGGCGAGCCGGTATCGGCTGTGAAGTTCTCCCCGCACCTCACTCGCGGTCAGGCGCTGTAGCCCGATGCGGCTCGTCTTCGCTGGCACGCCGCAGACCGCGGTGCCGTCACTGGACGCGCTGCTCGCCTCCCAGCACACCGTGGCGGCCGTGCTGACCAGACCGGACGCGCCTGCCGGGCGCGGCCGCCGGCTCGCCACCAGCCCGGTCGCGCAGCGGGCCCGCGAGGCCGGCCTTGAGGTGCTGCAGCCCGCCCGGCCAGCCGACCCGGCGTTCCGGCAGCGGCTGGCCGAGATCGGACCCGACTGCTGCCCGGTGACCGCCTACGGCGCGCTGATCCCCGAGTCCGCGCTGCGGATCCCGGCCCGCGGCTGGGTCAACCTGCACTTTTCGATCCTGCCTGCCTGGCGCGGCGCGGCCCCGGTCCAGCACGCGATCCTGCACGGCGACGAGATCACCGGAGCGACCACGTTCGAACTGGTCAGGGAGCTGGATGCCGGGCCCGTCTTCGGCGTGCTCACCGAGGTGATCAAGCCGGCCGATACCGCGGGCGACCTGCTCGGACGGCTAGCTGTCGCGGGCGCCGGCCTGCTGGTGGCCACCCTGGACGGGATCGAGTCAGGCGAGCTGGAGGCCCGCGATCAGCCGCCGGACGGCATCAGCCTCGCGCCCAAGATCGCGCGCGATGACGCCCGGGTGACCTGGTCGCAGCCCGCAACGGCGATCGACCGGCTGATCCGGGCCTGCACGCCCGCGCCCGGGGCCTGGACGATCCTGGACGGGATCACGCTTAAGCTCGGCCCGGTGACCGTGGCCGACGGCCGGGATGGCCTGCCCGGGCTCTCCGCGGGGGAGTTGCTGGCTCATGGTCAGGATGTCTTCGCGGGCACCGGGACCCGGCCGGTCCGCCTCGGCACGGTCCAGCAGCAGGGCAAGCGCGCGATGCCGGCCGCGGACTGGGCCCGCGGCCTGCGGGCCGGGCCGCCGGTGCTGAGCTGAACGGGAGCCGACCTGAACGGGAGCCGAGCGGAACGGGAGGCGAGCTGAGATGAGCCGGGCCGGAGCGGGTCATGCCGCCGGGTCCAGGCCGCCCGCGCGGCCCGGGCGGCGGTCCTCGGGCGCCGGCCCGGCCAGGCGGGTCGCCTGCGAGGTCCTGCTCGCCGTCAGCGAGCGGGATGCCTATGCCAACCTGCTGCTGGCGGCCGAGCTGCGGGCGCACACGATGAGCACCCAGGACGCCGCCCTGGCGACCGAGCTGGTCTACGGCACGCTGCGGAACCGGTCCTGCTACGACGCCGTGATCGGGCTGTGCTCCGACCGCGACGTGGGCCGGATCGACCCGCCCGTGCTCGCGGCGCTCAGGCTGGGCACGCACCAGCTGCTCGGGATGCGGGTTCGTGCCCACGCCGCCGTCGCCACCGCGGTCGACCTGGCCGTCGAGTACGCCGGCCGGCGCCCCTCCGGCTTCGTGAACGCGGTGCTGCGGCGGGTGGCGACGAGGGACCTGGAGTCGTGGATCGAGGTGGCCGCCCCCGGCCGGGCCGGGGACCTGGCCGGGCACCTGGCGGTCCGCTACAGCCACCCCCGCTGGATCGTGACCGCGTTCGCGACCGCGCTGGGCGAAGCCGGGCCAGGCGGTGCCAGGCCGGACGGTGGCGGGTCGGAGGGTGCCGGGCCGGGTGGCGCCGGGCCGGACGGTCCCGTGCCGGAAGGCGCCGGAGCCGGCGGGTGGCCGCGGACCGAGGCGGTGCTCGCAGCCGACCAGCAGCGGCCTGCGGTCACGGTCGCCGTCGTTCCCGGGCTGGCGCAGACGGCCGACCTGGTCGCGGAGGGCGCCGGGCTCGAGGTCAGGCCCGCCCGGTGGTCGCCGTACGGCGCCTACCTCGACCATGGCGATCCGGGCGCCCTGCCCGCGGTCGCTGCGCACCGGGCCGGCGTCCAGGACGAGGCGAGCCAGCTGGCGACGCTCGCCCTGGCCAGGGCCGGGATCTCGGGCCCGGAAGGCACCTGGCTGGATCTGTGCGCTGGCCCTGGCGGCAAGGCGCGCCTCCTGGCCGGGCTCGCGGCCCAGCGCGGCGCCCGGCTGGCCGCGGCCGATGTGCACGAACACCGGGCCCGCCTGGTCGCGGACGCTCTCAGCGAGCTGCCAGCCGCGCGGGCCCTGGCCGCCGACGGCACGTGCCCGGCCTGGCGCCCGCGAGTGTTCACCCGCGTGCTAGCCGACGTGCCCTGCTCAGGGTTCGGCAGCCTGCGGCGCCGTCCGGAGGCCAGGTGGCGGCGCAGCGAGGACGACCTGCCCGGCCTGCAAGCCTTGCAGCGCTCACTGCTCACCACCGCGATCGATGCGACCAGGCCAGGCGGGGTAACCGCGTACGTGACCTGCTCGCCGCTCCTGGCCGAGACCAGGGACGTGCTCGCCGAGGTGCTGGCCGGCCGCGACGACGTCGCGGTCCTCGACGCCCCGGCGTTGCTGGCCGAGGTGCCGGACCTGGCCTGTCCGGCTCCGTTCGAGCGTTATGCCCAGTTCTGGCCGGACCCGCACGGCACCGACGCGATCTTCGTGGCTGTCCTCCGACGGCTGGGCTAGCCGACCCCCTGTATGAAACCCCGGTTCCATCACCGAATTTGCGTATGGAACCGGGGTTTCATACAGGCCTAGGCTGCGGAGGCGGGTCCCTCGTCGGCCGGGCTGGCCTGCGCAGCCGGAGTCACGCGCGCAGCCGGAGTCACCTGCCGCGGGTGAGAGTGCGGCCGCGGGCGCCGGAGAGCCGGGCGCCGCCGATGTCGGCCCGCTGGCCGACGGCGTAGCCGTCGCGGTAGCCCGTGCCGCTGTAGGTGACGCGCGCCTTCCTCGTCACCGGATAGGCGTCCTGCACCTGCTGGCGGACGATCAGCGACCGGTCGGCCAGCACCAGCGCGGCCCGCTCGCCGTTGCTCGTGCCGCGCGCGGTCGCGGCCCGGACCGCGCCGTGCTCGGCCTCGGTCACGCGGGCGATCACCGCGGTGGCGAAACCGAGCAGCCAGCTGCGCCGCCAGGCCCGGGGACTGCTGCTCCAGTCCGGGACCAAGGCGCCCGCCAGACCGTGTGCCATCTGGATGAGCACGGACGTATACAGGACATCCGTGCGGTCGATGTCGGAGGCAAAGCCGAACAGGTGCACCCGGTTACCCGGCCTGGTCCCGCCGAGCAGGATGCAGTGGCACCGCAACGCGGACGCGAGCCCGCTGAGCAGGTGCGCCTTCTCGCGGGCCCAGGGGTTGTCGATGGTGACGATGCGGTCGGCTGGCCGGTCGGTCTCCGGCCGGTCGGCCGCGAGCAGCGCGCGGTCGATCCCGTACTTGGCCATCAGCTCAGCGGCCTTGGCCGTGAATGCTTGCGCTTCGGCCGGGGTGACGGACTCGTCCTCGGCTTGTGCGAGCAGCTTGCGGACGCGGTCGAGCAGCCGCTCGGGCGCCTCGGTCAGGTGCACAGGCCCTCCTGGTGTCGGCGGTCGAATGTGCGTGCGAACCTAGCGGAGGGGTACGACACTGTTCCTGGCCAGCCGGGACCCTCGTAGACTGCGCGTGTCATGACCATGCAGATCGCCCCGAGCATGCTGGCCGCGGACTTCGCGCGGCTAGCCGACGAAGCAGCCTCCGTCGCTGATGTGGCGGACTGGCTGCATGTCGACGTCATGGATGGCCATTTCGTGCCTAACCTCACGATCGGCCTGCCGGTGGTCTCCGCGTTGCTGAAGCACGCCGCGCTGCCGCTTGACTGCCATCTGATGATTTCAGAACCCGACCGCTGGGCGCCGGATTAC
Source organism: Streptosporangiaceae bacterium (assembly GCA_051004215.1). Lineage (GTDB taxonomy): Bacteria > Actinomycetota > Actinomycetes > Streptosporangiales > Streptosporangiaceae > Chersky-822. The sequence goes on along the minus strand of JBPCKO010000442.1, from coordinate 1,255 downwards.
GCGGCCGCCGGCGCGCGGAACGTCACTATTCACGCCGAGGCGGCCAGGGCGCCGGTGCGGACGCTGCGCGCGATCCGGTCGGCCGGGGCCAGGGCCGGGCTCGCGGTCAACCCGGGCACGCCGATCGAGCCCTACGCCGACCTGCTGCCCGAGGTCGACATGCTGCTGGTGATGACGGTCGAGCCCGGTTTCGGCGGGCAGAGCTTCCTTGACCTGGTCCTGCCAAAGGTCGCCAGGGCGCGCGACCTGATCGGACGGCACGGCGGCGAGGTCTGGCTGCAAGTCGACGGCGGGGTGGGCGAGGACAACATCGCCCGGTGCGCCGCGGCGGGCGCGGATGTGTTCGTGGCGGGCACGGCGGTGTTCGGCGCCGGGGATCCGGCCGCCGCGGTCGAGCGGCTCAGGACGGCGGCGCAGGCCGCGGCCGGCCTGGCGGTGGACGGGCGTACCGGGACCGTCTGACCGGAGATGGGCTTACCGGGACCGTCTGACCGGGGACGGGCTTGCCGGGACGGCCTGACCGGGGGACGGCCAGCCAGCCAGGAACGGCGCCGGCCGGTCCGGCCGGCCGGAGCTCACTCGCGCTGTCGGTGCCGCGAGGTTGAGTGGAATTCTCCGCCGTCCCGTTGTCGAATTGCGGCTGCGTCGTTCGTCGGAAGCATCGGGAGTTCCGAATCAACGCAAGGGAGATGGCCATGGCCAAGTACGCGATCCTGATCTATGAGGCCGAGAGCAGCTACGCGAACGGCGACCAGGCGCTCTTCCAGCAGGTGACGGAGGCGCACGGCCGGTTCGCCGGCCAGGTTGGCGAGAAGGGCGGCAAGATCCTCGGCGGCGACGCCCTCGAGCCGACCGCGACGGCGACCTCGATCCGCGGTGACCTGGTCACCGACGGCCCGTTTGCCGAGACCAAGGAGGCGCTCGGCGGGTTTTACCTGATCGAGGCGCGCGATCTCGACCACGCCATCGAGATCGCCAAGCTCTGCCCGGCTCAGTTCGGCGGCGTCGAGGTTCGTCCGATCATGGACACCTCGGGCAGCTGAGCGCTGGGCCGCCCGGACAACGACCGTGACCACGGCAGCGGCGGCGAGCTGCACGTGAGCAGGCCCAACGGCGACGGGGATCGCCTGGCCGGGACCGGGGCCGGCCAGGCGACGCCCCGGTCTGGGAACGGGGCTACGGGCACCGGGCCGCCGGCCCCCGGGCCTCCAGCCCCCAGGCCTCCAGCCCCCAGACCCGACCGGAACGCGATCGC
>JBPCKO010000441.1:0-11931 GCA_051004215.1 Streptosporangiaceae bacterium | reverse complement strand
CGGCCGGGCCGCGAGCCCGGCGTGCGGGCTGCCCGCGGGCAGATGAACGGCCAGGCTGGCCGCGATCTCGCGCAGCGCGACCAGCACCGGCTCGAGGTGCCCGGCGATCGCGGTCCCCCGGCCGGTGCTGATCGCCTCGCACAGCCAGCCCGCCTCGTCCAGCCGCTCGGCCAGCAGCGCCCACGCGGCGTGCTGGTGCGGCATCAGGTCGTCGGACTCGTAGAACAGCTCGAAGCTCGGCCCCGCCATCGCGCCGGGATGCCCGGGTCCGACCGGTAGCGTCGTGACCAGGTCGCCGGCCGGCTTGAGCACCCGGATCATCAGGGCGACGGTCGCGTCGGCGAGCACCTTCAGCTGGGCATCACTTTCTGTCGTATGCGCGAAGAACCGCTCCAGCATCTGCAGCAGGATCTCGTAGGCGACGTTGAACAGGTCAGCGACCCTGGCCGTGAGCGGGTCGGTGATCAGCGGCACGGGCACCTCGCGCTCCGGCCGGCGTACGTTGGCGGCCATGACCGGCCGCACGGGCTCGAAGTCGGGATCGGCCGCCCGCAGCTGCTGGTACTCGTCGAGGATGGCGACGAACTGCCCGAAGTGCGCGTTCCGCCAGTTCCCGCGCGGCCCCTCGCCCTGCTCGAGGATCTCCTCGATCGCCCGCCTGGCGCTGGCCAGGTCGGTGACCGGGACGAGTTCCGGCCAGCCGAATTGCGCCGAGGTGGCCTGCGCGCGAGGTGGCCCGACGAACAGCCAGTCCTCGCCGCGCGCAGCCGCCAGATGCTCGAAGCCGGCCTCGATCGAGCGGTACAGGTGGCCAACGGTGGCAAAGTCCTGGCCGTGCGGCACGATGTCACGAGCACTCATCGCCGGGGCGGCCTGCCCGACCGCCGCGAGGCCGTCCGCATCACGCAGGTCCATGCCCTCTGGCCGCTCCAGGAACATGAAGTGCCGGAGGGCCTGCTCGCCGAATGGCATCAGCACAAGCTGGACTCCGGCCGGGTAGTGCGCGGCCGGCGCGGGCAGGTTCGGCCTGGCCAGGTGGGGCGCGGCCCCGACGGAGGACAGCAGGTTGTGCACCAGGGCCAGGTGCAGCATTTCCTGGGTCGCTACCTGCGAGACCTGCGTGCGCCAGCGGCGTACCGCCTCGAACCGCTCGCCGGTCAGACCCTCAGCGGTATCTTGCTTGAGCGAAAACGCGGCGAACAAGTACTGGCACATGATCGCGTGCTCGAGTTCGGCCGCTTCGCACAGCATGTAGATCAGCGCCTCACGGTGCTCGATCACGAAAGGCGCTTCCGGGGCGGCCAGCCCGCCGCGGGTGGCGATCACATCCGCCAGCCGGCCGCTGCCCGCGGCCGGTACCTGTCCTGCCCGGTCTCGGTCGCTGGTCATCGCCGGTTCTCCCTCATGTAGGCGCCGTGGGCCGCCAGGCCTGTTGCCGTTCGTTGATTACATAGTTACACGAAGTGGCTCGGACTCGATGGCCGGCCTGGTCAGCCGGCCAGCAGGCCGAGCTGGGTCCAGAGCGTGAACCGGTCGGGCAGAAACCCGGCCTCGACGATCCGCCCGCCCGCGTGCCGGTCGATCCGCATCTCCTCGAACGAGATCGGATTGCCGCTCGGCGGCAGCGGGCCAGCCGGCCGGAGCAACGGGCCGGCGTGAGTTCCCCGCCCGGTCCAGAAGCTGCAGACCTTGTCGCCCTCGGCGATCTGGTCGTTGAGGATCACTTCCAGGTCAGGAAACGCCGTCCGCAGCAGCATGGCCTGGGGCTTGATCCCCTCCGAGCCGGTGCTGTCCGGTACGCCAGGACCATGGTTGAGCACGTCGGCTGCGAGCAGGTTGTCGGCGGCGTCGAGGTGCCCGAGGCCGAAGACCTGCTCGTACAACAGCCGCGACCGCTTCTTGTTGGCGTCGGTGTCGCCGCTCATCGTTCGTCCTCGCTGACCGACTCCGTCATCCGGTTCAGGATCATCGACCATCCGGTCGAGTAGGCGCCCGCGCCGTAGCCGCCGGGCAGCGCGCAGTCCGCGGCGACCTGCTCGTCGGACAGCGCTTCCCACCCCCGGTGTTTCACCTCGGCCCTGGTCAGCCGCGGGCCGAGCGCGGTGAACGTGAACTCGACCTCGGTGTCGGCCGGGGTAAAAGTCCAGGTCATCGTGAACCGCCCGGACGGCTGCCAGTCGGTGACGGTGCCCCAGTCGACCTCGGTGCCGTCATCCCAGGTCTCGTACACCCGGCCATGCGGCTTCTGCTCGATCGTGATGTCGCGGACCCGCTCCTGGCCGGCCGAGAACGGCTGGACCGGCCACAGGTACCGATCGTGGTCACGAACGAGCGGAACGTATGCTCGCGGTCGGCCCTGACCAGCACCGACTGCCGCACCGGCGGCCGCCGCAGCGCCGTGACCACGGACCGGCGGCCGGCTGGATCTGGCTGGTTCACCTGTCCTCCTCGGATGGCCAGGCCGACGGGAACCGGGATCGGCGGGACCGCCGGCCTGATCGCGGAACCGCCGCAGCACGATAGCCCAGAATCCGGTCAGCCGGACCCGCCGGCCCTCGGCCGGGTCGGCGGAGTCGGCGGAGTCGGCGCCTGCCCAGCCCCGCGCAGCTGGGCCCGCCCTACGCGGTCCGCTCCGATTCGTCATCGAGCACCCCGTACTGCGCCTCGGCGATCCGGCGAGCGCCGTCCAGCGCACCTGACCACATGTCGTCCATGAACTCGCGCAGTTCCGCGAGCCCTTCCGGCCGGGCCCGGTACAGCCGCCGGGTGCCGTCCCTCCGCTCGGTCAGCAGTCCCGCGTTCTTCAGCACGGTCAGGTGCTGGCTCACGGCTGGCCTGGTCACCTCGAAGGCGGCGGCGATCTCGCCGGCGGCGAGTTCGTCCCGGGCGACGAGCCGCAGGATTTCCCGCCGCCGCGGCTCGGCGATCGCCCGCAGCACGTCGTCCGCCGCCGGCGCTCGCCGTCCGTCTGTCATGTCGGGAACGAAGTCAGGCCCACAGGCCAACCTGGTTGCCGTCCGGGTCGGCGAAGTTCGCGATCCGGCCGTAACCCTCGGGCAGGTCCATCGGCGGGGCGACCCGGGTGCCGCCGAGCTTCTCGGCCCGGTCGAGGTACGCGTCCAGGTCATCGACCCGCATGTAGATCTTGACGTTCTTCTCGCCCGATTCGGCCGGGCCGATGCCGCCGCCGATGGCACTCTCGCCCGCCCCGGTGTCGACCAGGCCGTAGCCGCCCATCGCCGGGTCGGCGTTCACCGTCCAGCCGAACAGCTCGCCGTAGAACTTCTGTGCCCGCTCGTGGTCCGGGCTGGTGATCTCGAAGAACGCGACCGGCTGTCCCATCGTCATCTCCCTTGATATCCGTCAGTGAATGCTTACGTTAGTAAGGGCTAACTAATATGTCAAGGTTCCGTCGCCCGGCCTGAGCAGGCCTGCCTGAGTAGTCCGGCGTCGTCGTGGGGACGATCGCGAGCATGCATCCGGGGGGACGCGAGGAGCAGCCGGAGCCGGAGCTACCGCGACTGGGCGTGCGGCCGGTCCTGGCGGCGGCGATCCGGTCGGGCCGCCGCTACTGGCGGCTGATCCTGCCCGTGGCGGCCGCGGTCTCGCTGGTGACCGCGACGCTGGACATCGTCCTCACCGACGTCGTCGACGCAACCGACCTGCCCCTCGCCCTCTCGCTCTCCGTGCTGTCCTGGACGCTGAGCCTGCTCGGCGCGGTGTTCCTGGCCGGATTCCTGAGCCAGCTGGCCGGCATCCCGCACCCGCCGGGCCAGAGCCCGTCGGCCCGCGACGTAGCCAGCACCCTGGCCTGGGGTCGCCTGGCCGGCGCCGACCTGCTGGTCGCGCTGATCGTCGTCGTCGGGCTGATCGCACTGATCATCCCCGGGCTGGTTTTCCTCGTCCTGCTCTGCGTCGTCGGGCCGGTGATCGATCTGGAGGACCGCAAGGCGCTGGCGTCGCTGCGACGATCCGCGCACCTGGTGCGGCACCACTTCTGGACCGCCGCGCTGCTGGTCGTGGTGCCGTCGATCGCAGCCAGTTTGATCGAGGGTCTCGGCCCGCACCCGGACAGCCCGGCCGGGATCGCCGGGCTGCTCGCGTTCCGCGTCGTCGCCGAGGCGCCGGTCGAAGCCTTCCTCGGCCTGATCTCGGTCGCGCTATTCGTCCGGCTGGCCAGGCTCGACGACCGGCCGGCGGCCGGGGCGCCAGGACGTGACTCCGGCCCTGGCGCGGTGGCCGAACCACCACGCCAGGGCCGGAAGTGAGTCCTCATGCCGGGTGACTCAGGGGGTTACCCCGGGGCCAGCCCAGCCGGGAGGGTCAGCAGCCGTCGTACGGCGCCCACGGCGCGGTGCCGTCCTGGGCGTACAGCTTGTTGAACGCCTGCTCCTGGACCGCGACGGAGGCCTGGCCCGCCGTGCCGCTGTAGCCGAGCGAGGCCCAGGTCGAGGGCAGGAGGCCGAACAGGCCGTCCGGTTCGGTGGGCGTGTCGCTGCTCTCCCGCCAGGCCACGCACGCCTCGAACGCGGACATGCCCGCGGTGATCGAGCCGCCCGACGGCGCCCCGGCCGTCCCGGCCGAGCCGGTCGTACCGGTGTTGCGCGGGGCCGGCGCATTGCGCTTCGCCTGCGCCTGCATCCGCCGCTGCAGGGCCGCGAAGCGCTTGCCGAACTCGGCCGCGCGCATCTTCGGGTCGTCCGGCAGCCGCAGTCGCTGGCCCGCCCGCAGGTGGTTCGGGTCCGCGATGTGGCGGTAATTCGGCGGCGTCGCGTAGATCGCCTGCCAGGTCATGTGGTGGGCGGACGCGATCCCGCTCAGCGACTCGCTGGGCCGGACCGTGACCCAGTGCTGCGCCCGCCGGGCGGCGGCCCGCTTGGCCCGGGCCTGCTTGGCGGCGTTCCGGCCGTTCTGCCGGGTGTTGGCCGCCTTGGCATCGGCGGTGCCGCCGGGCTGGCGGCTGCGCGGCGGCGCAGCCTGGATCAGCGCTCGGTTGGCGGCGGCGGGCTCGCTCGCGTGGCTGGAAGCAGCGTCAGCGGCGGCCCAGCCGGACAGCGCGACGCCTACCGCCGCGGCGGGCAGGATGGCGATCTTGGTGATCTTGTTGAACTGCATGGGAGGGTATGCCTCCTCTGTCCGCCCTCAGCGCTTCGCGAGCATGCCAGCGCTAGGGCGGGCAGGGGCGCGACTCACGTCTCGGGCGTGACGTCAATGCCATGGCTATCTGGGGGTGGGCCATGGACGTGCTCGGGGTTCGGTTCGCAACGGCTAATGCGACCTGGAACGTTCTCCTCTCCGCAACGAAACAGGCGCCCGCCTGGACGCCTGCATGCCTGCCGGTCGAAGCCGACGGCCTTCACAGAGAGTTAACTAGCGCCGCGACCTGGGAACATCCAAAGCGCGCCGAATGAGACACAACTCACTCCGGGCCGCCCCTGGAGTACGCCGGCAGGTCGGCTGCGCCATCGCCCGGGCCGTCCGGGAGGGCGTCACGGGCCGGGCCGGGGGCGATTCTGGCCAGGGCACGGCGGGCGGCGGGGGCGTCAAGCAGCAGCGCGAGGACGCAGACCGTGGCGATCGCGACGGCGGCGCCGCCGACCGTATCGCTGAAGTAATGCCAGCGCAGCGCGATCAGCCCGACCGCGACGGCGACGCCGATCAGCCCGCCCGCGACCGGGATCAGCACGCGCCGCATCATCGCCCGTGGTACACCAGCCGCCGGGACGGCTAGGAGCACCGTCACCGTGCTCCCGAGCGCGAAAACGGCCGTCGTGTGACCGCTCGGGTAGCTCAGGAACCCCAGGTCAGCGCGGTGAAACAGCGGCTTGAGGACGAGCTCGTCCAGCCCGTCGGCCAGCGGCGCGGCAAGCACGCCGAGGATCGCGCCGTTCAGCCGGCCGGCCAGCAGGCACCCGGCCACGATGAGAATGCTGAGCACGATCACCGGCAGCGGCGAGCCGAGCCCGACGATCCGCAGCAGCAGCTCGTGGTGCGGGCCGAGGGAGGTGTAGACGGGCACGTCGATCGCGTGGTCGATGCCGACCGGGATGTGCTGATGCGCGACGAGAACGCCGACGACCACGGTGAGAGCGGCGCAGCCGCTGGCGAGCAGCAGAGCCCACGGGCGGGCCGTAACGGGCAGCAGCGGCCGGCCGGGGCCTACCTGGCCCAGTCGCCGCCGGATTTGTCCCACCGCCATCCTTCCGCTGGCCGCCCGGCCGTCCGGCCGGGATCCACCAGCCTACGGGCACCCAGCCGTGCACCGGCCCGCCAATAGTCGCGGAACCTGCGACGGCACCGGCGGCACCAGGCAGGTACCGGTCCGCGAACAACGGCGGCCCCTGCGACGGCGCCGGCGGCACCTCCGCTCGCCGATTCGCCGACGGCTGCGGGTTACCCGCGACCCGCCGCCCGCGCGCCGCTCAGGCGGGATACTCCCCGATCACGTGGGCACCCCACTGGGCTGTCACCCCGTCGACCGCCTGCTGCTCGGCGAGGTGGGTCATGAACGTGGCCGGTCCCGCGCCGTGCCAGTGCCACTCGCCGGGCTCGGTCCGCACGGTGTCCCCGGCGCCGATCTGCTCGACCTCACCGCCGCGCCGCTGTACCAGCCCGGCGCCCTCGGTGACGTGCAGCACCTGGCCGCCCGGATGCGCATGCCAGGCCGTCCTGGCCCCGGGCGCGAAATGCACGCTGAATACGGCGACCGGAGACGCCTCAGACGGCATCGCGATCTTGTCCATCCACACCGATCCGGTGAACTGCCCGGCCGGCCCCTGGTCGGTGTCTCGCCCGTTCCGCCTGATCTCCACGACATCTCCTTCTCTTTCTCTTGCACGCCACCCGCCCAGCCATTCTCCCCGCCCCCGCCCTCCCCCGCCCCTCCCCACCGCCAGAGCAAGATCAACTTCGCTCTGGATCCGGTATGGGTAAATTCGGTACCGTTTTGCGCCGGTTTGCTCCCCACTTCGGATCCAGAGCCGGTCATCGGCAGGGCGGGTGGTGCCGCAGGTCGGCCGGCGGACCAGCCGGGCCGGGTTGCGCCATAGCCGCACGGCCAGCCAGGCGGCACGCGCGGCGTCGGCGGTTCCGGGAAGGGCGAATGCTAGGATGACCGTAGTCATGTCGGGCCGCGAGCGGCCAGCCGACGACAGCCGGGACTACGTCAGTCCGCTGCCCTCGAGCCGCCTTACCAAAGCAGATGTCGGCCGGCGCTTCGCCGTCCGCGCGGTCGGCCCGCTGGGCGCGGACGGGCCACGGAACGACCGGCGGCGGCGGCACTGGCTAGCCCAGCGCGAGCCGCCCGGCTGGTCCCGGCCACCAGCGACTCACCCCGGATCACCCCGGTTCAGCGCGCCACGCCGCGAACGACAACGCGGCCGCGGTTCGCGACCGGTTCCGGCCGGCGGTGATCGTGCCGGATGACTAACCCATACCCGAAATCAATCCCTTCCATGGAGCAAAGAACGTGTCAGAAACCACTCTCGAGGTAGACCTGCCAGCGATGACGCCCGGCTCGGTCCGGGTCGTCGCCTGCGGCGGCCTCGGCGAGATCGGCCGCAACATGATGGCCCTGCAGTACGGCGACGAAGCCCTGATCATCGACTGCGGGGTGCTATTCCCTTCCCAGGACGCGCCGGGGGTCGACCTGGTGCTACCCGACTTCTCGCTGCTCGACAAGATCGGCGCGCGGCCTAAGTACCTCGTCCTCACCCACGGCCACGAAGACCACATCGGGGCGATCCCGTACCTGATGCGGACCTTCCCCCAGCTCACGCTGGTCGGCAGCCGCCTCACGCTGGCCCTCGCCATCGCCAAGACCAAGCAGCATGGCCTGAACCCGGACACGATCCAGGTGACCGAGGGCGACCGGATCGACCTGGGCGCCTTCAGCGTCGGGTTCCTCGCGGTCGCCCACTCGGTGCCGGACGGCATGGCCGTCTCGATCAGGGTCGGCGGGCTGCACCTGATCCACACCGGCGACTTCAAGATGGACAGCCGGACCCTGGACGGCCGCAACACCGACCTGGCCGGCTTCGCCCGCGAGGCGGCCACCGGGGTCGACCTGCTGATGTCCGATTCCACGAACGCGGACGTCAACGCGCTGCTGCCCGGCGAGCGGGACATCACCGACGCGCTGAACAGCATCTTCCACAAGGCCAAGGGGCGGGTGATCTTCGCCTGCTTCGCCAGCAACGTGCACCGGGTCCAGCAGGCGATCGACGCCTCGGTCCGCACCGACCGGCAGTTCGCGTTCATCGGCCGGTCCATGATCCGCAACATGGCGATCGCGCACGACCTCGGGTACCTGCAGATACCCGGCGACTCCCAGGTCGAATTCAACGCCGCGATCAATTCCAACCGCGAGGACGTGGCCCTGATCTGCACCGGTTCGCAGGGCGAGCCGTTCTCGGCCCTCTCCCGGATGGCCCGCGACGAGCACCCGATCAAGCTGCACGTCGGTGACCTGGTGATCTTGTCGGCCCGGCTGATCCCGGGTAACGAGGAGGACGTGTTCCGGGTCGTCAACGAGTTCAGCCGTAAGGGCGTCGAGGTCGTGACCGGCGAGAATGCCACCATTCACGCCTCCGGGCACGCCTCCGCGATCGAGTTGTCGCACCTGCTCGGGCTGACCAGGCCGCGCCGGCTGCTGCCGGTGCACGGCGAGTGGCGGCACTTGCGCGCGCACGCCAGGATCGCCTACGACGTCGAGATGTCGGACGACCAGGTCATCTTGATGGGCAACGGCGAGGTACTCGACCTGACCGCCGACAAGGCCGTCCTGGCCGGCGCGCTGCCGTTCAGCAACATCTACGTGGACGGCGGCACGGTCGGCCTGGTCGACGAGTCCACGCTGCGGGAACGCCGGCGGCTGGCCGAGTCCGGCGTCGTCAGCGTTGCCCTGATCCTGGACGACAAATCCGACGACCTGCTCGTCCCGCCCGCGGTCACGGTCCGCGGCGTCCCGGTGCACCCGTTCGACGCCGAGCGCACCAGCGAGGTCGCGAACCGCGCGGTCGCGCAGTGGGTCGAATCGGAGACCGAGGGCCTGCCGGCGCTGGAGCGGACGGCCCGACGGGCGCTGGAGCGCTGGATCTCCGAGGCGTACTCGGTCAGGCCGGTCGTGCTGGTCTCGGTGGTCCGCTCGCCCAAGCGCTGAGCGACGCGCGGGCCGGCCGGGCCGCAAGCCCTGGCCGGCCCCAGGCCCTGGCCCCGGCCGGCCCCGGGATCAGCGCCGGTAGCCGACCCGCTCAGACGTCCCTGACCTGCTCCGACTCACGCTTCGGCACGCCGCGGAGCACCGTGATCGCTTCGAGTGTGGATTGGTAGACGAACCGCTCGCGCTTCGGACTCGCCAAGAATCTGGCCGCTGCCGCGATCGGTTCGCGGGCCGCCGGGCCAGCTCCGAGCGCCCTGGACTCCTCGACGGCGGCACTGGCCGTCTTCACGACGTGGGCGACCATGATCGGCGCCGTCGAGTGATCCTCGGCCGCCGCCCTGAGCAGCGAGATCTCCAGTTCCTCGCGCGGGCCCTCGTAGCCGTCGACGAGCGCGACCGCGCCATCAGGGTCCCGGTCCGTGATGGCCCGGTACACCTGGGCCGCGTCGTCGTGCCGGTGCGCGGCCGGGCGGCCGCAACGGCCGCCCGGCCCGCGGGTGTCGAACTGCCCGGTCCACTGCACGAACCAGGCGGCGTGGAATACCCCCCTGAGCACTTGCGGCGACGGGTCGGCCGACCAGGCCCAGCGCAGCGCGTTCAGGTACGTGAGCGTGTGCGTGACGTCGAGCCAGCCCCACTCGTTGGTGTCGTCCAGGTCCAGGTCGATGTCGAACCTGGCCAGCCTTTCCGCGGCCGCCCGGCCGGTCGCGTCGATCACCGCGCCGACGTCCGCGCCGCCTTCCAGCGCCCTGGTCACGGCCATCGCCGCGTCCTCCGGCGAGCCGTCGGTTAGCGCCCGCCGGTACCCGGCCTGGTCGAACTCGGCCGGACCACGCGGGCCGGCCGCGCTCCCGGCCGGGCCGCCCCGCCGCCGCAGCAGCCCGTCCAGGTCAGGCCCGGCCTCCTGCCACGCTCGCAGGAACTTGCGCATGTACGGGAGCTTGTCGTACCTGATGCCCCAGGTCATCTCGGGGACCAGCGGCGACAGCACCGTGTCGGCCTCGGCCCAGCCGAGCTGGCCGAGCAGCTCGAACGCCTTCTGCACGAAGATCATCGAGTGCCCGTAGGCAAGAAAGTGATCGGTCACCGCGGTGAGCAGCGTGTGCCGCAGCACCCTGGGCGGCACCTGCGCGGCGATCAGCCCGCGCAGCAGCGCCTCGGCCTCGTCCGGTTGCTCGGCGTCGACCAGCTCCGGGTAGGCGCCCAGCGCCGCCTCGACCGAGCCGTACCGCCCGACCGGATCGGCGGGCTCGGGCCGGACCCTGGCCGGCCGGCGTACCTGATCCTGGGCCGCCACGGCCAGGCCCTGGATCACCGGCAGGGCCCGCAGCGACTCGGCGAAGTACGTGCTCATCCGCAGGCAGTCGGACAGTGTCGCGAGCGAGTGGTCCCAGCCGTACTCGGCGCGCGGTGCCGCGAACCGCACGCCCTCGCGGACGACGTCGGCCAGCGGCGTGCCGATCCGCTGCAGCCGCATCGCATCCCTGGCCACCCGGCCCACGTCCAGGTCGTCCATGGCCGCGGTCAGGCTGGCGAACAGCTCGGGCCTGATCTCGTCGGCCTGCGGGTCGGTGACGTCCACGTAGACCTGGCTCGCGTCGATCCGCACCGGGTAGGTCCTGATGTTCTCCCCGCCGTGCTCGCAGGCCCCGGTGGACAGGTCGAACTTCCAGTTGTGCCAGGCGCAGGTGAGCCTGCCGTCCCGCACGTCGCCGCGAACCAGGGCGTAACCCTGGTGCGGGCAGCGGTTGTCGCACGCGAACACCCCGCGTTCGGTGCGGAACAGCGCGATCCGCTTGTCCAGGTAGGCGAACGACCGTGCGCCGCCCTCGGTGATGTCGTCCAGCGCCGCGGCGCGCACCCAGTTGGTCACCCGGTCCTCCGGTCAGCGAACGGATAGCTGCTGATCCGGACGGTAGATCCTGAAGTGCGCTTGAAGTCAAGAGGACGGTCGGGCCGCGCCCGGATGCCGTCGTGGGTATCAGGTCCGGGCGGCGCCGTAGCCGAGCAGGGCGGCGAGGCCGAGCGCGCTGCGCGGCGCCCAGGCGATCCGCCACAGGCCGCCGTGGGCCGCCGCGTCCGCCTCGTCCCGCCACGGATCGGCAGCGGCCGGCGAAGAGCGCGGGGCGGCGTTCAGGTCGTGCACCAGCAGTGCCGCCATCAGCACCCGGCAAGTCTCGGGCTCGAACACCTCTACGCCGAACCGGTGCGCGCCGCCATACGCGGCCGCGAGAGCCCGGTTCTTGACCACGGACCTGGTCCTGGTCGGCGGGGCCACGTTCAGCGACACCGTGGTCCCGGCCTCCCTGGCCACGCTCGCCCGCCACCGCTGCATCCGCTTGGCCAGCGCGTAGTTCGGCCCCTGCTGCGCGACCAGGCAGTCGCTGACTCCTGGATCGGAGCCCGGCACGTAGGCCCGGCGCAGCAGCCGGCCGCCGGACAGGGTGCGCAGCGGGTGCCCGGCCAGCTTGACCGCGAGCGGCCGGTCCGCGTAGGCCCGCGCCGACTGCTCGACCGCGTCGGCCGGCACCGCGAAGACGTCGGTCGGCGTGGCCAGGAACGCCAGCGCCAGGTCGCCTCGGTCCGCCTGCAGCCGACGGGTCAGCACGTCGCCGGCCAGGCAGACCCGGACGTTGGCGCCGCCGTCGGCGTAGACGTAGTTGCCCAGCACGAGCGGGCCGTCCAGCCCGGCCAGCCAGGTCGCCACCTCGGGCACCTCGGCGCCGAGGTCGGCCCCGGCCCGCCGCGCGATCCCGGCCTCGCTCGCTCCC
>JBPCKO010000440.1:0-11425 GCA_051004215.1 Streptosporangiaceae bacterium | reverse complement strand
GGCCGTGAGCGCGCCGGTCAGCCTGGTCATCATCGCGGCCCGGGTGGCCGACGCGTGCTCGGCTGCCTCGGCCCGCCTGGCCTGCTCGGCGGCCGCCGTCAGGGTGGCCGCGGCGTCCGCGAGCCCGGCGGCCGCGGCGTCTTCCAGGCGCGCGAACCTGGCGTCCTGACCGGCGGCCGGCAGCCCGATCAGCGCACCCCGGTCGGCGGCATCCAGCCCGGCGGCCTCGGCCGCGGCCGAGACCGCGTCGGCGACGGCCCGCTCGGCCGCCTGGCACCGCTTCACCGCGGCCGCCCGGCGCTGGTCCAGCTCGCCGGTGATCGAGTCGTACAGCTCGGTGCCGAACAGCTTGGTCAGCACGGCCCGCCTGGCGTCGTCGTCGCACTGCAGGAACCTGGCGAACTCGCCCTGCGGCAACAGCATGACCTGCGTGAACTGGGTCCGGCTGAGGCCCACGATGTCGGCGATGAAGTCGCCGGTCTCGGCCTTGCTGGCGGACAGGCTGACCCACCGCCCGGGCTCGCGGCGGCGCAAGTGCACCCGCATCGCCTCGGTGGTGTAGCCATCGCCCCGGCGCTTGGGCCGCCGGTATTCCGGCACCCGGGTGATCTGGTAGCGCACGCCGCGGACGGAGAACTCCAGCGTGACCGACGGCTCGCTTTCCGGCGGCGCGAAGTGCGAGTGCAGCCGGTCGGACCCGGCGTCCTCGCCGGCCAGCCCGCCGTACAGCGCGAACGTGATCGCATCCAGGACCGTGCTCTTGCCCGCGCCGGTCGGGCCCTCGAGCAGGAACAGGCCCGCGCCCGCCAGCCGGTCGAAGTCGATCTGCTGCGGACCGGCGAACGGCCCGAACGCCGACAGGTCCAGCCGGTGCAGGCGCATCAGGCGGCCGGCTTCCGGCGCTTGCCGCCGCCCTTGCCGCGGCGGCCCCGCCTGCCGGCGGCGTTCCGGTCCTGGCCCGCCGCCGGACCGGGGCCGGGGAATGGCAGGCCGCCCTCGACCAGCCAGTCGTTCCGGCGCCCGCCACCGTCCAGCCAGTCCTCGACCGACCCGGCCTGGTCCAGGTCGCCGGGCTCGCCGTCGTCGTCCGGCTCGGTCCGCACGGCCGGCGCCTCCGGCTCGGCCGCCCAGCCGGGCGCATCCTGCTCCGTCGGCTGCCCGGACCCGGCGGACTCGACGCTCGCGGACCCGGCGGACCCGGCGCCCGCGGAACCGCCGACGGCCCGGGGCCGCCAGGTCGCGCCCTCGGCGGCATCGGCGTGCTGAACCGCCTCGACCACATCCCGCAGCACGGCCAGCTGCGCGACATCAGGGGCACCGCCGCCGGCGAACTCCACGAAGCCGGCACAGATCCGCACCGGGTCGGCCGACCTGGCGATCTGGCGCATGTCGGCCGCCTCGCCGGTCAGCCCGCCCTCGGGCTCGAAGTCCAGCACCAGCGTGTACGGCCACTTCGCGCGCAGCCGCTCCATCGGCGCGGCCGGCCTGACCTGGTCGGTGAGCACGACCCTGACCCAGGCGCCGGGCAGGTCGGGCCGCTGCTCCCCGGCCAGCAAGTCGGCCAGCCGGCCGCGCACCTCGCGCAGCGGCCGCGGCACCGGGGCCGCTAGCAGCGTGGTCGTGACCTGGCCGGACCCGTCAATCTCGGCCAGCGTCACGGATTTGGCATGGTTCCGCTCGGAGAACGAGAACGCCAGCGGCGATCCGCTGTAGCGGATCGCCGGGCCGGCCGGTCCCGACGGCACGTTCTGCTGGCCGTGCAGGTGCCCTAGCGCGACGTAGCTTAGCCCGGCGAAAACCGAGGCGGGCACGTCCGCAATGCCGCCGACCCGGATGTCGCGCTCGGATTCGCACCCGGCCGCGCCGGTCACGAACGCGTGCGCGACCACGACGGTGCGGTCGATCCCGCGCTGGCCCGCGTCCGCGCGGATCAGCCCGGCCGCGGCCGCGAGCACCGAGGCGTGCGAGCGCCCGGCCCCGAGGTCGTCCATGACCGCGTCCGGCAGCAGGTAGCCGATCCCGTAGAGCGCGACGTCGCCGTGCTCGTCGGCCAGCACGACCGGCCGGGCCACGTCCGCGACCGAGGTGCGCAGGTGGATGCCGGCCACCTCGCTCAGCCGGGAACCGAAGCCGAGCCGGACCGCGGAGTCGTGGTTGCCGCTGGTCAGCAGCACCGGGATGCGGGCCGCGGCGAACCCGTGCAGCGCCCGGTCGAGCACGGCGACCGCGTCGACCGGCGGGACCGCCCGGTCGTACACGTCACCGGCGACGACCACCACGTGCACCTGGTGTTCGACCGCCTGCCCGAGCAGCCAGTCCAGGAACGTCGCCTGATCGGCGAGCAGGTTCTCGCCGTGCAGGGTCCGGCCCAGGTGCCAGTCCGAGGTGTGGAGCAGTCTCACCGGCGCTCCAACGGTCGTGACGGGGGTGGCGGCTGAGATCGCATCCCATCTTCGCGGCCGGCGCCCCTCCGGCCCCCGAACTGGCCGGCGACGGCGTGTCGCGGCGGCGCGGCCCGCTGGCGGGCCGGATGCGGCCCGCCTGGTTGGTAGCGTGGGTGGTCCGCTCACTGACCACCATCTGGAAGGCCAAGGCCGATGCCTGCCCGCGCTGTGATCGACGCGCTGTTCCCCGCCGGCCTGCCGGAGCCGCCCGCCTTCCAGGAGCGCTATCCGCCGCGGCGGCTGCCCGGCGGCGCGCTGGTCACCAGGCTGGGGCCGTCGCCGACCGGGCACATTCACATCGGCTCGGTCTACACCGCCATGATCGACAAGGACGTCGCGCACCGGTCGGGCGGCCCCTACCTGCTGCGGATCGAGGACACCGACCAGGCCCGGGAGGTCGAAGGGGCGCTGGCCCAGTTCGACCGGGCATTCGCCTACTTCGGGCTGGAGCCCGACGAGGAGGACGGCCGCGGCGACTACGGCCCCTACCACCAGTCCGCCCGCGAGGAGATGTACCTCAGCTACGCCCGTGAGCTGCTCCGGCAGGGCAAGGCCTACCTCTGCTTCGCCACCCCGGCCGAGCTGGCCGACATCCGCAAGCGCCAGGAGGCGGCCAAGCGGCCGCCCGGCTACTACGGCGACTGGGCGATCTGGCGGGACGCAGCCGACGAGCAGGTCCAGGCCAAGCTGGATGAGGGCGCGCCGTACGTCGTGCGGTTCCGCTCCCCCGGCCGCCCGGGCCGCCGGGCCGAGTTCGACGAAGTGATCCGCGGTCACCTCTCGGCCGAGGACAACTACAACGACGTGGTCATCCTCAAGTCCGCGCGCGACGGCGTGCGGCTGCCGACGTATCACTTCGCGCACGTCGTCGATGACCACCTGATGCGGGTCAACCTGGTGATCAGGGGCGAGGAGTGGCTGCCGTCGGTGCCGATGCACCTGCAGCTGTTCGCCGCGCTCGGTCTCGAGCCGCCGGCCTACGCCCACATCGCCCAGCTGATGAAGCAGATCCCCGGCGGCAAGCGCAAGCTTTCCAAGCGCAAGGACCCCGAGGCCAGCGTCGACTATTACGTCCAGGCCGGCTACCCGGCTGCCGCGGTGCTGTATTACCTGCGCGGGCTAGCGAACGGCTCGCTCGCCGAACTGCCGCTGGCCCGCGCGCTGGAGGCGCCGATCCAGCTAGCCGAGACGGGCGGCTCGGGGCCGCTGATCGACGAGGTCAAGCTCGAGGACATCAGCGCCGATCACATCGCGACGCTGTCCGGCGAGCAGATCCTGGCCGCGGTCCGCGAGTGGGCCGGCGCCTACGATCCCGGGCTGGTCACGGTGCTGGCCGCCGAGCCGGCGCTGGCCCTGGCCGCGCTGGCCGTGGAACGCGAGGGGGTCGAGAACAAGCGCAAGGACCTGCGCAAGTGGTCGGACTTCCGCGCCGCCTACGGGTTCTTCTTCCCGGCCCTGTTCACCCTGGTCGAGCCGGGCGACGAGCGGCTCGGCGGCCTGCCCGATGACCTGGTCCGCTCGTTTGCCGCCGACTTCGCGGCCGGCTACCAGGATCTGGCCGACCCCCAGGAGTGGTTCGGGCAAATCCGCGAGCTGGCCGCCAAGCACGGGTTCGCGCCCAACGCCAAGGCCTATAAGCAGGCGCCGCAGGACTATCCCGGCTCGATCAGGGAGGCCTCGCAGCTGATCAGGGTCGCGTTGACCGGGTCGACCAGGAGCCCGGACCTGGCCAGCGTCGCCCGCGTGCTCGGCCGCGACGAGGTCGTCAGGCGAGTCGCCGCGCTGGCCGGCCAGGCCAGCTGAGCCCGGCCGGCCCGGGCGCCCGCCGGTCGCCTGCTGGGGGCCGGACCAGCGGCGGCAGCGTGGTCAACCTGCTGGCCGTCTGGCGGGCGCACGGCCTGGCCGAGGTCATGCGGGAGTGCTGGGACTCCGGGGTCGTGCTGGCCGGCTGGAGCGCGGGCAGCCTGTGCTGGCACCGCGGCGGCGTGACCGACTCGTTCAGCGACGCGCTCGACCCGTTCTCCGACGGGCTCGGTTTCCTGCCGTACAGCAACGGCGTGCACGACGACTTCGACGGCCAGCCGCGGCGGCACGGGTACCGGCGGCTGGTCGCGGAGGGCGCCCTGCCCGCCGGGTACGCCAGCGAGGACGGCGTCGGCCTGCACTACGTCGGCACCGACCTGCGCGAGGCAGTCACGATCGCGCCGGGCAAGCACGCCTGGTGGGTCGAGCCCGCCGCCCGCGGCGGGTTCCGCCAGCAGCCGATCGACCCCCGCCCGATCTGACCGGCGGGGTCAGACCGGCGGATCAGAGACCGGCGACGGCCGGGATGACCTGGCTGCCGATGATCTCCAGCGGGGTGATCTCGTGCACGTTGGCCACGGCGCCGATCGCGGCGTCGAACCCCATCTCGGCGAGGCTGCCGAGCCGGTCGATCATCTCGCCGACGTGCTCGCCCTTCGCGCCCGGGTCGAAGATGAAGTAGCACGACTTGGTGATCTCGTCGTAGACCCGGCCCTCGGCGTCGCAGTGCGCGCGCAGCACGTCCAGCTTGCGGGCCAGGTCAGGACCGGGGAACAGGTTGCACGCCTGGGCGTACCGGGCCACGAACCGCAGCGTCTTCTTCTCGCCGCCGCCGCCGATCATGATCGGCGGGTGCGGCTTGGACAGCGCCTGCGGTGAGTTCAGCGGCCGGTCCAGCTCGTAATGGGTGCCGCGATAGGGCGACTCGTCGCCGTTCCACATCTGCAGGCAGATCTGCAACGTCTCCTCGAGTCGCTCGAACCGCTCGGCGACGGGCGGGAACGGGATGCCGAGGCCCTTGCTCTCCTCCTCGTTCCAGGCCGCCCCGATGCCGAGCCAGGCCCGCCCGGCCGACAGCACGTCGAGCGTGGTCACCGTCTTGGCCAGCACCCCGGGGTGGCGGTACACGGCCCCGGTCACCAGCGTGATCAGCTTCGCCCGGGACGTGCACGCGGCCAGGTAGCCGAGCGTGGTGTAGGCCTCGAGCATGTCGTGGTCGGCCGGCCCGACCACGCCGATCTGGAAGAAGTGGTCCATCACGCTGATGAGGTCAAAGCCCGCGTCGTCGGCGGCCCTGGCCACCCTGGCCAGGTCGGCGCCGAGGCTGGACGGCCCTCCGGGCCAGGTGTAATCGGGAATCTGCAGTCCGATCTGCATGCGGCACCTTCCGTTGGCTGAGGCTTGGTCGCTCAGTCTTGGTAGCTGGGTCTAGCTGGCTGGGTCTAGCTGGCTGGGTCGTGCTGGCTGGGGACGGCTGGTCAGGACTTGACCAGGCGCGAGATGGCCTCGGCGGCCTCGCGGACCTTTTCCTGGCCTTCGGATCCGCCGCGCTCGATCGCCTCGGCGACGCAGCTGCCCAGGTGATCTTCGAGCAGGCCGAGCGCGACCGACTGCAGCGCGCTGGTCACCGCCGAGATCTGGGTCAGCACGTCGATGCAATAGACGTCCTCGCCGACCATCCGCTGCAGGCCGCGGACCTGTCCCTCGATCCGGCGCAGTCGCTTGAGGTAGGCGTCCTTATCCCGGGTGTAGCCGCGCATAGCTGACCTTACCCCGGCGGCCGCCCGGCGCCCGCCCGGCGCCATGTTTGGTCCCGCGCCGCCCGGGCAGTGCAGGCCCAGCTTTGCGCGACTATGAATAGCGCGCTCGATTCGTAATAAGCCAGGACGACGAGATAAACGCCAGAGGAGTGATCGGAATGGCCGGGATGCTACGGGTATCGCGGAGCCGTGGAGCGCTGAGCGGCGTGCTGCTCGTGCTCCTGGGGATCTGGGGCGGGCTGATTCCGCTGGTCGGGCCGTACGTGCATTACGCGTACACGCCGGACGACGCGTGGACCTTCACCTCGGGCCGTATCTGGCTGGAAATCCTGCCGGCGGCCGGGACCCTGCTCGGCGGCCTCATCCTCCTCAGCAGCAAGCTGCGGCCGGCGGCGCTGTTCGGCGGCTGCCTCGCCGCCGCGAGCGGTGCGTGGTTCGCGGCCGGCAGCGCGCTGGCCCCGCTGTGGACGACGGCCACCCCGGCCCAGGGTTACCCGGTCGGCGGTCACGTCGCCCAGGTCATGGAGCAGATCGGCTTCTTCACCGGCCTCGGTGTCGTGATCGTCTGCATCGCCTCGCTGGCCCTCGGGCGCCTGTCGGTCGTCACGGTCAGGGACGCCGCGATCGGGCAGCCGGTCAGCACCACCACGACCCCCGCCGAGGCCGATGCGGCTGACGCGGCCACCGCCGATGCCGCCGCTCGCGACGCTGCCGCCCGCGACGCCGATGCCCGCGACGCTGCTGCCGCCGACACGGCCACGATGCCAGCCACTCCTGCCGCGACGACCACGACCAGCCGCTGGCCGAGCGGGGTGACGGCGCGGATGCGCCGGGTCGCGACCTCGGACCCGGCCGCGACCGACGGCACCGAGACCGACAGCGCCGGCGAGCCGATCGGCAGGACGCCGGCTCGCCCCTCGACCGAAGGGGTTCAACCCCAGAGCTTCGCGGCGCAAAAGCTAGCGCGGCCCCGCTGCGGCAGGACATTGCTCCCGCCGCACCGGGCCGTTTCCGTGGCCGGCTAGGCGGCGCTCGCCCCGCAGTACTCCCGGTGGATCGCGGCCCAGTTCCCGGTCGAGCGCAGTCCGGCCAGCATGGCGGTCACGCCCAGGTTGACCCGCACGATCGAGAGGAAGTCGGCCGGGATGGTCAGCCGCTTGATCACGTCGGCGAATTTGCCGGCCCTGGCCAGGTCGGCCCCGCGCAGCATCGCGGCGTACTCGGGCGAGTAGGTGTACGGCTGCGGCGAGATGACCGGCGCGTGGGTCGCCTGGAGCCAGGCGAGCAGCGCGCCCGCGTCCGGCGGGTCCTTGGCATTCACGTAACCGGCCTCGGTCATCGCGTCCAGCATCAGGACCGGGTCGGAGTCGGCGATCGCCCGCATGACCGCCTGCACGGTGCGGATCTGCCGCGGGCTGTACCGGCGCACGCAGCCGAAGTCCAGGAAGGTCACGCCGCCGTCGGCATGAAACAGGTAGTTCCCTGGATTGGGGTCCGCGTTGATCATGCCGAGCATGGTCAGGCTGCCGGCCGTGAACCGGTAGATCACCTCGCCCCACCGGTCCCGCAGCGGCCGTGGCGCGGACCTGGCCCTGGACCAGCCATACCCGTCGCTCAGGTCCATCGTCAGCACCCTGGCCGTGCAGAACTCCGGCACCGTCTCCGGGATCCTGATCAGCGGATGCCCCTGGTAGGCGGCCGCGAACGCGTCCTGGTTGGCGGCCTCGATCCGGTAGTCGATCTCTTCGGCGATCCGGGCCGACAGCTCCCTGGCCATCGCCGGCAGGTCCGATTCCACGCAGGTCATGCCGCTGCCGAGGCGCAGGAACGACGCCAGCAGCTCGGTGTCGCCCAGATCGGCCCTGATCGCCCGCTCCACGCCCGGGTACTGGATCTTGACCGCGACCTCCCGGCCGTCCTGCAGGCTGGCCGTGTGCACCTGGCCGATCGCGGTGGTCGCGATCGGGTGCGGGTCGAAGTCGGTGAACACCTCGTGCAGCGGCATGCCCAGCTCGGTCTCGGCCAGGTCGGCGGCCAGTCCGGCCGGCATGGCCGGCGTCTCGTCGGCCCGGCGGGCCAGCACAGACTGGTAGACCGCCTGGTGCTCGGGCGAGCCGACCGCGGGCAGGCTGGCCAGCGACAGCAGCTGGCAGGCCTTCAGGACCACGCCGCGTGAGCTGCCGACCAGGTCGGCATAGCGCCCGGCGGCGGCGCCGTGCCTGGCGACCATGGCGCTGTCGGCATTGCGGCGGCGCGCGCCGGTCGCCATCGCGCTGTCGCCGCGCGTCACCGTGAGGCCGGTCAGCGGGAGGGAGCCCGCCAGCCGGCCCGGGGCCAGGTAATAGCCCGGCGCGATGCCGGATGCCATCGAATCCGACAACCTGGGAAATGTAAATATCTTCTGTTCCGATACTGGAGGTTCCGTCACTATCCGCTCCGGGGGAAAAGCGCTATTGAACGGGTACTCAGTCCGGCCAAGTATTACAGGCGAGACGGGCGGCGAGATACCTAACCGGAAACTGCCCGGGGTGCTCCCGAATAGCCGCGGATGTACCACCTGATCACGAAGCGGCCGGTAGTGGGCGGTCGTCACTTCTTGCTTTCATACCCCTAGGGGGTATACTGGACGAGAGGTCAGGCTCGGCGGCGATCGCGGGCCGGCCGGGGCAGGCGGCACCCGGCCCGGCGCCTGCGGCCCGGGCTAGAGTGCACCGTGGCCGGCCGGGCGCCCGCCACCAGCAGGGCACGGCCGGGCCGTGAGACGGGACGGGACGGAAAGGACGGTCGTGCTGCACGCGGGGCAGGTTCTGGCGGTCACTCCGGGCGCCGTGCTGCACGGGATCACGGGGTCGCTCCGCGAGGCGTTCTTCATGTTCTGGGACACCCTGTGGGCGCTGATCGGCGGCTTCGCGCTGTCCGGCGTGGTGCAGGCGTTCGTGCCCAGGGAAGCGCTGCGGGCCAAGCTCGGCAACCACGGACCGGCCGCCGTGACCCGCGCCACCGCCGTCGGCGCGCTGTCCTCGTCGTGCTCTTACGCCGCCTCGGCGATGGCCAAGTCGCTGTTCGCCAAGGGCGCGGATTTCGTCACCTCGATGGTCTTCATGTTCGCGTCGACGAACCTCGTCATCGAGCTCGGCATCGTGCTCGTCGTGCTGATGGGCTGGCAGTTCGCCGCGGCCGAGTACGTCGGCGGCGTGATCATGATCGTGCTGCTGGCCCTGGTCGGCAGCGCGTTCCTGGCCGGCCGCGCGGTGCAGCGGGCCAGGACCGCGCTCGAGGCCAGCGGCGGCCCCGGCCACGACGGGCACGGCGCGCACGGCAGCCAGGACGCCGGCGGGGAGGCCGGCCAGGACGGCGGTTCCTGGCGGGCCGCGGTCCGCACCAAGTCCGGCTGGGCCGACGCCGCGACCTATACGATCGCCGACCTGACCATGGTCCGCCGGGAGATCGTGATCGGCTTCCTGGTCGCCGGGGGGCTGGCCGTCGCGGTCCCGGCGTCGTTCTGGAGCGTGTTCTTCGTGTCCGGTCACGGCATCTGGACCAGCATCGAGAACGCGGTGATCGGCCCGTTCATCGCCTTCATCAGCTTCGTCTGCTCGATCGGCAACGTCCCCCTGGCGGCGGCGCTGTGGAAGGGCGGGATCAGCTTTGGCGGCGTGATCAGCTTCATCTTCGCCGACCTGATCGCGCTGCCGCTGGTGCTGATCTACCGCAAGTACTACGGCACCAGGCTGGCGCTGCGGATGCTGGCCGTGTTCTGGGCCGTGATGGCGGTGGCGGGCCTGGTCACCGAGCTGATCTTCGCCGCGGCCGGGCTGATCCCGTCGCGGCGGCCGGGCCAGATCGTGCCCGAGCGCCTGACCCTGAACTACACGACCGTGCTGAACATCGTGTTCCTGCTGGCGTTCGCGCTGCTCTACTGGCTGTACCGGAACCGGGACCGCTTCGGCGGCGGCGACCAGTACGCGATCGACCCGGTCTGCGGCATGCAGGTCGAGAAGTCCAGCGCCCCGGCCCAGTCTCGTGCCGACGGCCGCGGCTACTGGTTCTGCTCGGACCGCTGCTGCGAGCGGTTCGACCACGACCCGGCCCGCTTCGCGGCCCCCCCGGCCCCCCGCTAACCCACCGTTCCCGGGCGAACCGGGCCGGCTAGCCGCGGATCGCGGCGATCAGGCTGATCACCGCGAGCACGGCCATCACGGCGGCGCCGATCAGCGTGGCCGCGCGGACCGAGATGATCTTCAGCAGGCCACGGCCGCCCGTGATGGCCAGCGCCGCGACCGACCACAGCGCGAGCAGGCCGCCGGTCCCGACCGCGACCGGGTCGTGGTACCGCGCGGCCAGGTTGACCAGGACGATCTGAGTCAGGTCGCCGAACTCGGCCACGCCGATCAGCAGGAAGCTGGTCAGCGCGACGCGTCAGAACGTCGGCGGCGTGCCCTGGGTGAACTTGTCGACCTCCTCGTCCTCGCCGCGGCCGCGGATCAGCAAGACGGCCCCGAGCGCGAACAGCGCGGCCACAATCGCGGCCAGGGCCCGGTGCGGCAGCAGCCCGAGCAGCCCGCCCGCGACCAGCGCCAGCACCACGTGCACGAAGAACGCGGCCGCGACTCCGGCGAACACGTAGGCCGGCCGGTACCGGCTGCCCAGCATCAGGCTGGCCAGCGCGGTCTTGTCCGGCAGCTCGGCCGGGAAGACCACGATGAAGGTGGTCAGGGCCACCGCGAGGTTCACCCGCGTGATCCTGCCCCACGGCCGGGCGGTAATGGTTGGCGCCCCGGCGCGGCGGGCCGCCGCCGGCCAGCACGCAAGGCAGCCGAAATAGTTCCGCGCCGATGTCGATCCCCGCCCGCCGCGTTCGACGCACGGGCAAGAGAGCAGCTGGGGTAAGAACCACGAGCCAACGGCTCAGGATTACCGCGGCCGCCCGCCGGACCGGCGCCCGCCGGACCGCGAAACGAAGGAGAGACAGATGCGTTTTCTCGGATACACCCTGGCCGACCCGTCGATTCCGGTGCCGCCGCCGACCCCGGAGATGTTCGCCAAGATGGGCGCCTTCATCGAGGAGGCGACCAAGGCCGGCGTGCTGGTCGCCACCGGAGGTCTCGGTCCGCTCGACGAGGCCGTCAAGGTGAACTACGACGGCAGCCAGTACACGGTCCTGGACGGCCCGTTCTCCGAGGCGAAGGAGCTGGTCGGCGGCTGGGCGCTGATGGAGACCAGGGACAAGGACGAGGCAGTCGAGTGGACCAAGCGGTTCCTGGGCGTCGTCGGCTCCGGCGAGTCGACGGTCCGGCCGGTCTACTGAGACCGACTTCCGCCCGCCAGCCCCCGGGGGGAGGGAAGGGACGCGGCAGGCCGGCACCCGCGCACCCGCCCCGCACCACCGAGAAAGTTCTCTTTGCATCCGGGCCCATG
>JBPCKO010000439.1:0-24878 GCA_051004215.1 Streptosporangiaceae bacterium | reverse complement strand
GCCCGCTTGCTCCCGTCCCCGCTCCCCCAGGCCGGTCAGCCGGTCCAGGTGCTCGGCCGCCCACGGCAGCGCCCTGGTGAACCGGGCCAGCCGTCCCGGGTCGCGGGCCAGGTCCGCCTAGCCGCCGAGCCGGGGATGACCGGCCGGCGCCGCGATCGGCGACGGCGAGAGCGCCCGTGCGAGTTCGCCCAGCGACGCGGCGACCGGGGCCGCCTGGCCCGGCGTCGCGCGCAGATCCAGTTCATCGTCCTCGGCCCACTCGAAGACCAGCAGCACCCAGCGCCCGTCGTCGGATGACCCGAGCAGCCGGGGCACCGGCACGCCGGCCGGCAGCGCCCCGGAGACCGCCGCCTCGGCCCGGTGCATGACGGCCTGGTCGGGCCACGCCACGGCGTCCATCGCCTTGGCGAACACCCGCCGGCCGCCGGCCAGAGTTAGCCGGGACGCCATTCCGGGCGAGAACCCGCCAGCGCAGCTGGCCGCGCCGACGACGGTCCCGGCGGCGAGGCGTTCGAGCTCGGCCTTGATTTCCGGCGGAAGCTGCTGCCACCGCAGCCGCCGTTTGCTCGCGGAGGCCGACATAGAAGCTCCGTTCCGAGGTTGGAGAGAAAATTGCGGGGACAGGTGTCACCCGGATGCGGCGCCGGAGTCGTCCAAGTGGGCGAGGTGATCGCGTGGACGAGGAGTTCGGCCGGTTCGCCGCGGCCTGCGGCCGGGCGCTGTGCCGGACTGCCTACCTGCTCACCGGCGACTGGCAGGCCGGGGAAGACCTCGTGCAGGAGGCGCTGACCAGAACCTACCTGCGCTGGCGGCGGCTGAGAAGCCCAGAGGCCCTTGAGCCGTACGCCCGGCGGGTGCTGTTGTCGTTGTTCCTGTCCTCGCGGCGCCGCGCCTGGCACCGGGAGCAGCCCGTCGCCGAGGTTCCCGATCAGGGGTCGGACAGCTGGCAGGAACCGGCTGAGGATCGCGGCGGGCTGTGGCCCGCGCTGGCCGGACTGTCCGGGCAGCAGCGGGCGGTGCTGGTGCTGCGCTGCTACGAGGACCTGACCGAGGCCGAGATCGCCGCGGTGCTCGGCTGCTCGCCGGGCGCGGTCAAGACCCATGCCGCCCGCGGCCTTGAGCGGCTGCGCAAGTCAGCCGAGATCACGGAAGGATGGCCGCGATGAACGACCTGGAGGAACGGCTGCGGGCCGAGTTGCGCGATCGGGTAACCGCCGCCGAGCCCGGCGGATCTGACCCCGGCCAGGACAAACCAAACCTGGCCGGCCGGATAGAGCGGCAGGTCAGGCGGGTTAGCGTTCGCCGTCGGTGGACGGCGGCAGCGCTCAGCGCCGCCACGGTCGCCGCCGCGATCGCGATTCTGCTCGGGCTGCTGACGCCGGGTCCAGGCCCGACCACGGCCGGGGGCGCGGGCCAGGGCTACGGCGGCCCGCTCACCGACACCGCCGCGACGCCCAGGGGGTGGGCGCCGGTGACCTACGGAACAGTGCAAATCTCGGTCCCAGCGCGATGGAACGTCGAGACTCGGGGCACCGCCTTCTGCGGCGGCAACGCGCACGGGATGGTGTTCGCCGGGCTCACGCCCGACGCCAGGCGCCTCCGCGGAATGGGCTGCGGGCTGCCGGCCAACATCGCGGCGATGGTTCCAGCGTCCGGGCTTCTCCCGCCGGGTGGCGTCAGGACGAGCCGCATGATCAACGGGCTCATGGCCTTTCCGGTCCTGGACGCCGGCCGCTACCGGGGGTACCTCGTGCCTGCGCTGCGCGTGCGGGTTCTGGCCCGTGGCAGGCTGGCCGCCCGCATCCTGGGCACCCTGACCAGGTCGCCGCTCTCGGTGGTGCTGGACCCGGGCCGGACGTCGGTCGTCCCGCGTGGCTGGCGCTGG
This sequence comes from Streptosporangiaceae bacterium, assembly GCA_051004215.1. Lineage (GTDB taxonomy): Bacteria > Actinomycetota > Actinomycetes > Streptosporangiales > Streptosporangiaceae > Chersky-822. The sequence goes on along the minus strand of JBPCKO010000439.1, from coordinate 22,993 downwards.
CACGACTTCGGCGGAATACGGGTCGCTGCGCCGGCTACCTGGTCGGTGCGGCGAGATTCCTGGTGGGGCGGGTGCTTTCCGGGCATCGCCGTGGCGCGAACGATCGAACTGAACCGGGCGACCCGCATCTCAGCGGCGAGCTGCCCATTTGCCCCGCCAATCGCCGGAGCCATCGCCGCGCGGGCCGGAATCGTGGTCGGCGCGGGACGACTCGCCGTCGGCAATGCACGTTCTGGGCAGAAGGTCACCTGCCGGAAGCGGTTCGGAGGACAGGTCTGCATCCTGCGACCTGGCCTGGCCAGCTCCGTCCTGACCTTGCTCGTCGATCCGGGCCCTGGACGGCGCCCGGCGCTGGTCGAACTCGGGCTGGCCGGGAGCGGAGCGATTCCCCGGGCGATTCTCGACTCCATCCGGGCGCGGTGAGGCCCCTGGCTGGCCGAGCCAGGGCCGCGCCAAAGATCTTGGAGGCCTATTGGTCGTATTGACTGATTAGTCTCCAAGATCTTTTAGAACCGGGCGCTAGGCGGTGAGCTCGGGGGCGCGGTGGGCCAGTGGGGCGGGCAGGTCAGGTGGGACGGGAGTTGCGTCGTGGCGTCGCCGCGGGCCGAGTCGAGCTGGGGCTGGCTGAGGAACAGGGCGGTGGTCAGGTCAGCCCCGGCCAGGTCGGCGCCGCGCAGGTCGGCTCCGGTCACGTCAGCGAAACTCAGGTCGGCGCCGGCCAGGTTCGCGCCGATCAGCAGGGCCCCGCGCAGGCTCGCGCCGGCCAGGTCGGCGCCGCGCAGGTCCTTCCCGGCCAGGTCGGCGCCGCGCAGATCAGGCCCGAGCCGGCCGGCCCCGGCCCGGACCTGATCGCTGACCGCGAGCAGCACCGGGTTGACGCGGCCCTGGTGCCCGGCGACGTCAAGCGCGGCCAGCTCGCCAGGCCCGGCGCCGGCGAGCCGCGACGTCGTGGCGAGCAGGTCGTCTAGCTGGGTCGGCAGCGGACCGGGCGGCGCCAGCGCCCGCGCCTCGTTCAGGTAGAACATCAGCTCGTGCAGCTGCCGCAGGACGGGAAACGCGGCGAACATCGGCCCGGCCAGGTCCGGCTCGGTCCGCCAGTCGCGGCCGCCGAAGGTCTGCTGCACGAGGGCCTGGCCGGCCCCGAAGCAGTCGAATGCCGCGCAGCCGCCGAACCCGGCGGGCCGGAGCCGGTCGTGGATCGAGCAGCGGAAGCCGGCCCCTAGGTTCGGGCACGGCGTGCCGGCCGGCTTGGTGATCGCGAAGTCGGCCGAGGCCGCGAATGCCGGGACCACGCAGCACAGCGCCGCGCACCTGGTGCAGTCCGCTCGCAGTTCGCCGCGGCGGCGGGTCACCTCGGGCGGCTCAGCGGGGGAGCGAGAGTTCTCGGTCACCGGCTCACGACCGGGTCGCCGTCGGGTCGGCCTTCACCGGCCGGTGGCCGGCGAACAGGTGCTCGGGCCGGGTACCGGCAGCAGCCGGGCCGCCCAGCTCGGCCGCGGGCGCGAAGCCGCCCGCCGCGAGGAGCCGCAGCCAGTCGACCCGGCCGAACGCTCCGAGCCGGTGCGTCTCGCGGATCACCGCCACGCTGCCGTCGGCGCTGCACAGGCTGAATTCGTAGTCGGCCTGGACCCAGTCGTCGCCGGGATCGGGATCCCAGGTGTGCTCGGTGAAGCGCGCCAGCCGGCCGTCGGCGTCCGGGCCGCCGCCTCCGCTGCCGGTCAGCTCGGCGAACCCGTCCTTCACGTAGTCAGGGACGAACACCGCGATGCCGCCGGGCCGGCAGTGCGCAAACGCGGTTCCGATCACCCGGGCCAGGTCGGCCAGGTTGGTGACGTAGTCGATCGCGTCGTGGACCAGCACCGCGTCGAAGACCCGGCCGAGCCGGACCGAGCGCATGTCGCCTTGCCGGTGCCGGCACTGCGGCACCAGCCGCCGGGAGACGGCCAGCATGTCCGCCGACCGGTCCACCAGCGTCAGCGAGAACCGGTCCTTCAGGTGCACGGCGACGTGACCGCCGCCGCTGCCCAGGTCCAGGACCTCGCGGACCGGCACGCGGGCACGGGTGTCCAGGACGGCAGCCAGGTACTCGGCCTCCTGCGCGTACTGGCCGGGCGGGGAGATGAGCGGCCACCAGCCGGCCAGGTCCCGGTAGAGCCGGTACTCGCCGTCGGCCGGCCCGGCCTGTCTGCCCTCATGCTGCGCCGTCGGCATGGCTCCATCCTGGCCCAGCGCCCCGGCCGCCGGGCCGGGCGGGCGGCGCCGGTCAGCTCGGCCGCGGATAAATCGCTTGCGGCGTGACGGCAGTCGTGACACGGTCAGGCCGCAGGCGGCCGGCTTCAGGTCGGCCAGGCGGCCCGGCAAGGCCGAGCAGGAAGGAGGGCCGAGTATTGGACGTTTTCCGCTTCTCGCTGCCCTTCTTCTGCTCAAGGAGCCTTGTCCGTGCCCGATCATGCTTCCCCGCGCCGCGGCAAGCGGCGGTTTGACGACAACGAAGAACCCGCTTTCGCCAAGCGCGCCAGGCAGCGGCGGCTGCCGCGCCTCGAGGTGCTCGACCTCGCCGACGGCGTGCCCGGCGGTGACCGCTGGTCGACCTGGGATCAGTCCAGCCCGACCGAGCGCGGCCCTGAGCCGTACCCGGGGTGGCTGGTCACCGAGCTGGCGGCCACCGACACCGAACTCGGCGTACTGAAGACCGGCAAGGAAGCCGACGTCTTCCTGATCCGCCGGGCCGTGCCCGGAACCAGCCGGACCTGCCTGCTCGCGGCCAAGCGGTACCGCGCGGCCGAGCACCGGCTGTTCCACCGCGACGCCGAGTACACCGATGGCCTGCGGGTGCGCGAGTCGAGGGACAACCGGGCCATGGCCAAGCGGACGGCGACCGGCCGGGCGATGATCGTCCGGCAGTGGGCGGGCGCCGAGTTCGCGGCGCTGCGGCAGCTGCAGCAGGCGGGCGTCCCGGTGCCGTACCCGGTTCAGGTCAGCGGGACCGAGGTGCTGCTGGAGTTCCTCGGCGAACCAGACGGCACGGCCGCGCCGCGGCTGGCCGAGCTGCGGCCTTCCGGTGATGACCTGGCCGGCCTGTGGGATCAGCTCACCAGGGCCGTCCTGACCATGGCCGGGCTCGGCCTGGCCCACGGCGACCTGTCCGCCTACAACCTGCTCGTGCACCAGGGCCGGCTCGTGCTGATCGACCTGCCTCAGGTAATCGACGTGATCGCGCATCCGCGCGGAGCCGAGTTCCTGGACCGGGACGCGTCCAACATCACCGCCTGGTTCCGCGCCCGCGGCCTGGACGACGCCCGCCTGGCCGACCTGGCTCCGGCGCTCCGGGCCGAAGCGAGGCTGGGCTGATCGGGCCAGGCGGAAGGTCATGCGACGGAAAAGCGTTAGGTAGCGATGGCCGCGAGCGGCGATGCTTGACCGCGCCGGGCCGGGCGGGAAACCCCGCCGCCACGCTGATTCACGTCCTGGAGACTGCCACCATGCCGACGCCGGCCGAGTTGCGCGCGCGCCTGCCTGAGCTGATGCTGACCGACCAGCATCGGCTCGGCCGGCGGCTCCAGCGCGGGCGGGCGCTCGATGTGGTCTCGGCCGAGATCGACGCGGCGGCGGCGCGGGCGCAGGCCAGGCGGGACGCCGTCCCGGCGATCACCTACCCGGCCGCGCTGCCGGTCAGCCAGCGCAAGGACGAGATCGCCAGGGCGATCAGCGATCACCAGGTCGTCATCGTGGCCGGCGAGACCGGGTCGGGCAAGACCACCCAGATACCGAAGATCTGCCTGGAACTCGGCCGCGGGATGACCGGCCAGATCGGCCACACCCAGCCCCGCCGGCTGGCCGCCCGGACCGTGGCCGAGCGCATCGCCGAGGAACTGGGCACGGAACTGGGCAGCGCCATCGGCTATAAGGTGCGGTTCACCGACCGGTCCAACGACAGCACGCTGGTCAAGCTCATGACCGACGGGATCTTGCTGGCTGAGCTGCAGCACGACCGGCGGCTGTTGCGCTACGACACGCTGATCATCGATGAGGCGCACGAGCGCAGCCTGAACATTGACTTCATCCTCGGCTACGTACGGCGGCTGCTGCCCAGCCGGCCGGACCTGAAGGTCGTCATCACCTCGGCGACCATCGACCCTGAGCGGTTCGCCGCGCACTTCGCCGGGCCGGACGGCAGGCCCGCGCCGGTCATCGAGGTGTCCGGCCGAACCTACCCCGTGGAGGTCAGGTACCGGCCGCTGGCGGCGGACGAGCCGGCCGCCGGCCAGGACCAGAACCGGGCCGAGCCGCGCGACCAGGTGCAGGGCATCCTGGACGCGGTCGGCGAACTCCGGGCCGAGGGACCAGGCGACATTCTGGTGTTCCTGTCCGGCGAGCGGGAGATCAGGGATACCGCCGACGCGCTGACCGCCGGCCCGCACTCCGACGTCGACGTGCTGCCGCTGTACGCCCGGCTGTCGGCCGCCGAGCAGCACCGGGTGTTCCAGCCGCACCAGGGCCGCCGGGTGGTGCTGGCCACGAACGTCGCCGAGACCTCGCTGACCGTGCCGGGAATCAAGTACGTGATCGACCCGGGCACGGCCAGGATCTCCCGCTACAGCAACCGGACCAAGGTGCAGCGGCTGCCGATCGAGCCGGTCTCCCAGGCGTCGGCCAATCAGCGGGCCGGCCGCTGCGGCCGAACCTCGGACGGCATCTGCGTCCGGCTGTACAGCGAGGAGGACTTCGCGTCCCGGCCCGAGTTCACCGACCCGGAGATCCTGCGTACCAACCTTGCCTCGGTCGTGCTCCAGATGGCCGCGCTCGACCTGGGCGAGGTTGCGGAATTCCCGTTCATCGAACCGCCGGACACCCGCAACGTCACCGACGGCATCCGGCTGCTGGAGGAACTGGGCGCGGTATCCGCCGGCCGCCCGGCGACCACGCTGACCGGAACCGGCAGGAAGCTGGCCCGGCTGCCCGCCGATCCCAGGCTCGGCCGGATGATCATCGAGGCTGGCGGTCACGACTGCGCGCGCGAGGTGCTGGTCATCGCGGCCGCGCTGTCGATCCAGGACCCCAGGGAGCGGCCGGCCGAGGCCAGGGACGCGGCCGATGCCCAGCACGCCAGGTTCGCCGAGCCCGGCTCGGACTTCCTGTCCCTGCTGAACTTGTGGGACTACCTGCGCGAGCAGCAGCGCGTGCTGTCCGGCTCGGCGTTCCGCCGGATGTGCCGCCGCGAATACCTGCACTACCTGCGCACGCGCGAGTGGCAGGACGTATACGGGCAGCTCAGGCAGGCCGCCAAGGACATCGGGGTCACGGTCGGACCCGACCGCACGCCCGCGCGAGACGACGCCGGGCCGCGCCGGGCGGCGGCCGGCGGCGGTCCTGACGCGCACGTCGCCCAGCTCGCGGCTAAGCCGGGCAGCCAGCCGGAGCGCCGGGTCCCTGACGACCTGGCCGAGCGGGTGCACCGCTCGCTGCTGGCCGGGCTGCTCTCGCATATCGGCCTGCAGGACGCGCCGAAGCCGTCGAAGGAGCGGCGGCGCGGGCCGGCCGAATTCGCTGGGGCCAGGGGGGCCAGGTTCGCGATCTTCCCCGACTCGGCGCTGGCCAGGCGGCCGCCGTCCTGGGTCGTGGCGGCCGAGCTGGTCGAGACGTCCAGGCTGTGGGCCAGGGTGGCGGCCAGGATCGAGCCCGAGTGGGTCGAGCCGCTGGCCGCGCACCTGGTCAGGCGGGAGTACAGCGAGCCGCACTGGGACGGCAAGCAGGGCGCGGCGATGGCACTGGAGCGGGTGACCCTGTACGGGCTGCCGCTCGTCGCCGGGCGCCGGGTCACGCTCGGCCGGATCGACCCGGTGCTCGCACGCGAGCTGTTCATCTCCCAGGGCCTGGTCGAGGGCGACTGGCCGACCCACCACCGGTTCTTCCACCGCAACGCCGAACTGCTCGACGACGCCGAGGAACTGGAGCGGCGGGCCCGCAGGCGCGGCATCGTCGCCGACGATGCCGTGCTGTTCGCGTTCTACGACCAGCGCATCCCGGCCGACGTCACCTCGGCCCGGCATTTCGACACCTGGTGGAAGCAGGCCAGCCGCACGCAGCCGGACCTGCTTACGCTCACGCCGGAGGACCTCGCGGGGCCGGCCGCCGACGAGGTGACGCCGGCGGACTTCCCGAGCAGCTGGGGCGAGCTGCCGTTGTCGTATGAGTTCGCGCCGGGCGACCCGGGCGACGGCGTCGCGGCCGAGATCCCGCTGGCGGTGCTGAACCAGGTCAGCGGCGACGAACTCTCCTGGCAGGTGCCCGGGCTGCGGCAGGAACTGGTCACCGAGCTGATCCGGTCCCTGCCCAAGCAGCTGCGGACCAGGTTCGTGCCCGCGCCCGACGTCGCCAGGGACGTGCTGACCCGGCTGGATCCGGACTCCCTCGGCGGCCAGGGCAGCCTGCCGGCCGCCCTGGCCGCCGAGCTGACCAGGCTGGGCGGGATCGCCGTCCCGCCCGATGCCTGGGACCTGGACAAGCTGCCGTCACACTTGCGGCTGACGTTCCGGATCACCGACGACGGCCAGGTGCTCGCGGCCGGCAAGGACCTGGACGAGCTGCGCGACGAGCTGCGGCCGCAGCTGGCTGAGCGACTGGCCGACGCGGCGGCCGGCCTGACCAGGACCGGGTTGACCGGCTGGGATTTCGGAACGCTGCCCCGGGTCTTCACCAGCGGGCAGGTGACCGCTTATCCGGCCCTGCGGGATGCGGGGCCGACGGTGGACATCGCGTTGTTCGAGACGCGGCCACAAGCCGAGCGGGCGATGTGGCGCGGCAACGCGCGGCTGCTGGCGCTGGGCGTGCCGGCCGGCACCAGGGCCGTGGCCAGCCGGCTGCCGGTCAACGCGAAGCTGGCCATGAGCCGCCATCCGTACGCCAGCGCCCAGGACCTGCTGGACGACTGCGCGCTGGCCGCGGCCTTGCGGGTCGCCGCCGAGGCGGGCGGCCCGGCCTGGGACGAGGAGGCGTTCGGCCTCCTGCTCGAGGCGGCCAGGTCCGGCTTGCGGACCGCGGCGGCCGACGTGGTCAGCGCCGTCGCCAGGGTGCTCGCCCAGGCCCACGCGGTCGAGTCGGCGCTGGACCGGGCCCGCAGCCCGGTGTTCGCGGACGCCGCCGCTGACCTGCGCGGCCAGCTCGCCGGTCTCATCTACCCGGGGTTCGTCGCCGACGCCGGGGCGCGGCGGCTCGCGGACCTGGCCCGGTACCTGCGCGCGATGGCCCACCGCCTGGACAAGGCGCCGGCCGACCTGCGCCGGGACGCTGCCCGGATGCAGGTGATCGACGAGGTCACGCTGGACTACGAGCAGGTCCGCGGCCGGCTCGGGGCCGCCGCGGCCGGCCGCGAGGACGTCGAGGCGATCCGGTGGATGATCGAGGAGCTGCGGGTGAGCTTGTTCGCCCAGCCGGTCGGGGCGGCCATCCCGGTGTCCGAGCAGCGCGTCCTGGCCGCGCTCGACCGGCTGTGTAACGACCCGCGCCGGGGAGTCCCGGGCCGTTGACAGGAAACCAAATGGTTTCCTATTATGGATGACGTGGATCTGGTGTTCAGGGCGCTGGCCGACCCGACCAGGCGGGAGCTCCTCGACGAGCTGTTCGCGCTCGATGGTCAGACGCTTGTTTCCCTGACGGCCCGGCACGACATGACCCGCATTGCCGTGGCGAAGCACCTGAAGATCCTCGAGGACGCCGGGCTTGTCGTAACCAGGCGGCGGGGCCGGGAGAAGCTGCACTATCTCAACCCGGTCCCGATCCGGCTGGTCTACGACCGGTGGGTCAGCAAGTACGCGGAGCCATGGGCGGCCGGCCTGGCCGGCCTGAAGCACGAGCTGGAGGAGACGGCAATGTCCCAGACCACTATCACCGACATCGGCACCGTGGGGATCCCGGTCCGCGACCAGGACTCGGCGCTGGAGTTCTTCACCGGCACGCTCGGCTTCGAGAAGCGGCTCGACGTGCGGATGGGGGAGAGCTTCCGCTGGGTCACGGTCGCCGCCCCCGGCGCGTCCGCGTCGGTTGCCCTGATCGCCAGCTCCGACGCTGGATCCGACACCGGCATCCGGTTCATGGTTCCCGACGCCGAGGCCGAGCACGCGGCCATGCGGCAGCGGGGCATCGAGGTCGGGGACTTGCTGCGGTGGCCGGGAGTTCCGCCGATGTACGAGTTCAAGGATGGCGACGGGAACAAGTTCGAGATCGTCGAGGACGCCGTCCGGCCGTCCTAGCCGTCCCCGGTCGGCTAGGACAGCCGACTCGCCGTCCTGACCACGGCACTGTCGGGCCGTCGGCCTGGATGCGAGCCGATCGGGAAAAATGGCAGCGGGAGGGCGGACATGCCACAGATAAAGCGGTTGCACCTGGCCCGGCTGGATGTCGCGGGCCAGACCTGGCCCGTGCACGGGTTCGTGGTCACCCACGCCGCCGGCGCGCTGCTCGTCGACACCGGCGTGGGCGGGCCGCAGGAGGTGCTGGATGACTGGCGGGTGGTGAACCGGACAGTCGCGGCGGCGCTGGCTGATGTCGACATGAGCCCGGCCGACATCAGCCTGGTGATCAACACGCACCTGCACTTCGATCACTGCGGCCAGAATTCGGTGTTCAGCCACGCGCCGTGCTATGTGCAGCGAGCCGAGCTGGAGCGAGCCAAGGTCGAGTCGCCCGAGGTGTGCGGCTGGTTCGGGTTCATGGACGCCAGTTTCGAGCTTCTCGACGGCGACGCCGAGATCGTGCCGGGCGTGCGCGTGCTCAGCACGCCGGGGCACACGTCGGGACATCAGTCGGTACTGGTCAGCACGGAAGAGGGCAGCGAGGTGCTGCTCGGCGACGCCGTCTACACCAGCAGGCAGTTCGCCGGGCCGCCGGTGCTGCCGGACGGGCAGGCGAGTGACCGGGCCGCCTGGGACGCGTCTCTGGCCAGGATCAAGTCCTCCGGCGCGGCAAGGTTCCACTTCTGCCACGACACCGCCGTACTGCCCGGCTGAACTGCCCCGGCTGAACTGCCCGGCTGAGCGACGGGCGCAGATACAGAGCAGGCAGATGCGGAGCAGGCAGATGCGGAGCAAGCGATACGAGGCTGATGTGCTGGCGACCGGCCCGGCCCGGCCTGCGCGGCGGGACTATCCGGCTGTCACGCTCGAGCGTGGCCTGGTCGTCGAGGACAGGGCGGCCGAATTCTGCGGCGCCGTGGCGGGCTGGGAGAAGGACGCGGTCGTGCTGGAGGACCGGCACGGCAAGCGGCGGGTGTTCCCCTTCGGGCCCGGTGCCTTCCTGGTCGAGGGCGTGCCGGTGACGCTGGTGCGCCCGGGTCCGGGAGCCGCGGATTCGTCGGGTTCCGCCCGTGCGGGCGTTGCTGGAGGGCGCCCAGGTCGCACGGCCTCGGGATCGGTTCCGGCCCCGCGCGGGCCCGCCAAAGTTGCCAAGGCGAGCCGCATCTATGTCGAGGGCCGGCACGACGCCGAGCTCGTGGAGAAGATCTGGGGCGATGACCTGCGCGACGTCGGCGTGGTCGTGGAGTACCTGGGCGGCATCGATGATCTGCCCGCCATCGTGACCCGGTTCGGGCCTGAGCCCAGCCGCCGGCTCGGAGTGCTAGTCGACCACCTGGTCGGCGGATCCAAGGAGAGCCGGATCGCCGCCAGGATCGCATCGCCGCACGTCCTGGTCGTCGGGCACCCGTTCATCGATGTCTGGGCCGCGGTCAAGCCCGCCAGGCTGGGCCTGGACCGCTGGCCTGACGTGCCGCGGGGCATCCCGTGGAAGGACGGTGTGCTCGCCGCGGTCGGCTGGCCTCCCGATACGGCGGCCGCCTGGCAGCGCATCCTCCGCTCGGTGCGCAGCTTCGGCGACCTTCAGCCCGAGTTCCTCGGCCGGGTCGAGGAGCTGATCGACTTCGTCACCGAGCCGGGCAGCCGTTAACCTCGGTTGCCCGCGAGCCGGGTGCCGCGCCGTGGCCGGCGTCCTCGTCCGTGGCCGGTGTCCGTGCCGGTGGCCGGTGGCCGTGCCGGTGGCTGGCGTTCGTGCCGGTGGCTGGCCTGCTTGCCGGTGGCCGGCCTCCGTGCCCGTAGCCGGCGTCCTCGCTTGTAGCCCCTCCCTCGCCCATGGCCGACCCTCTGACTGACTGGGTAAACTTGTTATCGCTATAGCCGGGTAAGTCCACCCATAGATTCAGAGTCGGGGCCGGGCGAGCCGGTGCCGGGCGAGGCGGGCCAGGCGAGGCGGGCGGTGGCCGGGAGCAGCGGGGATGGCGGCCTCGGGATGGCGGGGGCTGGCGGGATTGGCCCGGTGTCAGAGGCGGCAGGCACTCTGAGTTCATGGTGAATTGGCAGTTACCTGAAGGCCTGGATCGGCTGGCGCAGATCCAGGCCGGTGTGATCACGCGTCGGCAGGCCATCGCTGGCGGGATGACCGCGCAGTCGGTGGACTGGATCTCAGGAGCCGCCGCTGGCGGACGTTGCAGCGCGGGGTCTACTCGGTCAGTACCGGCGAACCCGCTCGGGCGGCTTTGCTGTGGGCGGCGGTGCTGGGGGCCGGCCCCGGTGCCGCGCTGAGTTTTGAATCGGCAGCCGAAGTGCAGCGGCTGATCGACCGGCCGGCTTCGCGCCTTCATGTCAGCGTTCCCCACGATCGCATAGTCGTGCCGGTCAGGGGCGTGGTGATTCACCGATCGAGAATGCTCCCGGCGGCGGTGCACCCGACTGACCTGCCCCCCAGGACCAAGATTGAAGAGACTGTGCTGGATCTCGCGGGCCGGGCCGTCTCGTTGGACGCGGCATTCGCGATCGCCTGCGCGGCGTGCCAGCGGCGATTGACCACCCCGGCCAGGTTGCGCCAGGCGATGGCCAGGCGATCCAGGCTGCGGTGGCGGGATGAGCTGTCCGCCGCGCTGGCGGATATCGGCGCCGGAGTTCACTCACTGCTGAAGACCGGTACGTCAGGTTCGTGGAGCGGCCGCATGGCTTGCCCGCAGCGGACCGGCAGGCCAGGGTCGTGGTTGGGGGGCGGGTCCGTTACCTGGACAATTTGTATCCGGAGTTCGGGCTGTGCGTAGAGCTAGACGGGCGGCAGGCGCATCCGGATGACCGGCGCTGGCTCGACGAGCGGCGGGACAACGCGACCACCGCGGTCGGCATGGCGCCGCTCCGATACGGGTGGGCAGACATCGAATCACGGCCATGCGAGACGGCTGCGGAGGTTGGCGCTTCGCTTCGCTCACGCGGTTGGACGGGCCGTCTCCGGCCATGCGGCGCGGGATGTGCGGCTGCGCTCGCGTACGGGGCCTGACCTGCGGACGGCCTGAACCTGCGGCGGCCAGCCGCGCCGAGACCAGTGCCGGAGGCGCGCCCATGGCGTCGAACAGCCCCCCGGCGAGCCGCCGGGAGCCTGGCGCGTCGAACAGACCAGCGGCGAGCCGCCGGGAGCCAGGCGCGTCGAATCCGGCCCGGCTTTAGCTCGGCGTTTGCTCGGGCTGGCTGAAGCGTTCCATCATGATCGACTGGCCGCGGAAGTTCGGGTTCCGCCGCACCCGCCGCTCGATCGTGGACGCGGACAGCGTGTAGCCGAGGAACAGCAGCAGCGAGAACGCCTGGATCAGCACCGCCACCCAGACCGTGCTGAAGATCGTCAGCGTGTAGTCATTCAGCGCGTGCAGAATTGCCGGGATGCTGACCCCGAGCAGGAGCAGCGGCACCCGCCGCCGCCGGTAGTTCACGGCCATGCCGACGAAGAAGCCGGAGACGCCCGCCCACACGGCGTGCTGGAATCCGTCCACGAACACACGGAAAGCGAACAGCAGGGTGTCGCCGACGGCCTGCTGGGCGACCTGCGCTGAGTGGATGCCCACGATCGCGGCCGGGGTATAGATCGACTGCTCGACCACGCCGAAGGTCAGGCCGGCCACCGTGCCCATCAGGAACCAGGTCCGGGGGTCCAGCTTCCGCTCCCGCACCTTCAGCAGGAAGACCGCGGCGATCAGCACCGGGATGGCCTTCGTGGTCTCCTCGTTATAGCCGACGACCAGCGAGCCCAGGATGTTGTGGGTGTTCGCCCAGTGGTCGTTGACGTAGATCGTGACCACGTGCAGGTAGATGATCGTCCACACGATCACGAAGGCCGCGATGGCGGCTTCCAGCCAGCCTGGCCTGGGCGGCCTGATCAGGTACCAGAAGGTCAGCAGCCACAGCGGCGCGATGTACAGGCTGTAGGCCCACCCCGGCGTCGTCAGGTTGCCCGATGTGGAGAACAGGCCGAGGAAGATCAGCGGGAGGAGCGCGTACGGGATGATCAGCAACCGCAGGCCCTGCCGCCAGCCGCGGTCGTGCAGCCAGCTCTTGATCGGGATCAAGATCTCGAAGAACGAGCCGGAATCCAGCTGCGACAGCGGGATTCCGCCCTGGCCGCCCCCGCCCGGCCCGCCTTGCAGGCCCGGGTATCCCGGCATCGCCGGCATGCCGGGCGGCGTCGCACCCTGGCCCTGGTAGCCCTGCTGCGGCAGGCCGCCCTGATACTCCTGACCCTGATATCCCTGAGCCGGCCCCCCCGGGTAGGCCTGCTGGCCGCCGTAGCCCTGCTGGCCGCCGTACCCTGGCTGTCCGCCGTAGCCCTGCTGCTCGCCGTAGCCTGGCTGGCCGCCGTGCCCTGGCTGGCCGCCGTACCCCTGCTGCCCGGCGAGGTCCTGGGGCGCGCCGTACCCCGGCGTCGCCTGCTCCGGAGCCCCGGGCTGATGTCCGTCCGGCGTGGCCACCCCGGCGCCGGCCCCCGCGAACGCCGCTGCCCCGGCCGCACCAGCCCCAGCCGCACCAGCACCAGCACCGGCACCAGCCCCAGCGCCAGCCGCATAACCCTGACCCTGATCCGCCCCGTACCCGGGCATCTGCCCGGCCACGTTCGTGTGCACCGCGCCGGCCGCGAGCTCGGTCCCGCCGGGCCCGCCAGGACCGCCAGCTCCGCCAGCCGCGCCGGCCGCGGCGAGCTGCATGACCGGGCCCTGGGGCGAGGCCAGGTTCACCACGACCTGCTGTCCCACCGCGAACTGGGCCACCGGCTGCCCGGCCAGGAAGGTCGGCGCCTGGCCCGCGTTCTGCCAGACCCAGCCGCTCGCCTCCCAGCTCAGCTGGGCGTGCCGGCGCGAGACGGTCGGATCGTTGACAACGATGTCGTTCTCTGAGCTCCGTCCGATCCGGACGGTGGCACCCGGGGCAAATGTGTAGTTTCGGCCATCAAACGTGACCTGTAGTGTACTCATCCGCACTGCCCTTTCCGGGTCACCTAGCTCACGATCCTGCCATGTGCGGAACCGAAGTCAATCGTCATGGGACGGACCCCGATGCGGCGCTGCGGATCGACGGTCTTGGGACCCTCGCCATCGGGCGTCATCGTCCATGGCCTGTGGCTGACGTTGCGAAGTACCACGTCACCGGGCCTGGCCGGGTGGTTCTCGACGAGGCCGAGCACGGTGTCGTGGTCACGGTTCCTGGTCAGGTGGTGCGGAGTGATCATGGCGCCAGGGGAGAGCGCGATCGTGCCGCCCGGCAGCTCGAGCAGCTGCGGGCGCGGCGGTACCTGGTTGCAGTTCCAGCACCGCAGCCCAGGGTCGTCCGGGTCGTAGAAGACCGATGCCTGGCAGGAGCAGACGCAGACGCAGTCGGCCAGCCTGACCAGCGCCCGCCGCCAGACGCCCTCGGCGACCCGGCCGAGGCCGGACGGGTCGCGCAGCCCTGAGGTGAAGGCGCGCTCGAAGACGGCCCGGAAGAACGTGGGGTACAGCCGCCACCACACGCTGACCGGGTCGCCGGGCCGGGGCGGGTTGGAATCGTCGTCAGGGTCGAAGATGAACACCGGCTCGGTGCCGAAGTGGCGCAGGGCCAGGTCGGTTTCCGACCGGTGCGCGGAGTCGGCCCACGAGTAGGACTCGTCGGTCTTCACGCCCTCCAGCGGATGGCCGTGCATGAACAGGTAGAACATGAAGACCGCGAGCGAGTGCAGGTCGGTGAGGCTGGACGGGGGCGCTTCGCGCCGCACCACCTCGGGCGCCATGAACCGGAGCGTGCCCCAGACGAACACCTCGCCGCCGTCCAGGCCGACGTTGTCGTTGTCGATGATGGCGACCTCGGCCTGGTCAGGGTCGACCCACAGGTTGCCGAAGCTGATGTCCCGGTAGCAGAGCCCGGCCGAGTGCAGCGCCTCGAATGCGGTGACCAGGTGCCGCCCGATCGCGATCACGACCCGGAACGGGGGCTGGTCGGAGCGCGAGACGAGCTGCGCGAAGGACGAGAACCGCGGCTCGAGCCTCGGCATCACATAGCCGAACCCGGTGAGCTCGTCGCTGGCTACCAGGTCGATCGGCCAGCAGAAGTCCCGGTGCGGGCGCCCCCGCTCGACCAGCGCCGCGATCGACTTGCGCAGCTCGCCGGACGGCGCGTACCGGTACCACTTGACCGCGTACGGCGCGCCGCCGATGGTCACGGCGTGCACAACCCCCTGGCCGCCCTCGCCGAGCCGCTCGCCTACGGTGACGGCGGTGCCGGCCCTGAGCATCCGCAGGGCCCGGCCCTGCAGGGTCAGCTGCTGACTCATCGCTCACCCCGGCCGAGCGGCCGCCCTCGTGCGGTCGGCGGCTCGGCGCCGCCCGGCTCAGGGCCGGCGTCGGGCCCGTCCATGTCGGCCGGGCCTGGCTGACGGCCGAGCTTAGGGATCTGGTTGGTAGGCGGCTCATGCTGGATCGCGGGATCGGTCGGCTCCACGATGAACGGCTCCGGCGCCTGCCGGTGCGCGAGCGGGCGCATGGTGGCGGGCTCGAGTGACTCCGGCAGCTGGACGGGAACGGTGTCGGCGTGCGGGGCGGCCGGGATCGTGGTCTCCTCAGAACTGCCGTCCGCGCCCTGGGCGGCCGGCATGCTGGGCCGCAGCCGGGCCGCGGCGGCCGAGACCATCAGCGCGACGGTGGTGTCGTCGGCGCTGCCGTCGGCCGAGGCGCACCTGGCCGCCCACGACGGCAGCTGGCTGGCCAGCCAGTTCACGTCCCGGTCGCGCAGCATCCAGGCCAGGTCGGCGCTGAACGCGGCCGGCCAGTCCTCGACGATCTGGGCGTTGCCGTAGCCGTCGGTAGCGAGCAGGATCGCGAGCAAGGGCTGCTGGCTGGTGCTGAGGGCCGCGACCCGGAAATCCCGTTGCGGATCGCTGCCGCACAGGCTGGTCGTAACCAGGCCGTCAAGTTGCGGGTCGGCCGGCACCGGCAGAACGCACGTGCCGCCGGCCAGCACGGCGACGACATCGCCGTCGCCGATCTGGGCGAGGAGCAGCCAGTCGCCCAGGATCAGCCCGAGCAGCAGCGTCGATCCGTAGGCGACCACGGGATCGTCACCGGCGTGCCGGTGCGCCTGCTCGGCCTCGCTGAACGGGTCGGCCCGCACGTCAGCGAGCACAGCGTCGCGCCAGCGCTCGATCACAGCCGGGACGCAGAACTCCGCTACCAGCGACTGCAGCTGGCCGGCCGTCTGCGCCGGCCCGGCCTGATCGGAAAGGACGCCCTCGCGCTCGATCCGGTCGGCGAGTTCCTGAGCGACCTGGCAGCCCACCCGGACGGCGATCAGGGAGCCGCGGCCGCTGCGCAGGTGCCGGGAGTGACCGTGCCCGTCCGCGACGGCCGCGGCGACGCCCGCCTGGCCGGCCCGCTCGGTCGCCACCGCATCCTGGTTCGGTGCCCCGGAGGCAGCGTGCGACGCGCCCATCTGCGACGCGGTCACGACGACCCACTCCGGCCCGCGGCCGCCTGGCTCGGCCGCGGGTGTGGTGGTCACAGGATGTCCTCGAAGTAACCTGAGCCGCCGGGCCCCGGCGTGATGTCCGGCTGGGAGCGCCTGGCCGGCTCGGCCAGGTTGAGCTGTTCGGCCAGCGCGCCCCGGTTGGCCCCGACCTCCGACATCCGGGAGACCGCGATCGAGGCGGTGACCAACCGGTCCGCGATCTCGTCGGTGCCGTCGGCAACCAGCACCGGCACCTCGGGGCTGCGGAACCGGTCAAGCGGCTCGGAGTTCGCGTCCCGGCCGATGGCCACGGCCAGCCGCAGCGCCGAGCGCCCGGCGGCGCACTCCATCAGCGCGGCCAGGCCGTTCTCGAAGCCGCCGGGCGGATCGGTCGGCAGCCCGTCGGTGACCAGCAGGATGGCCGGCCGGAGGGCACGCCGCTCCAGCCGTTCCGGCGTCAGCACCTCGGCCACGGCCCGGAACGCCGGGCCCATGTTGGTGCGGCCCATCGGCATGTATTCCAGGTTGCGCCAGTGCGCGCTGAGCTGGGCGACCGGGAGCGCCTCGGCCACATACCACTGCGGGGTGGAGGCGAAGGCCAGGATCCTGATCAGCAGCTGGGCCTGCAGCTGATCGCGCTCCCAGTCGACCAGGTGCGGCAGCATGGACCTGAGCGCGTAGTTCAGGGCCTGCATCTTCTCGCCCTTCATCGAGCCCGAGCAGTCGGCCATCACGATGAAGTGCAGCGGGCGCCGTGCCACCCCGCCGCCTGGCATCAGCGTCTCGGTCATCAGGTCAGGCCTGCCGTCGCCATCCCCGCTCGGCTTGCTCAGGGCCCATAGGTCAGAGTCTCCCACCACTTGATCAGGCTGCTGACCGATGTACCGGTGGTGTTGTTCTGGCCGATGAAGAAGACGTCCTGGGTCGGCATCGTCCAGATCAGCACTGGCTTGTTGCCGTCGATTAGGCACTCGAGGTCCTGGCCGGTCTTCGAGAAGTACTTCGGGTTGTGCTTGGCGTGCCAGCCGACCTTACCCTCGGCGGTGCCCGACGGCGGCGGGCAGGTGGTGCCGGGCGTCACCTTGTCGAAACCGACGAAGTGGTTGATCGACGCCACGCCCTTGGCGTAATCCGCCGAGTTGTCGAACTGGTATCCCCAGACCACCACGTTGGTCCTGGTCGTATGCGAGCAGAACGTCTTGGCGACCAGCGTGGACTTGTCAAGGCTGAATGTCTTGGCGGTGCCGCAGCTCGTGCCGACCGGCGAGCCCGTGGGCGGGTTCATGATCGTGGCGAGCGAATCGGTGCCCGGCGGGTGATTCGTCGCCGGAGTCGTCGGGTTCGGCGTGGGCGTCGGCGTCGTCGGGTTCACGAGCGGGCTGGAGTTGTGGGGGGTCGGCGTGGGCTTGGGATTGCCGCCGGACAGGCTGACGCCGATGACGACCGCCACGACCACGAGCAGCGCGAGACCGCCGCCGATCAACAGGCCGCGACGGCTGCCGCCGCCCTTGGGCCCGCCCGGCACCGGCCCGAACCCGCCGCCGCCGGGCTGCCAGCCGCCGGGACCGCCAGGACCTCCCGGCTGGCCGTACCCGGGCTGGGCACCCGGCTGCCCGGGACCTTGCCAGCCCCCGGGCGCGCCGGGCTGCGCGTAGCCGGCGCCTGGTGCACCCGGCTGGCCGCCGTAACCGCCGGGACCTCCTGGCTGGCCGAATCCGCCTGGCTGGTTCTGGCCGAACCCGCCCGGCTGGCCGCCGGCGCCTGGCTGGCCTGCGAACCCTCCTGGCTGCTGGCCCGGCGACTGCCATTGGCCAGGCCTGGTCTCCTGAGCCGCGGCGCTGCCGAACCCGCCGCCCTGCTGCCCCGGCCCCTGGCCGAATCCCTGGGTCGGCTGCTGACCCGGGGTGTACCCGCCGGGCGACCCGGCGACCTGCGTGGGCATGCCCTGCTGGCCGGTCGGGTCGAAGCCCGGCGGGTTCGCGCCGGACGCGCCGCCCTGGCCGGCCGGCTGGCTGTGGCTCATGCCGAGCGCGGTGGCGATCTCGCCGGTCACCCAGCCGCAGGCGTCGGGCGTGAACGGCGTCGTCGAGGAGAACGAGGATGAGGTCAGCCTGATGGCGGTGTCCGGGTCCATGCCCTGGTCGACATGCTGGCGCAGCGTGTTGGCCAGGCCGGCCTCGGCCGCGGCGACCAGGATGCTCTTCTCCCTGGGCGCGTCGGGCAGCAGGTCCTTGAGGAGATTCGACATCGTCTGCGCGCTGGACAGCGCGGCGACACCGTGCTCAGGGTCACTGACAATGGCATTCAGCGCGGCGCGGGCCTCGCTGGCATGCTCCCACGACATGTCGGACAAACCGACTCCCCTCCCGTGGCCAGCATGCTGACCAGTAAAAACATCCCACATCCCCGACGGCCTCGCCGATGACGTCGGCCCCGAAATGACAGAAATCGCATTCGGCGGTGTCGGCATGCTAACCGGACGAGCCAGCCCATGTCACGCGGGAAGGAAACCGCACGGTTACGCCCTGATAACAAACCGCCGAGGCGTCGGCAGGCAGGTCGCCGCGGTCGCCCGGCGGTCCGGCGGCGGGGCAGTAAGCGCGCAGCAGTACGTAAATATTATGAAGCAGGTAATTACGAAAATTCAATATATAGCGCAAATGAACAAAGTACCGATCCGGCGGCCCGGCGGGAATGCCCGTGTATTCGGCGCCGCGAAGCCTGCTTGCCACCGGTAACGAAGCGCGGGAGACGAAAGTTGCCGCCCGGATGGACTCCAGCCCGGATCATCAGCTGGGCCGCGGCTTCAGGCGCCGGCCGCCGGATCAGGCCTTGAGCTGGCGGAGCCTGGCCAGCGCCTCGGTGAGCACCTGCTCGCGCTTGCAGAACGCGAACCTGACCTGGAACTGCCCGGCCTTCGGATGGTCGTAGAAGACCGCGCTCGGGATGGCGACGACCCCGGCCGCGTAGGGCAGCTTCCGGCAGAATTCCAGGCCGCTGGACTCACCGAACGCGCGGATGTCGGTGGTGATGAAGTAGGTGCCGTCCGGCCGGAAGACCTCGAACCCGGCGGCCGCCAGCCCGTCGCACATGAGGTCACGCTTGCCGATCAGATCTCCGGCGATCGACTGGTAGTACTCATCGGGCAGCTCAAGCGCCCGGGCGATCGCGTACTGGAACGGGCCGCCGCTGACAAAGGTGAGGAACTGCTTGACCGAGCGAACCGCCGACACCATCTCCGGGGTGCCGGTCACCCAGCCGATCTTCCAGCCGGTGAAGGAGAACATCTTGGCGGCCGAGCTGATCGTGGCTGTGCGGGAGGCCATCCCGGGCAGCGAGGCTACCGGCACGTGCTCGCCCGTGAACACCATGTGCTCGTAGACCTCGTCGCTCACGACCAGGAGGTCACGTTCGCAGGCCAGGTCGGCGATCGCGGTCAGCTCGGCCCTGCTGAACACCGCGCCGGTCGGGTTGTGCGGCGTGTTCAGCAGGATCAGCCGGGTGCGGTCGGTGACCGCGGCCCGCAGCTCGTCGAGATCGGGCCGGAAGTCAGGCGCTCGCAGCGTGACCGGCACGCGCACGCCGCCCGCCATCGTGATGCAGGCCGCGTAGGAGTCGTAGTACGGCTCGAAGGCGATTACCTCATCGCCGGGTTCGACCAGCGCGAGGAGCGCGGCCGCGATCGCCTCGGTCGCGCCCGCGGTGACCAGCACCTGTCGGTCCGGGTCGAGGTCGAGGCCGTAGAACCGGCGCTGATGACCGGCGATCGCGCGGCGCAGCTCACCGATACCCGTTCCCGGCGGGTACTGGTTGCCGTGGCCGGTCATGATCGCATCGGCGGCAGCGCGGGCAATCACTTCAGGCCCGTCGGTGTCGGGAAATCCCTGGCCGAGGTTGACCGAGCCGGTCGCGACGGCCAGCTCGGACATCTCGGCGAAGATCGTCGTGCCCAGGCCGGCCAGCCGGCGGTTCAGCAACGGGCGGTTCATGGGGCTAATGACATCACGTCAGAAGCGGCCGGAGCCGGTCACCCCGCGAGCGGGGCGGCTTTCCGGCCGCCGCGAGGGCTGGCCGCGCACGCGCGCGGCGGGCCGGGCGTAACTTCATCGTATCTTCATACGGAAATCATCGGCCTGGCATCGCCGGGGTATCTGATAGTGACCAGGAAGAACGAGGCCGGGGTTACGAATACCAAATAGGCTTCGCGCTATTCGTAGATGTTTAGACCGGTATGGGTTGACAGGGTTACACGATGTAGGCAACACTGCGTACACATTGCTATTGAACGGTCACTCAGCGTCTCAGGTCGCGAGAGGGATCCCAGGTACTCGGGGGGTACATGAGGTCGGGCTCCGGTCTTCACCGCTGGCTCGCTGGCGGGGCCATCGCTGCTGGACTCGCGGGAGCCGTACTGGCAATCGCGGGAATCACCACGCCGCTGCGGGTACCGCTGGTGCTCATCTTCTTGTCGGCGGTCCCGGCCCTTGCCGTAGCGAGCCTGCTACCCGGCCTCGACGGCCTGGCCAAGCTGGTCGTCGCGGGCACCGCGGCCATCGTGATCGACATCGGCGTGGCCGAAGTGCAGCTAGCTACCGGCACCTGGTCACCGCGCATGGGCCTGGTCGCGGTCGCGCTCATCAGCGTCATGCTGGCGGCCTGCAGGCCGTTCATCGCCAGCCAGGCGGCCACGGAGCGGGTCAGGAACTGAGTCGCTCGCTCCGACTCGGCCAGGGCGAAACCGAACCAGATGCCCCGGACGATACGTCCAAGCCAGCACTGAGGTGATAGCACCTATCTCGACTTCGCTCCACTCCGCGGAGCGACGCGGCTCACTTAGCCGCACATCCGATCGGCCTGGTTCTGGCGAATACCAACGCACGGCGTCGGCACCGGCACATATTCACGGGGGAGAATATGCACTACTTTGACGACACGGCTGACCTGCTACCGGCTCATCCCGCTCGCAATGCGGGCCAGCTTCTGCTCGACGGCGGGGACGTCGGCGAGCCTCGCCCGGTGCGGCAGGCCAGGCCCGAGGCCGAGACCGTGCGGCAGGCCGGCAACGGCCCGCGCGGGCCGCGGCGACGGCCAGGGCTCCTGGACGGCATGCTGCCGCCGAGCCACGCGCCAGCCAGTGCCCTGTCAGCACCGGACCGTCCGGCCCGGCGCGCCGAGGTCCGGTCGGCCAGGGTCGCCGGCAAGCCGGCGTCCATCCAGGCGCTGAAGGCCTGGGGCGTGCCAACCACCAGGCCCGATCCCGATCGCCGCCCTGGCGGGCCGAACGGCCACGCCGGGGCCGGCCCGCCTGCCGGACACCGGCCCGGCGAGCACCGGCCGTACCGGCGGGTCGCTGACGGCCTGGCGATCACGCCCAGGGTCAGCGTCATCGTGCCGGTCATGAACGAGGCCAAGAACCTGCCCGGCGTCTTCGCCACGATTCCCGACTGGGTCGATGAAGTCGTGCTGGTCGACGGCCGGTCCACGGACAACACGATCGAGGTGGCCAGGCAGCTCAGGCCGGACGTGCGGGTCGTGCTGCAGGGCGGCGTCGGCAAGGGCGACGCGCTGGTGGCCGGCTTCGCCGCCGCGACCGGCGAGATCGTGGTCGCGATCGACGGGGACGGGTCGACCGATGGCGCCGAGATCGTCCGGTT
Organism: Streptosporangiaceae bacterium; assembly: GCA_051004215.1. GTDB lineage: Bacteria > Actinomycetota > Actinomycetes > Streptosporangiales > Streptosporangiaceae > Chersky-822. The sequence goes on along the minus strand of JBPCKO010000439.1, from coordinate 1,575 downwards.
TGTGAGCGCGCTGATCGCGGGAGCGGACTTCGCGAAGGGGTCCCGGTTCGGCAGCGCCGGTGACAGCGACGACATCACCCCGATCCGCCGCTTCGGCAACAAGATGCTGAACCTGATGGTGAACCGGCTCTTCAAGACGAGCTTCACCGACCTGTGCTACGGCTACAACGCGTTCTGGGCCCGGCACCTGCCCAGCATGTCCCTGGACAGCCCGGGCTTCGAGGTCGAGACGCTGATGAGCATCAGGGCCGCCGAGGCCGGGCTGCGGATCTATGAGGTGCCGAGCCACGAGCGGCTGCGCCAGCACGGGGTGAGCAACCTCAGCGCGGTCAAGGACGGCTGGCGGATCCTGCGGCTGATCATCGCCGAGAAGCGGTCCGCCATGCGGCGCAAGGCCCAGCAGAAGAACGCCGCTAAGCGCCGCAAGGCCGCCAAGCCGAAGCCGTTCATGGCTCCCGGTTACCTGGCCCATCACCCCGGCGCCCAGAACGCGCCGCGGGCGGACGTCGCTTTCGCGGCGCCGACCAGCACCGTGCTCGCGGGTGTCGCCGGCGGCTCGAATGGGCAGGTGCACAAGTAACGAAAGTTACCTGTGAGACGAGGGAGCGGTGGTGGTGACCAGCCAGCGTGGCCCGGCGGACCAGGCCAGGGCAGCCAGCCGCGACCCGGGCCGGATATCGGTGGTGATCTGCGTCTTCACCGACCTCCGCTGGGACGACATCATGGCCGCGGTTGTCTCGGTGCGGCAGCAGAGCCGCCCGGCCCACGAGATCGTGATCGTGGTTGACCACAACCGCGCCCTGCAGGCCAGGCTGACCGCGGAACTAGCGGCCCCGCGCGGCCGGGCCAGGGGCGGTGCGCGCACCGTTCCGCTGATCGTCGTCGCCAACCAGCAGCCGCGCGGGCTGTCCGGCGGAAAGAACACCGGTGTCGCGGTGGCCACCGGCGACGTGATCGCATTCCTGGACGACGACGCGGTTGCCGAGCGGGACTGGCTGCGCTACCTGGCCGCCTCCTACCTCGATGACGAGGTGGCGGGCGTCGGCGGCCTGACCCTTCCCCGCTGGGACACGGCCAGGCCGTCCTGGTTCCCCGAGGAATTCGACTGGGTTGTCGGCTGCAACTACCGTGGCATGCCGGCCTCCCGCCAGCCGGTGCGCAACCTGCTGGGCGGGAACGCCTCGTTCCGCCAGCCCGTGTTCGCGATCGCGGGCGGATTCACCGCCGATGTCGGCCGCGGTGAGGCCAAGCTCCCGCTGGGCGGCGAGGAGACCGAGTTCTGCATCCGCATCGGCCAGCGCCGCCCTGACCTCCGCCTGCTCATCGAGCACCGCGCGGTGATCTGGCACCGGGTACCGGCCCCGCGGACCAGGTTCTCCTATTTCATAACCAGGTGCTACGCCGAGGGCTTGTCGAAAGCGCAGGTCAGCGGCTCTGTCGGCCCGGCCGAGGGAATGTCGGACGAACGCCGCCATGCGTTCGTCACCCTCCCCGCGGGCATCGGCCGCGGCGTCGGCGACGCGTTCCGCGGCGATCGGTCCGGACTTGGCCGGGCTGGCGCGATCGCGAGCGGGC
>JBPCKO010000438.1:0-7256 GCA_051004215.1 Streptosporangiaceae bacterium | reverse complement strand
CCGAGGTCGCGGCGTCGGGTGCGTCGGCCGGGGTCCGGCTGCGGCCCGCCGACGGCCAGGCCGAGTCGGTGGCGGCCAGGGTCGCCGCCGCGCTCGGCGACCCGCCGGCCCGTGAGCAGTCGGCGATCGCCGCCGCGACCGGATCTGACGATCGTCAGGTGCTGGCCGAACGGCGGGCCGCCCTGCTCTGCGAGCTCGCCGAATCTCGTGCCGACGACCTCCTCCTGATCATCGACGGCCTGGAGTGCGTCGGCTCGGACGAGGCCGCGAGCCACCTGCTGCGGGTGCTCGCCCTGGAGGCCCCGCCCCGGTTGCACCTGGTGCTGTCGGGCCGGAGCCTGCCCGGTCTCGGACTCGGCCTGGGGCTCGGCGCCGCCCAGGGCCGCGGCGAGGTGCTGGAAGTCACGGCGGGCGACCTGCGGTTCACCCCGGGCGAGACGGCCGGGCTGGTCGGGCTCCGGCTGCCCGGCTCGCCGCCCGGCCTTGAGCAGGAGTGCTGGTCGCTGACCGAGGGCTGGCCGGCGGCGCTGCAGCTGCTCCTGGACCGCCTGGAACGGCTGGATCCGGCCGACCGGGCCGGCGAGCTCGGGCGCCTGCGGCATGGCCACGGGCAGCTGTGGAAGGCGTTCGCCAGGGACCTGGTGGCCGCCGAGGACCCGCAGGCCCGGCACGTGCTGACGGTGGCATCGCTGGCCCCTCGGGTCGACGCCGGCCTGCTGCACGGCGTCGGGGCCAGGGCGTCGGCCGATGACCTGGAGAGCCTGCGAGACCGGGGACTGCTCGTCGAAGCCGGCTCGCCAGGCTATTACCGGCTGTCGCCGGTGCTGGCCGGCGCCGTCGCCGATGCCGACGGTCAGGGCGGACCCAGGGAGCCCGGCCGGCCAAGCGGGCTGCGCGAGCAGGTCGCGCGCTGGCTCGAGGACCAGGCGAGGCTCGGCGAGGCGCTGGAAACTCACGCGGACTCCGATCCGGACGCGGCGCGCTCGTTCCTGGCCAGATGCGGGCCTGACCTGGTCCTGGCCGGCGCGGCCGTGCGGCTGATCGAGGTGCTGCGGGACACGGGCACCGGCGGCGACCCGCGCCTGGACGCCATCCTGGCCGAGGCCTTGCAGGCGACCGGCGACTGGGACGCGGCGATCGACCTGTTCGCCCGGGTGGAGCGCGCGGCCGGACCCGGCGGCCTGCCGCCCGGCGTGGCCTGGCGGTACGGCTGGCTGATGTACCTGCGCGGCCAGGTCGGCTCCTCGGCCGCGATGCTGACCGCGGCCCACGACCCGGCCGCGACGGGCGCCGACGACGCCATGGTGTCGGCCGCGCTGAGCACGACGCTGTGGAGCCAGGGCCAGGCCGGCCAGGCCGGCGAGATGGCCAGCACGGCCTTGCGCCAGGCCGGGGCGAGCGGGGACTCGTGCGCGCTGGCCGCGGCCCACGTCTCGCTCGCCCTGGCGGCGGCCAGCCGCGGTGAGCGCGAGCGCAACGAGCAGGAGTACCGGCTGGCGCTGGCCGCGGCGCGAGCAGGCGGCGACCGCGTCCAGCTGGCCAGGATCCATGCCAACCTGAGTTCCCGCGCCCTGGAGAACGGCGCCTATGCGCAGGCCATCGCGGAAGCGGAACTCGCGCTCGAGACCGGCGCCGGCCACCGCTTCTTCACCGCGCTCGCGCTCACCAACAAGGCCGAGGCGCACCTGCGGGCCGGCCAGCTTGAACACGCCCGGCTGGCCGCGGCCGACGCCGCCGCCATCTACGACGCGCTCGGGTCCTTGCACGCCTCGGTGCCGCACGTGATCTACGGCGAACTGCATCGCCAGCGCGGTGACCTGGTGCGGGCCCGGGGCTCGTTCGAACGCTCACGGGCCCTCGCGGCGGAGTCCGACGACGCCCACACCCTCGTGTTCGCGCTGGCGGGCCTGGCCCGGGTCCTGGCCGGGGAGGCCGTCGCCGAGGCCCGGTCGACGGCGGCCGAGGCGATGGCCAGGTCGAGCGGGCTGGAGCGCGCGACCGCCTTGTGCGCGGCGGCCGAGGTGGAGCTGCGAGCGGGGGACGACGCGGCCGCCGCCCGGCTCGCCCGGCAGGCGGAGGCGCAGGCCAGGGCCACCGGCGACCGGGCTGCGGTGGCAGAATCGCTCGAGCTTCAGGGAGCGGCCCTGGTGCCCGAGCCCGATCAGCGCCTCCGTTCCGCGATCGACCTGTGGACCGACATCGGCAACCCGGTCGGTGCCGCGCGGGCCAGGCTCGCCCTGGCCATACTGGCCGAGGACAGCCAGTCGGCCGAGGCGGCCAGGCGGGAGCTGGAGAGCCTCGGGGTGGCGCCCGAGGTCGGGGTTCCCGGCCTGCTGGCCGGGCACCAGGGGAGCGTTCTGGAGGTCGCGATCGTCGCCCTCGGGCGCTTCGCCGTCCTGTTGTCCGGCAAGCCGGTCCCGATGACCGCCTGGCAGTCGCGCAAGGCCCGTGACCTGCTGAAGGTGCTCGTCGCCCGCCGCGGGCACCCGATCTCGCGCGAGGCCGCCGCCGAGGCGCTCTGGCCAGGTGAGGATCCGGGGCCGCTGGGCAACCGGCTGTCCGTCGCGCTCAGCACCATCCGCAAGGTGCTCGATCCCGGCCGTCGCTACCCGCCCGATCACTACCTGGTCGCCGACGCCAGGACCATCGCGCTCCGGCTCGACCGGGTCGGTGTCGACCTGAGCGACTTCCTGCAGGTTGCCGGCGAGGGGATCGACCTGATGAGCAAGGGCGACCGCGCCGCGGCGGCCGCGCCGCTGCGCCGGGCCAGGCAGATCTACGCGGGCGACTTCCTCGAGGAAGATCTCTACGAGGACTGGGCGGTGCAAGCGCGGGAGGAAGCGCGCTCGCGGGTGGTCATGGTGCTGCGCCTGCTGGCCAGGCTGGCCGCCGGGCAGGGAGACGACGAGTCGGCCGGCCAGTACCTCGGGCAGCTGCTGGAACGTGAGCCCTACGACGAGGACGCCTGGCTGGCGCTGATCGCGGGGCAGCAGCGGCTGCGGCGGCACGGCGAGGCCCGGCGGCGTTACGCCGCGTACGCCAGGCGGATGGGCGAGCTCGATGTCGTTCCGGTCGCCTTTTCCGACGCCGCGAGCTGGCGGCCTTAAGGCCACCTTCAGCCCGGCCGAAGGGCGGGCGCCAATAGTCGGCGGTGTGCGGACATTCATCGTCCGCCTCGTCACCGAAGCAAGCAGCGGCAGCCCAGGCGGCCCTGGCGACCCGCGGTTGCGCGGCGTCGTGGACGAGGTGGCTACCGGGATGCGGACGACGTTCCGCGACGACCAGGAGCTGGTGGCAGCGCTTGCCTCGGCCCTGGCCGCCAGGCCCGCCGACCATTCGATCGTTGGAGAGGATCAGCATGAGGCAGATTAGGTACGCAGTTGTCGCGGCGGCGGTGGTCGCCCTGGCCGCCGGGGGGTGCAGCACGCACAAGAGCCCGGCCCACCCGACCACAACCGGTCACGCCGTGTCCGCGCCGTCGACCAAGGCGGCGTCACGCACGACGTCGCCCACGGCCGCGACCGGGCTGACCGGGAAGTGGTCCGGCCAGTACAGCGGCTCGTACAAAGGCACCTTCGTACTGCACTGGCGCCAGAAGGGCACCAAGCTGAAGGGCAGGATCAGCCTTTCGTCTCCGGCCACCATCCTCCCGATCAACGGGTTCGTCCACGGCGGGTCGATCCGATTCGGCACCGTCGGCTCGACGGCCATCACCTACTCGGGCACGGTCTCGGGTACCTCGATGTCCGGCCACTGGGAGTTCCACGACGGCAGCGGGGCCGGCGGTCCCTGGAGCGCATCCAAGTCGTCCTGAACTGATCCCGCTCGCGCCGGGGGGACGAGGCATCCCGGGCAGCCTGACCTCGGCCAGGCTGCCCGGGATCGTGGATGCCGCGACCGCCCACAGCATCGATGCGGCCAGGAACGGGTAAGCCGGGTTCTGTCCCCTCGCGGCCAGGGCGGAAGCGACGGCGTCGCGGAGGACCGCGAAGGCGGGAGGTGGTCATGAACGCCGAGGAGGCCGGCTCGCAGCGCCTCACATCGCCGGATGGAGGTAGCGGACGGGCAGGTCACAGGCTGCTGGGGCCGAGATCGTCGGAGCGCCCGGCTGCGAGCCGCCCCCACTGGGGGGTCGGGCGCCCGTTGACGCGCCACTGCTCACCGGTGTTCCGCCAGAACTGGGGCCACCCGGGCGGAGAGTGCTCAAAGGTCTCCTGGCGGCCGTACACGGTCATGTCGAGCAGGCCATAGACAGACCCCATTGCTTCGGTGGCCCGGCCGGTGGTCCAGTAGGTCTCGAACACCCGATCGCCGTCGCGCAAGTAGCAGACAATCATGCCGAACCATCGCCCGGCGAGCAGCGCGTCGGCGGAGTCCCGGGCTGAGTACCAGGGCATCTCGTAACCCATGAAATCGCGGTAGCGGGCGCTCTCCTCATACGGTCCCTCGGAGAAGGTGGCGAAGGTGACGTCGCGCGAGTGCAAGTAGGGCAGATCTCGGACCTGCCCGTTGCAGAACGTGCAGCCCGAGCACTGCTCCTGCGCGGGCTTGCCGGTGTGCCACATGTGGAAGTATGCGATGAGCTGGCGGCGCCCCTCGAATACCTGCAGCAGGGGGACTGGCCCGTGCTCGCCGGTCAGCGCGACCGTCGCATCCACCTCGACCATCGGCAGCCGCCGCCGGTCCGTGGCGATCGCGTCTCCTTGTCGGGTGTGGGCCTTCTCCCGCACCAGCAGCTCATCCAGCTGCGCCTGCCAGGCAGCGCGGTCGATCACCGCAGGCATCGGTGCGGGACTCCCGGCTACTGGTCCCCGCTCGTTCCACGACTCATCGTTCATGATCGCCTCCGCGCGCTGTCCGTCTGGACGCCGTCAGTCTAAGGATCCAGACGGACAGCGGGCCGGAAACTCATCGCCGCCTGGGCCTGGCGCCACGTCAACGTTTCCGAACGCGGGAGTATCAGCGGCGGCCCGAAATTCTTGTTACCTGCTAGTACACAAACGTGTCTGAGGTGGCGTATAAAGCGTTATGGCACTTCGGCGGACCGCGCTGGTCCTCGGGGCCGGCGGGGTACTGGGCGCGGCCTGGATGACCGGGGCGCTGCCCGCCGTGCACGAACGTCTCGGCCAGCTGCCCGGCGACGTCGACCTGGTCATCGGGACCAGCGCAGGCAGCGTCCTGGCGGCCGCACTGCGGTGCGGCGTCAGCATCGACGAGATGATCGCCCTCCAGCGCGGCGAGCCGGTCGGGGCGCTGGCCGAGATCGACGATCTCTCGGGCGGGCCGTGGCCGCGGCCGCCCCGGCTGCGTTTCGGCTCACCGCGGCTGATGGCCTCCGCGATCATGGCTCCGCATCGGGTGCATCCGACCGTGCACGCGAGCGCCTGGCTGCCAGTCGGGCGAGAAAGCCACGCCGCCCTGCATGCCATGGTCCAGCTGCTGCACTCCGGCGTGCCGTGCTTGCGCGCGCCCCACTGGGTCGACCGGAAGACGTGGGTGGTCGCCGTCGATTACGACACCGGGCGACGGGTCGTCTTCGGCCGGCCGGGCGCTCCGCCGGTCAGCCTGGCCGATGCCGTCGTGGCGTCCTGCTCGGTGCCCGGCTGGTTCGCCCCGGTCGAGATCGGCGGCCGGCGCTACGTGGACGGCGGCGTGCGGTCGGCCACCTCGCTCGGCCTGGTCGCCGGGGAAGGCGTGGAGGAGGTCTGGGTCCTCGCCCCGATGGCGAGCCTGACCGCCGACCTGCCGTGGGCGCCGCACCGCCGCCTGGAACGGCGGGTCAGGTCGCTGTTCACCTACGCGCTGATGCGCGAGGTCAGGGCGCTGCGGGCGAGCGGCTGGCTAAGGCGGCCTGACGAAAAAATCGCTCGCCGGGCCGGCCAGCCGCGGCCAGACTGGCCGGGTGCCGCCTGCTTCCGGTCCGCCGACGCTGAGCGACGGCGTCATCGTGCTCAATGCCCACACCGCGGCGGATGTCGGCCGCCACCTGGCCGGCGAGGACGAGGAGACCGCGCGGCGGTTTGGCTGGTGGCCCCGGCACTCGACCGAGCGGAACGTCCTTGACGCCTACGAGGACTGGGCGCGGCAGTGGAGCCAGGGCGGTGCGACCCGCGCGTTCGCGACCAGGGACGCCGCCACCGGCCTGCTTGTCGGCGGCTGCGAGCTGCGGATCAAGCCGGACGGATCGGGCCAGGTCTCGTACTGGACGCACGCCGCGCAGCGCGGCCGGGGTTACGCGGCCCGCTCGCTGCGCCTGCTGTGCGGGTACGCCGCGTCGATCGGCGTGAGCAGGCTGGAATCGCATGTGGCACCGGACAATCTGGCCTCCCGCCGCGTGTCGCTGGCGGCCGGGTTCGCCGCGGGCGAGGTCTTCACCAGCGCGGACGGGGAGGTGTTGGTGCGGTACGGGCGCCAGGAACCAGACGATGGGCCGGCCAAGCCGCGGCCGACGTAGGCACCGAGCTGGGGGCGCCGGGGGTTAGCCGGCGGCCAGGGCCTCGCGGGCCTTGCGGATGGTGGTCCGGCGGGCCGAGTCCAGGTACTCCTCGATCCTGGTCACGTGACCGTCGTGCACCCGCAGGTACATGGCCGCGTGCAGCTCGACGTCCTGGCCGTTCGGCAGCGTGCCCCGGAGCACGTGCTGCTGGATGACCCCGTCGGGCAGCTCGGCCCGCCTGATCACGTCGTAGCGCAGCCCGGACACGGCCTTATGCAGGCCCGCGAGCACCTTGAGGTTGTCCTCCACCGACTGCTCGAGCAGGTCGTCGTTGTGCCAGATCAGGGCGTCGGGGGAGTAGATCGCCCGGACCGTCTCGATGTCGCCGGCCTCGATGGCGGCGAAGAAACGGCTGACGGTGTCGTCGGTCACGGCGTGCTCCGTTCTTTGGCGGGCGCGAAACTGTCGATCACGGACTGGTAGTCCCAGCCGGCTGGCCCGGCGGGCATCGGGAACAGCACCGGCAGGTCCACCCCGGCCGCCCGGTACTCGGCGACCCGGCGCGCGATCGCGGCGGCGCTGCCGCTGGCCACGAACCCGTCGGCCACGTGCTGCGGCACCAGGTCGGCGGCGCCGGCCCGGTCACCGGCCAGTGCGCGCTCGCGGACCGGGTTCAGGTCGGTCCCCTCGCCCTCGCCGAACAGGCCCGGGACCGCCGGGTGCAGCACGTACCGCGGGACCACCGCCCTGGCGGCCGCGGAGGAAGCGCCCGCGTCGTCGGTCAGGCAGACATGGACCCCACAAGCGAACAGCCCCCAGG
>JBPCKO010000437.1:0-8937 GCA_051004215.1 Streptosporangiaceae bacterium | reverse complement strand
GCTGCAGCCTGCACACCGCCAGGCCCGCGGGCACCGGCCCGCACCCGGGCAGCGGCAGGCGCAGGTAGCCGCGTTCGGTGGCCAGCGCCGCGGCGCCGGTCCGGCTGCCCTGGCCCAGCTTGGCCAGGATGTGCTCCACGTGGGTGGAGACGGTGCGCGGGCTGGCGCTCAGCCTGGCGCCGATGGCGGTATTGGACAGGCCGGCCGCGAGCAGGGTCAGCACGTCGATCTCGCGTGCGGTCAGGCGGCAGGGCAACCCGACCTGGCGGGCCCGCACCCGGGTACCGGCGGCGGGGCCGGAACTGAGCGTGACCGCGAACCAGCTCACCTCGTCCTGCTGCCACAGGAAACTGACCGCGTCGGCTCCGCAGCCGGCGAAGGCGCTGATATAGGCCTGCAGGCCGCCCGCCGGTGGTTCCAGGAGGTGCTCCCCTCCATATCCGTCAACTTACGGATTGTGCTGACTGTAGCCGCAAGCCAGAGTGTCGTTCAACCGCTGAAGGAATGCGTTCTTCAGGGCTTTGGCCACGACGGAAGGGTCCCCCGGTGGCAGCGAACAAGACGGGCGTGAGCAGGAAAGATTTCCTGCGTGGTCTCGGGACGGCCGGAGCCGGCGGGCTCGTCGTCGGCGGCGCCGGCGGCTACTTCGGCGGCCGGTCGTCGACGTCTTCGTCCGGCGTGGCGCTGACCGCACGGGGCAGCAAGGCACCGATCGTGATCGGCTCAGGCGCGCCCCTGACCGGAGCCTACGCCGGTGACGGGATCATGCAGCTCCGCGGCCAGGAACTGGCCGTGGCCGAGCTCAACGCCGGCGGCGGCGTACTCGGCCGCAAGCTGGTGCTGTCCAGGCTGGATACCCAGGCCCAGCAGCCCGACGTCATGAAGAGCGTCTTCCAGAAGTTCGTGTCGCAGAAGGTGGCCGCGGTCTTCTGCGGATTCTGCACCTACAGCTCGGTGGAGTTCCCGATCGTGGCCCAGGCCAAGATCCCGACCTTCCACGTGAACACCTGGCACGGCAACGTGGACTTCGTCAAGCAGCACGGGATCAGTAACATCTTTCAGGGTGACCCGTCGGAGACCTGGTACGGACCGGGGTTCGTGGTGCTGCTGAAGAACCTGATCGCGACGAAGCAGTGGGTGCCGTCGTCGCAGACGATGGCCATCGTCACCAGCAACGACCCGTACAGCCTGAACATCGCCAGGTCGTTCCAGGCCGGCATGACGAAGGTCGGCTGGAAAACGACCCTGTTCAGCCAGTTCACGGTGCCGCAGGCGGACTGGACGGCGACGCTGGTCAAGATCAGGACCAACCCGCCCGGCATCGTGTTCTTCAGCGACTACGCGGCCGGCGACGAGGCCTCGTTCATCAAGCAGTTCCGCCAGTCCCCCACCCAGTCGCTGGTCTACCAGCAGTACGCGCCGTCCATCCCGCAGTACCTGCAGCTGGCCGGCAGCGCCGCCGACGGCGTGCTGTGGTCCACCGTGGTGGGCATCCTGCAGAACGACCCGGTCGCCGTGCCGTTCCAGCGCGCGTTCAGCGCCAAGTTCAGCGCCCAGCCGGGCTTCAGCAACGCCGGCGACCAGTACGACCTGGTCAAGCTCTGGGCCCAGGCGGTGGAGGTGACGGGCGATCCGTACGACTTCAGCGCGGTGAACAAGGTCGTCGCCGGCACCACCTACCGGGGCGTGTGCGGCACGTACCGGTTCCCCGACGCCTACCTGACCTGCTATCCGTACCCGGACTACACCAAGGACCCGAGCCTGGGCATGCCGCACCTGACCTTCCAGATCCAAAACGGCAAGCAGGTGCTGGTCTCGCCCGAGCCGTACCCGACCGGGAGCTACCAGCGGCCCTCGTGGCTGAAGAAATAGGCGTGACCGGGCCAGCAGACGCGGCCGGAGCGGCCGCCCCGGGCCTCGAGGCCAGCGCCGTGCTCCAGGCCAGCGCCGTGCGCAAGGACTTCGGCGGTCTGCGCGCCGTCGCGGATGTCTCGTTCGCCGTCGCGGCCGGGGAGGTCCTCGGCATCGCCGGGCCGAACGGCGCGGGCAAGACCACGCTGTTCGATGTGGTCACCGGACACACCAGGGCCACCGGGGGCGAGGTGCTGCTGGCCGGGCGGCCGGTCACCAGCGACCCGGTGCACGTCAGGGCGCGGCTGGGGCTAGCCCGCACATTCCAGCAGCCGACGGTGGCGCGCTCGCTCACGGTCGCGGAGAACATGCTGCTCGCGGCGGCCTTCGGGCCTGGGCTCGGTCGCGGCCGGGCCGGGCGGGCCAGGGCCAGGGAGATCGCCGCCGAGTACCTGGAGTTCACCGGGCTGGCCGCCCGCGCGAGCGCCCAGTCCGATCTGCTCGGCGTCTATGACCGCAAGAGCCTCATGCTCGGCACCGCGCTGGCCACCGGCGCGACCGCGATCTTGCTGGACGAGCCGTTCGGCGGCCTCAGCCCGGCCGAGATCGACCGGACGATCGAGCTGATCAAGGCGATCCGCGAGCGCGGCCTCGCCGTGGTCTGCATCGAGCACGTGATGCGTGCCCTGACCTCGGTCGCCGACCGGGTGATGGTCATGCACCACGGCGCGGTGTTCTTCGAGGGAACCCCGGCCCGGATGCTGGCCGACGAGAAAGTCATCGAGGTCTACCTCGGCTCGGCGCACCGCCGGACGGGCAGCCCGTGAACGGCCCGATGCTGGAGGTCACCGGGCTGCGGGCCGGCTACCTGGACACCACCGTGATCAGGGACCTGAGCCTGTCCGTGCCGGCCGGCGAGGTCGCGGTGCTGATCGGGCCCAACGGCCACGGCAAGACCACGCTGCTGCGCGCGATCAGCGGGCTGATCACGCCGTCGGCCGGCCGGATCGTGCTGAACGGCCAGGACGTGACCGGGCGCCCAGCCGATCGGATCGCCGCGCTCGGGCTCGTGCACGTGCCGCAAGGCGACGGGCTGTTCGCCGAGATGACGGTCGAGGAGAACCTGATGATGGGCGCGTTCCCGGCCGCCTCGTGGCGGGAGCGGCGGGCCGGGCTGGCGCGGATCTTTGAGCAGCTCCCCGTCGTGGCCGACCGGGCCCGCCAGCGGGCCCGCACCCTATCGGGCGGCGAGCGGCGCCTGGTCGCGCTGGGCCGGGCCCTGATGCGCCCGTCGGTCATCATGCTGATCGACGAGCCGTCGCTGGGCCTGGCCCCGGTCGCGATCGACGCGGTGTACCAGGCCATCGGCGAGCTGAAGCGGGCCGGCGCGACCGCGGTGCTGGTCGAGGAGAACTTCAGTCATGTCGGCGCGGTCGCCGACACGGTGCACGTGCTGGAAACGGGCGCGATCATCGCCAGCGGCCCGTTCGCGCGGCTGTCAGCGGACCAGGCGATCGTGCAGACCTACCTGGGAAGCCTGTGAGGCAATGATCGCCACTGACCTCGTGGGCATCGCCGTCACCACGATCATCCTCGGATCGATCTACGGCCTGGTCGCGATCGGCATGACGCTGATCTACGGCACGCTCCGCATCCTCGACATGTCCCAGGGCTCGATGGTGATGGTGGGCAGCTTCATCGGCTGGGGCATCCTGGTCGTCGCGGGCTTGAATCCGGTGTTCGCGATCCTGGCCGCCTTCGTGGCCACGTTCGGCCTCGGTGCGCTGACCCAGCTGGTATCGGTCCAGCCGCTGATGAGGCGGCGGAACGCGATCGACTTCGAGATGGTCACGTTCATCACCACGTTCGCGGTGGCGATGGTGCTGACCAACGTCGCGCTGGAGGTCTTCGGGCCCTTCCAGCGCAATGTCACCCCGGTCATCGGCGGCGGCATCACCGTCTACCACGGCGTCGACCTGCCCTACCAGTCGCTCGCGATGGCGCTGGTGTCGATCGCGATGATGGCCGCACTGGGCATCTTCCTGGCCAGGACGCGCTGGGGCATGGCGATCCGGGCGGTGGCCCAGGACCTGGACGCGGCCCGGCTGATGGGCGTGCCGGTCGGCAAGCTCTATCCGCTCACCATGGGGCTGGCCTCGGCGCTGGCCGGCGTAGCCGGGGTGTTCCTCGGCGGACTGTATTTCGCCTACCCGGGCGCCGGTGACCTGCCACTGCTCGAGGCCCTGATCGTGGTGATCTTCGGCGGCCTCGGCAGCCTGCCCGGCACCGTCTATGCCGCCTACGCCATCGGCCTGATCCAGGCCGTCGCCGAGGTGACCGTGGGCACCACCTGGTCGCTGCCGATCCTGTACGGCGTGATCTTGCTAGTCCTGATCGTGCGGCCGTACGGCCTGCTCGGCAAGCCATCGGAGGCCCGGCTATGACGGTTGGCCCGGCTGGGACTGAGCAGCGGGATCGCCTGGTGCTGCCCGGGGCCGTGTTCCCCGGCATGACGCCGGGGCGGTGGGGGCTGGCCGGCCTGGCCGTCCTCGTCGCGGCGGCGCTGCCGCTGGTGCTGAGCAACCAGTACCTGCTCGGCGTCATGATCACCACGCTGATCCTGCTGGTGCTCAACATCAGCTGGAACTTCGTGCTCGGCGTGGCCGGGGTGTGGAACTTCGGGCAGCTCGCGGTATACGCCCTCGGCGGCTACGGGGCTGGCATCATCATGCTGCACTCCTCGGTCTCGCCCTGGCTCGCACTGCTCGCCGGCGGCCTGGTCGGCATGGTCGCGGCCGTACTGCTGTCGTTCCCGACCCTGCGGCTCTACGGCATCTACACCTCGCTCCTGACGTTCGCGTTCGCCGAGGTCATTCAGTACGTGATCCTGAACGACGGGTCGGGACTGACCGGCGGCTCGTTCGGGCTGCCGATCGTCAGGGGCCTGTACTCCTCGCTCAGCCTGAACGCGTCGGCCGGGGCGTACTTCTGGACCGCGCTGGCCGTCGTCGTGATCGCGACCGTGCTGCTCGCCGCGGTCAGCCACGCCCGGTTCGGCATCGCCCTGCGCGCAATCCGGGACGCCCCGGCCTACGCGGCGGCCCGCGGGGTAAGCCCGCTGCGATACCGCATCGCCGCGTTCGCCGTCTCCGGTTTCCTGGCCGGAATCGCCGGCGGCCTGTACGTCAGTTACGACCAGAGCATCTCGCCCTCGGTGATGGGCCTCACCCCGATGAGCGTGTACGTGACCATGCTGGTCATCGGCGGCCTCGGCACGACCACCGGGCCGATCATCGGCACCATCTGCGTGCAGGTCGTGGCCACCGCGCTGGTCACCCATCCGGGCGCCGAGTTCACCATCCTCGGCCTGTTCCTGCTGGCCGTGGTGATATTCGTGCCCGAAGGCCTGACCGGGCTGATCGCCCGGTACTGGCGCAAGGTCGCCGCCTGGGCGGCCGAGGACGGCAGCGGCGAGGACGAGAACGCCGAAGGCACGACCACCGAGAACAAGACCACGGCCGGCCTGACCAAAGGGAGCCCCGATCCGCATGTGGCCTGACGGAGCCCGCTGCGCCGCCGCCTTCACCTTCGACTTCGATGCCGAGGAGGTCTGGATCGGCGAGAACCCGGCTAACGCCAGCTCGCCCGGCGTGCTGTCGCAGGGCACCTACGGCGCCAAGGTCGCGGTGCCGCTGATCCTGGACCTCCTGGCCAGGCACGGCGTGCAGGCAACCTTCTACGTCCCCGGGCGGGTGGCCGAGCGCTATCCGGACCGGGTGGCCGCGATCGTGGCCGCCGGGCACGAGCTGGCTCACCACGGGTACACGCATACCTCGCCGAACAAGCTCACCCGCGAGCAGGAGGAGACCGAGCTGGTGCGCGGCCTGGAGATCCTGCGCGGCTTCGGGGCCGAGGTGACCGGGTACCGCTCCCCGTCCTGGGACCTTAGCCCGCACACCCTCACGCTGCTGCATGAGCACGGCCTGACCTACTCCTCCAACCTGATGGATGACATCAGGCCGTACCGGACCGGCCAGCCGCCGCTGGTCGAGGTACCGATTTCCTGGCTGCTCGACGACGCGCCGCACTTCTGGTTCGACGGGGCCAGCTGGGCCAAGACGATCTGCACGACCGCGCACGTGCGGGCGCTGTGGGAAGAGGAATTCCTCGGCATCCGCGAGCTCGGCGGCGCCTGCGTGTTCACGATGCACCCCCAGATCATCGGGCGCCCGTCCCGGCTGGCGTTCCTGGACCGGTTCGTGTCGTTCGTGACCGGGCACCCCGACGTCTGGGTGACGACGACCGCCCGGATCGCGAGCCGCGCGTGAGGGCCATAGTCACTGGCGCCGCCCGCGGGCTCGGCGCGGCGGTCGCCGGCCGGCTGGCCGCGGATGGCGCCTGCGTGGTGCTGACCGACATCAGCGACGACGTCACCGGTACAGCCGCGCGGATCATGGCGGCCGACCTGGCGCCCGGTGGCTACGCGGCCGCGATCGTGGCCGACATGGCCGACGAGACCGCCTGCGATGCCGCCATCGCGCAGGCGGCCGGCCAGATCGGCGGGCTCGACGCGATCGTGAACAACGCCGGGATCGGCGGCCAGGACACTTACGTGACCGACACCTCCCACGAGGACTTCTGGCAGGTGCTGCGGGTCAATCTCGGGTCGGCGTTCCTCGGCTCGCGGGCGGCCGCCCGGCTGATGATCGGGCAGCGGAGCGGCGGTGCGATCGTTAACCTCGGGTCCTTGTTCGGCCAGCAGGGCGTGCCCGGCGGGGCCGGCTACTGCGCGTCCAAGGCCGCGGTCGCCCTGCTCACCCAGTCGCTGGCGCTCGAATTGGCGCCGCACCGGATCCGGGTGAACACGGTCGCCCCCGGCAACATGGCGACGCAGATGCACTGGGACGAGCTGCGCTCGCGGGCGGCCGCCGCCGGGACGACGTTCGAGCAGCAGGTCGAACGGGTAGCGGCGGGCGTGCCGCTCGGGCGGCACGGCACCGGCGCCGATATCGCCGGGGCGGTGGCCTGGCTGGTCTCCGCTGACGCGGCCTACGTGACCGGGCAGACGATCGGGGTGAACGGCGGTGTCTGGCTCAGCTGAACGGGCAGCCGGCCGGATGGCCGGCCGGCGGGCCCTGGTGACCGGGGGTGCGTCCGGAATCGGGCTGGCCACGGCCCGGCGCCTGCGGGCCGAGGGAGCGGCGGTGGCCACCCTGGACCGGCGCCCGCACGGTCCGGCCGAGCCCGGCGGCGACCCGGCCGCCTGCCTGACCGCTGACGTGACCAGCGCCGAGCAGGTGCGCGACGCCGTCGCCGCGGCCGCCGGGCTGCTCGGCGGCCCGGTCGACGTGCTGGTGAACGCGGCCGGGGTGTACCGCATCCGCCCGCTGCTGGGGCTGACCGGCCGTGAGTGGGACGACACGCTGGCCGTGAACCTGCGCGGGCCGTTCCTGGCCGGCCAGGTGGTAGCGGCCGGGCTCATCGAGGCGGGCCTGCGCGGCGCGATCGTCAACCTCGGCTCGACCGCCGCGCTGGTTGCCGACGCCGCCGAGCCGTCCGCGCACTACAACGCGAGCAAGGCGGGCGTGGTCGCGCTGACCCGGCAGATGGCGGCCGAGTGGGCGCCGCACGGAATCCGGGCGAACGCGGTCTGCCCCGGCGTGATCGACACGCCGATGCTGCGGCTGATGGACGACCCGGTAGCCGGGCGCGGCTACCTCACGACCGCGGTTCCGCTTGGCCGGCTGGGCCGCGCCGCCGAGGTCGCAGCCGTCATTGTGTTCCTGGCGTCATCCGACGCGTCCTACCTCACCGGCGCCGCCATCCCCGTGGATGGCGGCGCGACCGCGATCTGAAAGGAGTTGCCATGAGCAAGTACCCGCACGTCCGCGTCGGCGGCGACGCGAGCCAGCGCGGCCGGCAGTACGGCGAGCAGGCCAGGGACCGGGTGCACCGCTCGGTCAGTGCCTACCGGGACGTGTTCGCGGCCCTGGCCGGCTGGGACTGGGCGACCGTCAGGGCCGAGGCAGCCAGGTTCGAGGCGCCGATGGCCGCGTTCGGCCCGCAGTACCTGGCCGAGATGCGCGGCATCGCCGACGGCGCCGGGCTGGACTTCGCCGACGTGCTCGCGATCAACGTGCGGACCGAGGTGATGTTCGCCGCCAAGGCCCGGCAGGCCGCGGCGGCCGGCCGCGGCGCCGTCGCTGGTCCCGCCGTCGCCGAGTGCAGCGCGTTCGCGGTGGCACCGGCCCCCGGCCAGCCTGGCCCGGCCGTGCTCGGGCAGAACTGGGACTGGCTGCCGCACTCGGCCGACACCGTAGTCGTGCTGGAGGCACGCCAGGACCACGGCCCCGACTTCGTCACTGTGGTGGAGGCCGGCCTGCTCGCCAAGGCCGGGATGAACTCATCCGGGCTCGGGCTGGTCACCAACGCGCTGGTGAGCGCCGACGACGCGGGCGAGCCAGGGCTGCCCTATCACCTGCTGCTGCGCGCGATCCTGGACTGCGAGAACGTGTCCGACGCGATCTCGGTGCTGCAGGCCGGGTTGCGGTCATCCTCGGCGAACTACCTGCTCGCCCACCGGGACGGCGCCGTCGTGGACGTGGAGGCGGCCCCCGGCGACTTCTCGCGCCTGTACTTCCTGTACCCGGACGCCGAGGGCGTGCTGCTGCACACGAATCACTTCCTGGCCGGCCGGTTCGATCGCACCGATGTCTCGGTATGGGTCATGCCGGACAGCCCGGTCCGGCTCGCGCGCTTGCGGGCGGGCGTGCGCGCGGCCGGGCCAGAGCCGTCGCTGGCGACGTTCAGGGCGCTGCTATCCGACCACGCCAACTACCCGTCTGGCGTGTGCTGCCATCCCGATCCGCGGATGGCGCCGGCCGACCAGGGCATGACCGTGACCTCTGTCCTGATGGACCCGGGCACCCGCCGGATGTGGATCTCCGACGGCAACCCGTGCACGACCGGATATCGCGAGCTGGACTACTCGGGGCTGCTGGCCAAGCCCTCGCCCGTCGGGACGCCGGGGCCGGCGGCGCCAGGCCCCCGGGCCGCCGCGTGGGCGAGCCCGGCGGCCCGCAGCCC
>JBPCKO010000436.1:0-24887 GCA_051004215.1 Streptosporangiaceae bacterium | reverse complement strand
GCGCTGGCCGGCGCGGCCCGCGGCCTGGCCGCTGGAGTCGGGGCCGATGCCGAGCCGTCCGTCGCGGCCAGCGCCCTGGCCGCGCACCAGCGCCTGGTCGCGCACCTGGACGCGGCGGCGACATCCGGCGAGCCCGACGCGGCCCTCGGCACCGCGGCCCTCACAGCCCTGATGAGCAGCGCCGAGGGCCTGGATCTCGACCTCGGCCAGCTGGCCGGGCGGGCCGACGCCGAGCGGGTCCGGCTGTCCGGGCGGCTGGCCGAGAGCTGCGCGCAGATCGATCAGGCCCGGCCGGCCCTGGAGGTCGCCCGCGAGCTGGTCCGCGAGCATCCGGACGCCGACGGCGTGCTGGCCGCGGCCCGGCAGTGGACCGAGCGGGCGATCGAGTTCACCACCCAGGCCGGCCTGGTCCCGTACAACGACGGCGAGTGCCTGGTCGAGATCGCGCCGCCGTCGCGCCGCTGGGCGATGGCGATGATGTCAACC
Source organism: Streptosporangiaceae bacterium (assembly GCA_051004215.1). Classification (GTDB taxonomy): domain Bacteria; phylum Actinomycetota; class Actinomycetes; order Streptosporangiales; family Streptosporangiaceae; genus Chersky-822. Next base: position 24,401 of record JBPCKO010000436.1, on the reverse strand, counting down.
GCGGCGCCCGGCGAGCCGGAAGCGCCGTCGGTGTACTACATCACGCCGCCGGATCCGTACTGGCCCGAGCCGGAGGCGCGGGAGTGGCTGGAGGTATTCAGTGACACCACGCTGCCCGGGATCACCGTGCACGAGGTGGCACCCGGGCACTTCTCGCACGGGCGGGCCATCCGCCGGGCGCCGACCGACGTGCGCCGCACCCTGCACTCGGGTGCCTTCGTCGAGGGCTGGGCCCACTACGCCGAGGAACTGTGCGTAGAGGAAGGATTCGGCGACGGCGATCCCCGGTTCGCCATCGGAGTCTGGCTGGAGGCGCTGGTCAGGGTGACCAGGCTCGCGTGCGCGATCGGGATTCACACCGCCGGCATGACCGTGGCCGAGGGCGCGCAGCGGTTCGTCTCGGACACCCACCTGGCCGGGCAGGCCGCCCTGGCCGAGGCGGCCAGGGCCACCTTCGACCCGACCTACGGGCGCTACACCTGGGGCAAGCTCGAGATCATGGCCTTGCGGGACCGGGCCAGGACGCAGTGGGGCGCGGGCTTCTCGCTGCCCAGGTTCCACGCCGCGCTGCTCGACCTCGGTTCGCCCCCGCTCGGGCTGCTGGATACCGCGCTCGCCCGCGGCTAACCGCTCCGGCCGGCCGGTAGGGTGCTTGCCATGAGCGACGTGACCGACCTTGATGCGCTGTCCTCCCACGAGCTGCACGACCTCGCGCTCCGCCGGGCCAGGCATCACCTCGACGTGGCGTTCTTGTGGGACCTGCTGCGCGCGCTGCCCGCGGGCGAGGCGATCGCCGGGCATCCCGACCACGCCGGCGCCGACGCGCTGCACCTGTCCGCCCTGATCGGGGACACCCTGGATGCCGACGAGAACGCCGACGTCGTCGACGCGCTGCGCCCGCTCTACCTGAATTACCTGACCAAGCACCGGGCCGACCTGCCAGGCCTGCAGCACCACGGCTAGTTGTTCAGGATAGAAAAACAGGACCCGGCCCGGCCTGACGGCCGGCCCGGGTCCCGCGGGCATCGCGCGGCGATCAGGCCTGCAGGACGGCCTCGATCTCCAGGTGGATGGTGACCTTGTCGGAGACGACGACTCCGCCGGTCTCCATTGCGGCGTTCCAGTTGACGCCGAAGTCCTGCCGGTTGATCTCGGCGGTGGCGGTGAAGCCGGCCCGGGTGCCGCCGTACGCGTCCGGCCCGAAGCCGTTCAGCTCCAGCTTCAGCGGCACGTCCTTGGTGACGCCCTTCAGGCTCAGCTCGCCGTCGACGATGTAGTCGCCGCCGTCGGCCCGGATCCCGGTCGACCGGTAGGTCATCAGCGGGTGCTTCTCGGTGTCGAAGAAGTCCGGCGAGCGCAGGTGCGCGTCGCGCTGCTCGGCCCCGGTCTCGATCGAGGACAGCTCGATCTCGGCGGTGACCGAGGAGGACAGCAGGTCCCCGGCGGTCACCAGCTGGCCGGAGAAAGTGGCGAACTTGCCCCTGACCTTGCTGACCATCATGTGCCGCACGGAGAAACCCACCTCCGAGTGCACGGGGTCGATGGTCCAGGTGCCGGTGACGTAACCGGGGATCGTGCCGGGCTGGGTGACGGTCATGTCGTACTCCGTTTGCTCGAGTGGCTGGTGCTCACTAGGTCTGTTGGTTGAACAATCAACTACTAGCACAGCATCCGCTGGCTTGTCAAACGCTCAACTAGATCCGGTACGCTGAGTACATGACCACGCCTGCTCGCTGGCTCAACGCGGAGGAACAGCGCACCTGGCGCCTGTTCCTGCAGGCGTGCGAGGCGGTGTTCGGCGCCACCGACGCCCAGCTGATCAGGGACTCCGGCATCCCGCACGGTTACTACGAGATCCTGGTGCACCTGTCCGAGGCACCGGGCCGGGCGCTGCGGATGACCCAGCTGGCGAACGCCTCCACCTTCAGCAAGAGCCGGCTGTCGCACGCCGTGGCCAGGCTGGAGGAGCGGGGCTGGGTGGCCAGGCGGGAGTGCCCGACGGACCGGCGCGGCCAGATCGCGCAGCTGACCGACGAGGGGTTCGCCGCGCTCGCATCGGCCGCCCCTGGCCACGTGGCCCAGGTGCGCGCGTCGCTGATCGACGCGCTGAGCCCGGAGCAGGTCAGGCACCTGGGCGAGATCTCGACCGCCATGATCGCGGCCGGGGCTGGCTGCCGGACCGAGGCCAAGGCCGCCTGCGACCTGGCCCGCGCGGACGAGGGCTGGCCCGGCGAGGTCACCGGCCCGGCCTGAGCCCGAACTCGAGCCCGGGCGAGCGGGACGCGGTCAGGCTCGGTCGGCGACCCGCAGCGGAACTAGCAGGTACCGGAACGTGGGTACCCCGTCCCGCTGCTCGTCCGGGGTCCAGGTGATCAGCGCGGGCTTGGCCGGCGTGTTGAATTCCAGCCTGATCCGGCCTGCCCCGGCCGCTGCGTCGTCCGCGCCCGCCTCCGGGTCGCCGCCGGGCCCGGGGACCCGGTCGGCGCTGGCGCCCGCTCCGCAGATCGCCGCCGCTGTCAGCCCGTCGAGCAGGAAGTGCGGGTTGAACGAGATCACCGGTTCCGGCCCGGTGAACTCGGCGCCGACCGTCTCCGCGGCCCGGGCCCGGCCCTCGGCGTGCGCCTCAATGACCACCTGGTCAGGCTGGAACGTCAGCCGGACCGGCCCGGCTCGCTCGGCCACGAGCGCGGCCCGGCGGACCGCCTCGATCACCGGCCAGGCCGGCAACTCGGCCCGGCAGCCGAAATCGCTGCCGAACCGGCTGGCATAGCTGATGAACTCCCCCGCGATCAGCCGTGCGGTCAGGCGCCGGTCGCCGGCCTCGAAGCAGGCCATTCCCTCGGCCGGCCGCGGGCGCCCGGCCGGAGCCCGGTGCGCCCGGCTCGCCTCTCCGGCCGGCGCGTGGTCGCCTGGTCCGGCCCCGAAGGCCACCGTTACCGGCGTCCCGGCCGCGAACGTCTTCGCCGCGTCGGCCAGGAACCTGGCCGGCACCAGCGCGAGGGCGCGCAGCCCGGGCTCGGCCGGGGCGAAGTCGGCCACGCGGGCCGCGAGCCGGTACCGGTCGGTCGCGGCCAGCGTCATCGTCTCTCCGCTGATGTCCAGGCAGATCGCGGTCAGCATCGGCAGCGTGTCGTCCCGGCTGGCCGAGGTCGCGACCTGGGCGACCGCGGCCGCGAGCACGCCGCCGTCGATGACTCCGGCGGCCACGGGCGAGGCGGGCAGCACCGGGTAGTCGGCGGCCGGCAGGCAGACCAGCCCGAATTCGGCCCGCCCGCAGGTCAGCGTGACGACGTCGCCGTCGCCGGCGAACTCGGCCGGGCGCGCGGACAGGCTCCTGGCGATCTCGGCGAGCAGCCGGCCGGGTACCAGCGCGGTGCCAGGCTCCGCCACCTCGGCGCCGACCCGGATCCTGGCCGACACCTCGTAGTCGAAGCAGGACAGCGTCAGCCGGCCGTCCGCCGCGTCCAGCAGGATCCCGGACAGCACGGGCACGACCGGGCGGGACGGGAGCGCCCGGGAGACGAATGCCACCGCCCCGCCAAGCGCAACCCGGCTCACCGTGAACTTCATGTCCCGATCCTGCCATTAGCCGCCGACATTTCGCGCCCGCCGCCGGGCCCGGCGGCCGGGGCTGCGGTTACACCAAGCCGGGGGGCGCCGTGTCGAGCGCGGTGTCGATGGCCCGGGCCAGCGCCCTGGCCGTGTCGGCGGTCAGCTCGACCGCGACCCTGGCCGACGGGCCCCTGGCCGGGTTGAGGAAGTCGATGTTCAGGGTGTGATCGGTCAGGGCGTGCGCCGGGTGGTCAAGGTACACGCTTACCTCGCTCAGCCGGAACAGCCGTTCGCGCCCTTCCCGCTGCCGGCCGCCTGGACGTGCTCGGTCGAATAGGTGCACATTGCTCAGGCCTTTCCCGGCAGGTGCTGGCCGAAGAACGCCCAGACCATCTCCCAGCCCTCGACCGCCGCGTCGACCCGGTAAGACCCGCGGTCCACCGAGAAGAAGGCGTGCCCGGCCCCGGCGAAGGTGTGGAACTCGTGCGCCTTGCCGTGCTCGTCAAGAGCCTGCGAGAGCTCGGCCGTCTCGGCCGGGGTCGGGAACTGGTCGTCCGCGCCGAACAGCCCGAGCAGCGGGCAGGACAGGTTCCCGGCCAGGCCAATGAGCGGCTTCATGCTCGCCGGGGCCCCCTCGGGCACGCGCACGACCGCACCGCCGTAGCAGTCCACGGCCGCGTCGAACGAGAGGCTGCACGCGGACAGGAACGACTGGCGGCCGCCCGAGCAGTAGCCGATCACGCCCACCTTGCCGTTGGCGCCGGGCAGGCTCCGCAGGTACTCGGCCGCGCCGGCCACGTCGTTGACCACCTGATCGTCCGGCACGCCGCCCTTCGCCCTGGCTGCCGCGGCGGCATCGTCAGGGCTGGCGCCGGGCGAATCGCGGTAGTACAGGTTCGGCATCAGGGCCGCGTAGCCGTTCGCCGCGAACTTCCGCACGATCTCCTTGGTCGAGGAGTCATAGCCAGGCAGGTGGTGGATGACCACCACGCCGCCGTAGCTGTCCGCACCGTCCGGCCGGGCCAGGTACGCCTCGATCTCCGCGCCATCCCGGCTTCTCATCGTGACGGTTTCCGCGGTCAGCGTATCGTTCATGCGACCCATCTCCCTTTTTTACTGCGAATAGAGCAGGAAATGCTCTGCGTTCCAATCAGATCATTACCAGAACTTGAGCGGCCGTCCGGATTGAAAGGGCGCCGGTCGCGTGCATAACTCCGGATAAGCCTGAGGGCCGTTGCTGGCCTGGGCGAACCGAGACCGCGAAAGGAATGTCGATGAGTTCGGCCTCCTACGGACTGGTACTCATTTTCCTCGGCGCGGGCTGCGCGCTCGGCTGGTACGCCAACCGTTCCTACGCCGCGCACGGTGACGTCAAGTCGACGAAGCGGAAGATTCCCGGGTACCGCCGGTCGCGCCACCACAACGGAGTCGTCGCCCTCATCCTCGCCTTCGTGATCGGCATCGTCGTCTTCGGGCTGATCCAGCCGCATCGCTGACCGGCCCGGCTGACCGGGTTAGTCTGCCAGTCCAGGCCGCGCGCTTGGCTGTGGGCCCGCCGCCAGCGGGCCGGTCAGGGCGAGCGCCGGGTGATCACGCCCTCCCAGGGCGCCAGCACGCCGGTCCCGGCGAGCGGCCGCGGCGGCCTGGCCTGGCCCGAGCCGGGACCGGGGCCGGCCCGGTGGGTGGACAGCAGAACCTCGCCGTCCGGCCAGGCGCCGCTGGCCGGAGCGCCGGTCAGGTTGGCCGCCACCTCCAGCTCGCCCGATGCGTACCGCCAGGTACCCTCGGGGGCGGCGAGCCGCTGGTAGCCCGCGACCTGCTCGCCGGCCGCACCGCGCTGCTCGCGCCGCACCCGCAGCAGGTCGCGGCAGAAATGCAGCACCGAACCCGGATCGTCGCGCTGGGCGGTCACGTTCCTGGCCGCGGCACCGCCGGCCGGCAGCCAGGACCGCACGCCGGCCCGGGTGAAGCCCGCGGACGGCGAGTCGTCCCACTGCATCGGGGTCCGGCCGCGATCCCGGCCCAGGTGCGACGAGCCGTCCAGGGTGTCCCTGGCCAGCTCGGGCGGCACCGCCACGTCGGTCATGCCGATCTCGTCCCCGTAGTACAGCACCAGCGTCCCCGGCAGCGTTGCCATCACCAGCAGCGCCAGCTTGACCCGGGCGTCGTCCCCACCGCACCAGCGGCTCGGGAACCGGCCGACGTCGTGGTTGGAGGCCGTCCACACCGGGCAGGCCAGGTCCGGCAGCGCGGCCAGGGTGGCGTCGACCACGGCCGCGAGCTCGGCCGCGCGGAACGGCGCGTAGACGAAGGGGAAGTTGAACGCGAGCTGCAGCTCGTCGTCGCGGCCGTAGAACGCGGCCAGGTCGCTCAGGTCGCCGACCCAGGTCTCGCCGAGCAGCAGCCGCGGCGAGTCGTAGCCGCCCGCGATCTCGCGCCACCGCCGGTACACCTGGTGCACCTCGGCCTGGTTCATGCTGTACCTGGCGACCTGCCCGAACCGGCCGCCGAGCGGACCGCTGGCCCCGGCCGGCGGGTTGTCCCGCAGCAGCTTGTCCTTGTACAGGCCGTGCGCCACGTCGATGCGGAAGCCGGCTACGCCGCGCTCGAACCAGAACCGCAGGATGTCCTCGAACTCCTCGTGCACCCGCGGCTGCCACCAGTTCAGGTCGGGCTGGGCGGCCAGGAAGTTATGCAGGTAGTACTGGCCGGACGGCTCGTCCCACTGCCAGGCCGGACGCCCGGTGAAGTCCAGCCAGTTGGTCGGCGGCCCGCCGTCCGGCGCCGGGCCGGCCCAGACGTAGTAGTCGCGCAGCGCGCTGTCACGGCCCGAGGCAGACTCCACGAACCACGGATGCGCGGAGCTGGTGTGGTTCGGCACCAGGTCGAGCAGCACTCGCATGTCCCGCTCGGCCGCCGCGGCGATCAGCGCGTCCAGGTCATCCAGCGTGCCCAGGTCCTGGTGCACGTCCCGGTAGTCGCTGACGTCATAGCCCCAGTCCGCGTCGGGCGAGGGCATCGTCGGCGACAGCCAGATCCCGTCCGCGCCCAGCCAGCTCAGGTGGTCGAGCCGGGAGATGATGCCGCGCAGGTCCCCGTACCCGTCGCCGTCCGAGTCCTGCCAGGACCTGACGTAGAGCTGGTACAGCGTCGCCCCTTGCCACCACCGGCCCACGGCGGGCTCCCTTCTGGATCAGGCTCGCCCGCCACCGCCTGGCTGCTGCCCGCCCGATCCCGGCCTTAACTATCCCAGCCGGGCCTGGCCGCGGGTTGCGCAGGCCGGGGGGCCACGCCGAGTATGGAAGACATGACCACGCTCGGGCTCTTCGCGCTGGCCGTGCTGCTGCCGACCATCGCCGGCTACGCCGCCGTGCTCGGCGTGCGCGCCTGGCGCCGGGCCGCCGAGGCCCGCCGCCGGCCGCCGCCCCCCGAGCCGCTTCACGCGCTCACCGGCCGCCTGCGCCGTCTCCGGGCCGGGCTTGAGGCAGTCGAGAACACTCCGCGCGGGCCGGCCCGCCAGCACAAGCTGCGCGCGACCCGCGGTGCCTACCTCGATGTGCTGCGGGCCGCCTGCGAGCGGCTCGGGGTGCCCCCGCCGCCCGGCGGCGACCGGGCCAGGCAGGCCGACATTTACCGGGCCGAGGCCGGGCTGCGCCAGCGCGGGATCGAGGTCCGGGCAACGGCCAGGCGATGAGCGCCCATAGGCTCGGGCGGTGACCGTCCGCGTGCTCGCCGTCGCCGACGAGGTCGACGAGGGCCTGGCCGCCGGAATGTCCGGCCGCCGGTCCGCGGACCTGATCCTCGCCTGCGGCGACCTGCCGGCCAGCTACCTCGCCGCGCTGATGAACGCGACCGACGCGCCGCTGGTTTTCATCCCTGGCAACCACGATCCCGACCTGTCGGGCTACCGCCAGACCAGGGCCGGCCTGATCACCAGGGCCGGTTTCCCGGCCCGGGTGCCGTGGCCGCTCGGCGCGGTCAGCGCCGACGGCGACGTGGTGGACGTGGCCGGGCTGCGGGTCGCCGGGCTCGGCGGCTGCCTGCGATACGGCCCGGGCCCGAACCAGTACTCCGAGCGCCAGCAGGCTAGCCGGGCCCGACGGCTGAGCCGCCTGGCCAGGCGGCTCCGCCGTCGCGATCACCAGGGCGTCGACGTCCTGATCACGCACGCACCGCCGCGCGGGCTTGGCGACGGGGACGACCCGGCCCATCGCGGGTTCGGCTGCTACCACGACCTGCTTGCTGACCTGGCCCCGCGCGCGCTGCTGCACGGCCACGTGCGCCCGGGCGGTGACCCGGCGGTCCGCCTGGCCGGGCCGACCGCCGTGGGCAACGTGATGGGCTGGCGGATGCTGGACCTCACGCCTGGCGCGGGCGGGCCAGCGAACCTGCGGGGCGGGCAGCGGCATGCCGCCTGAGACCGGATTCCCGCGCTCGGACGTGGAGAACGACTTCGTCAGGGCCCGGCGCCGCCAGGTCCTGAACCGGCTCGCCTACCGGCTGCGCCGCGAACCCGACGACGTCAACCTGATCCTGCCGTTCGAGGATGTGGTCAGCGCGCTCGGCCGCCGGGGCGAACGGCGGCTGGGCCTGAAGACCATCAAGCTGGCCAGCATCGTCGGTACGGTGGACTCGCTCCGGGACTTCGACCGGCACTTCCGGCCGACCTCGAGCCGGGTCCGGGAACGCTGGGAGCGGCTCGCCCTGGCCCAGCGGCGCGGCGAGGCGATCCCGCCGATCGAGGTGTACCGGATCGGCGACCTGCACTTCGTGATCGACGGTCACCACCGGGTCTCGATCGCGATCGCGACCGGGCAGAAGACCATCGATGCCTACGTCACCGAGGTGCTCACGGCCGTGCCGGCCAGCGGCATCCGCGGCCGCGCGGACCTGGTCATGAAGGACGGCGAGCGGCTGTTCAGGGCCCGGGTGCCGCTGCCTGCGCAGGCGTTCAGCACGATCAATTTCGCGGATCCGTGGTGCTATGCCGAACTCAGCGAGGCGGTCGAGGCCTGGGGCTACCGGTGCATGCAGGCCGAGCGCGCCCTCTTCGACCGCGAGCAGGTGGCCAGGCGCTGGTGGGCCGAGGAATACCAGCCCGTGCTGCGCATGCTGCGCGCCGCCGACATGATCGGCACCAGGACCGAGGCCGAGGCCTACCTGCGGGTGGCCAGGGAGCGGTACCGGCTGATGCGGACGCACGAGTGGAGCGACGAGATCATCGCCCGGCTGCGCCGCGAGATCAGCTGACCCCGCGGCGCAGACCGCGCGATGTCAGCCGGGCTCGCCCGCGCCCGGCTCCGAACTGCCAGCCTCGGACGTCCCGGCCGTGGTCCCGGCCGGGTCAGGAGCCGTGCCGTCCGGCTGGGCCGCGGCGGCCGGAGCCGCGGCGCCCGGGGCGGACGCTTCCTGGCTGGCCGCACCCCCCGTGACGGCGGCCGAGCGCGACGCCCCGCCGCCCCCGGTGATGTTCTGCCCGGTCGACGGGTTGAACACGTGCAGGTGCCGCAGGTCGGCAAACAGCTCGGCCTCGTCACCCTCGCGGATCTGGGTCGCCGTGTCGATCCTGGCCACCATCGAGTCGGCGCTCGCGCCGGTGTCCGCCCGGCCGGAATCCCTGGCCAGCTCGGCCAGCTCGGCGGCGTCCACGCCGTGCTCGATCTCCTTGGTGAAGTAGACGAACACATCAGAGCCCATCGACTCGAGCACGTCGATCGTGGCACGGAAGGCGACGCCGTCCTGCTTCGCGTCATCGCCGGCCAGCGCCGCGTCCTCGAACGCCTCGGGGCGGATGCCGACGATCAGCTCACGCGGCGCGTTCGCCTGCTCCAGGGCCTGCCGGAGCCGGCCGCTCAGCGGAGCGTCGCCGAGCGGGGTATGCATTGTCCCGTCGTCGATCGTGGCCGGCATGAAGTTCATCGCCGGCGAGCCGATGAAGCCTGCCACGAACAGGTTGTCGGGGTTGTCATAGAGCTGCTGGGGCGAGCCGACCTGCTGCAGCAAGCCGTTGCGCATGACCGCGACCCGGTCGCCCAGCGTCATAGCCTCGGTCTGGTCGTGCGTGACGTAGACCATCGTCGTGCCGAGCCGCCGCTGCAGCCTGGACACTTCGGTCCGCATCTGCACCCGCAGCTTGGCGTCCAGGTTGGACAGCGGCTCGTCCATCAGGAATACCGACGGGGCCCGGACGATGGCCCGGCCCATCGCGACCCGCTGCCGCTGGCCGCCCGACAGGTTGGCCGGCTTGCGCTCCAGGTGCTGGGTCAGGTCGAGGACCCTGGCCGCCTCGTTGACCTTCTCGTCGATCACGGACTGCGGGTTCTTCGCCAGCTTCAGCGCGAACCCCATGTTCTCCCTGACCGTCATGTGCGGGTACAGGGCGTAGCTCTGGAACACCATCGCGATGTCCCGGTCCTTCGGCGCCATGTTATTGACGACCTTGCCGCCGATGCGGAGCTCGCCTTCTGTGATGTCTTCCAGGCCCGCGATCATGTTGAGCGTCGTCGACTTCCCGCAGCCGGACGGGCCCACCAGGATGACGAACTCGCCATCGGCGATGTCCAGGCTGATCTTGTCGACGGCCAGCGCGCCGTCGGGGAACCGCTTGGTGACCTGGTCAAGAACGATGTCAGCCACTGTGTCTCCTCATTCCTAGCCCTTGACGGCGCCAGAGGTCAGCCCAGCGACGATCCGGCGCTGGAAGAACAGCACGAAGATGATGATCGGGATGGTGATGACCACGGCCGCCGCGGCGATCGGGCCGGTCGGCGAGGTGAACTGCGAGCTGCCGCTGAAGAAGGCCAGCGCGGCCGGGGCCGTCCGGGCATTGGTGGTGGAGGTGAAGGAGATCGCGAACAGGAATTCGTTCCAGCAGAACAGGAACACCAGGATCGCGGTGGTCACCATGCCCGGTGCCGCCAGCGGCGCGATCACCCGCATGAAGGCCTGGAACGGGGTGGCGCCGTCCATCTTGGCGGCCTTCTCCAGCTCCCACGGGATCTCGCGGAAGAAGGCCGACAGGATGTAGATGCCGAGCGGCAGCCCGAACGCCACGTACGGGATGATGAGGCCGGGCCAGGTGTCGAACAGCCCCAGCGAACGCTCGATGCTGAACATCGGCGTGACCAGGGAGATCGCCGGGAACATCGCGATCAGCAGGGCCATGCCGATCAGCACCTGCTTGCCGGGAAACGCCAGCCGCGCGACGGCGTAGGCCGCCATCGAGGCCAGCAGCACCGCGATGACGGTGGCGATCAGCCCGATGCCGACCGAGTTCAGCAGCGGCCGCAGGAACGCCGAGCTCTTCAGGATGCCGCTGTAGTTCGAAAGGGTCCACTGCTTCGGCCAGAAGCTGGCGTCCGTGATCGCGCCCGGGGTCTTGAACGACAGCGACAAGATCCACAGCAGCGGGATCAGGGTGATGACGACGGCGACGGTGTTCGCCGTTCCCCAGCCGAACTTCCTCGATGTGGTCGCGCTCTCCATCAGCGCGTCACCTCTTTCCGATATCCGAGCCGGGGGCGGACGTGCCGAAGCCCCTTATGAACAGGACGGCGATGATCGCCACGCAGATGAAGATCAGGATCGAGATCGCCGACCCGATGCCCAGGTTCAGCGCGTTAAACAGGTTGTCGTAACCGAGGATCGACACCGAGCCGGTGTTGTTGCCGCCCTGGGTCAGGATGTAGATGTTGTCAAAGATCCGGAACGCGTCCAGGGTCCTGAACAGCAACGCGACCAGGATGGCCGGCTTCATCAGCGGAAGCGTGATCCTGGTGAACCGCTGCCAGCCGGTCGCGCCGTCCACCTTGGCCGCCCGCTGCAGGTCCTCGGGCACCAGCGACAGCCCGGCCAGGAGCAGCAGGGCCATGAACGGCGTGGTCTTCCAGACCTCGGCCAGGATGATCACCCCGACCGCCTGACCCGTGTGACTGAGCGGAGCCCCGTTGGCGAACAGCGCCGACAGCCAGCCGGTGCTCGGCGTCCAGGCGAACTGCCAGCTGTAAGCCGCGGCCACGGTGACGATCCCGTACGGGATCAGCGCCGCGGTCCGCACCGTGTTGCGGCCGAAGATCGTCCGGTGCATCAGCAGCGCGAGCAGCATGCCAAGCACGAGCTCGAAGGCCACCGAGACCACCGTGATGATCAGCGTGACGATCAGCGCGTGCCACCAGTAAGGGGACGACAGCACCGCCCCGTAGTTGGCCAGCCCGACGAACTTGATGTCCTGCGGCAGTTCCAGGTTGTACCGCTCCAGCGACAGGTACACCGCGTACGCGACCGGGTAGGCGGTCACGGCGATCATGACGATCACCGCGGGCGCGCAGAGCAGCCAGCCAAGCCGGCGCTCGGCCCGCGCTCCCTCCGACAGGGCCTTCTTCCCGGTTGCGGGCGCCTGGCCGGCGGTCGCGACGGTCGCGGTCTCGCTCTGAATACTCATCGGCCCCTTCCCTTCCCTGCCGCCAGGACGCGACCGGACGCCCGGGTCACGGGACCAGGCCCTTGCTCTGCAGGGCGGTGGTCAGCTGGCTGGCCATCTTCTTCTCGGTGGCCGCCGGGCTGATGCCCTTGGGCGGCGAGACCAGGTGCGAGATGTTGATCGACAGGACCTGGTAGACCGGGGACTTCGGCCGCACGGCGGCGGTCTCCAGCTCCTTAAGGATGTCGGCGTGGAACGGGTAGTCGGGGAACAGCTTGGGATCGCTGTACAGGCTGACGATCGTCGGCGGCACGCCGCCCTTGATCGCGCCCTGCAGCTGGTTGGCCTTGTCCCGCAGGCACAGCGCGGCGGCGAAGGCGAGCTTCGGGTGCTGGGAGTAGGCGCTGACCGCCAGGTCGATGCCGCCGATCGTGACGTGCACCGGCTGGCCCGCCACGACCTGCGGATAGGGCGCCCACTTGAAGTTCTTGAACATCGTCGGGTTGTCGAGCTTCATGGACGGATACACGAACGGGTAGTTCAGCTGGAACGCCGCCGTGCCCGACTCCATCGCCAGCCGGTTATCGTTCTCTTGCTGCACGTCCAGTGAGGGGTCGGCCGCGACCGAGGTTGCGAGCCGGTGCATCATCGCCAGCGCGGTGATGGCGGGCTTGCCGAGCACGACCTTGCTGGCCGCCTTGTTCAGCACGGCGCCCCCCGCGCTGGCCAGCATGGAGTTGAACCACACGGTCACGCCCTCGTACTGCGCGCCCTGGATCTCGATCAGGTGCGGCTTGCCTTCCTTGGCCAGCTTGATCGAGTCACTGATCATCTCGCCCCAGGTCTTGGGCGGGGTCTTGACCAGGTCCGAGCGGTACCACAGCAGCTGGGTGTTGGTGTTGTCAGGCGCCGCGTACAGCTTGCCCTTCCAGGTGGCGGTGTTCAGCATCGGCTTGAGCGTGCCGTTCTCCACGCTCGCCCTGTTCGCGCCGGTCCACGGCAGGATCCAGCCGGCCTGCGCGAACTCGGCCTCCCAGGTCACGTCAAGGCCCATGATGTCGATCGAGTTGTCATGGGCCGCCAGCCGCCGGACCAGTTGCTGACGCTGCCCGTCCGCCGAGAGCGGCAGCTGCTGATAGGAGATCGTGTACTGGCCGTGGCTGGCCTTGCTGCAGTTCGCGACGGCGGTATTGGTCACTCCCGACGTGTCGGGATACAGGTAGTAGGTCAGCCGCACCGGCCCGGAGCCGCCGCTCCCTGAGCCGCACGCGGCGAGCGCCGAGGCGGCCAGCGCCGCCCCGCAGCACACTGCCAGGTGCCGGCGCCCACCGCCTGTCCGCTGGCGCGCAGCCAGAACTCCAGAGCGGGTCCGCCGGTCGGGAACACCCATCATCTTGCCTCCATCGCGGAACTCAGAGCCGCTGATCCTGGCCTCGGCGCCAGACGACGCGGGCGGTCGTAATGCCCGATTCGTGCCCGGCTGTAACCCAGATCACATTCCAGCTACCCCATGTTAGGAGTTGAACCGTAAGCGAATGATGTCTCGGGCGTGAACCTTGAGACCGCAGGGGCTGCCGGGACACACGGATGCCGGGCACGGCTAACTGGCCGGGCTGCGGCGGCCACACCGCACTGACGTAGTAACCGGCTCTGTGCGGCGCTATCCGCGCCGGGCCAGACGCCTTCACAGGGCCTCCCAGATCCGGTTACTTTTGGTACACCGGCTCCATTTCGGATTGGTTAATCCTCACTCGGCCCCGCCAGCCCGTCAAGGCACAGGGGTCCCGCCTGTTCATCCGAACCCCGAACTGAAGCGTCCCGGCCTCTGGCACGCTGCTGGCATGAGCAGTACCGCCGCGGACATCGTCAGCCCGGGGCCGCCGGAGACCATCGCGGTCAGCGACGGCGTCTACGCCTACATCCAGCCGGACGGCACCTGGTGGATCAACAACACCGGCTTCCTGACCGGGCCGCAGGGCGTCATCAGCATCGACACGTGCTCGACGCGGCACCGCACCGAGGCCTACCGGCGCGCCATCGCGGCGGTCACGCCGGCGCCCGTGCGAGCCGTGGTCAACACCCACCACCATGGCGATCACACCTTCGGCAACTGCCTGTTCCCGGCGGCCGCGATCATCGCCCAGGAACAGGCCAGAGCCGAGGCGATCGCGTTCGGGCCGCCCGCCGAGCTGCCGTTCTGGGACGGCCCGGACTGGGGCGAGCTGACGCTCGAGCCGCCGTTCATCACCTTCACCGACCAGATCGCCTTGCACTCCGGCGACCTGCGGGCCGAAGTCCGCTACACGGGCAAGCCGGCCCACACCACCAATGACTCGATCATCTGGATCCCGGACCACTCGGTGCTGTTCAGCGGCGACCTGATCTTCAACGGCGGCACGCCGTTCGTGCTGATGGGCTCGGTCACCGGCGCGATCGAGGTACTCGAGCGGGTCATCGCCCCGCTCGGCGCGCGGATAATCGTGCCCGGGCACGGGCCGGTGTTCGGGGGCACCGAGCCGGTCGAGCGCACGCTGGACTACCTGCGGTTCGTCCAGCGGACGGCGACGGCCGGGCGGGCGGCCGGACTGACCCCGCTGCAGGCGGCGACCGAGGCGGACCTCGGCCCCTACGCGACCTGGCCGGATTCCGAGCGGGTGGCCGGCAACCTGCACCGTGCCTACGCCGAGCTGGACGGCGCCCCGCCGGGCGCCCCGATCGACATCGTCGCGGCGCTGGCCGACATGGTCACCTGGAACGGCGGCCGCCCGCTGCGCTGCCTGGCCTGACCCCCTGGGCCAGCACCGTGTTCACGGCCGAGATGTTCACGATCCTGCCCTTGTCGCGGAGCCGCCACCTGCGCGCCGGCCCTAAGGGATAGCCAGTGGCGATAGCTCTGAGGCATCCTTGACTCACACACCGTGCGGACGAGCTATTCGAGCCTTCTACCCGGGGCCCGTGTTCCTGCGCTCGTACTCGTCGCTGACGGAGGCTCTGACAGCCATGGTCTACCTGCTGGCACTTGCTGCCTCGCTGGTGAACGCGCTGACCAGCGTGCTGCAGCGGCTCGGCGTGCAGAACGCGCCCGCCAACGCGACGCTGCGGCTCAGCCTGCTCAAGTACGCGCTGAGCCGCGGTGTCTGGCTGCTCGGATTCGCGCTGATGATCGTCTCCTTCGTGCTCCAGGCGATTGCCCTGCACTTGGGCCGGCTCTCCGAGGTCCAGCCGATCCTCACCACCGAGCTGGTGTTCCTGGCGGCCATCCTGGCGATCTGGTTCCGGTTCCAGATCGGCGTCCGGGAATGGATCGGCGCGATCGCGGTGGCCGGCGGCCTGTCCGGGTTCCTGTACTTCGCCCAGCCGCAGTACGGCATGACCCCGCCGCCCGGCTGGCGGTGGGTGGTGGCCGGCGGCGTCTGCGCCGCCGTGATCGTCGTGGCCGTGATGCTGGCGCTGCGCGGGCCGCGCTGGTGGCGGGCGACGATGTTCGGCACCGCCGCGTCGGTCAGCTTCGCGTTCACCGCGGCCTGCACCAAGGTCGTCTCCGACTTCGCCTCGGCCGACTGGACCCAGCTCTACAAGCACTGGCAGGTGTACGCCCTGGCGTTCTTCGGCGCGCTCGCCGTGTTCCTCACCCAGAACGCCATCCACGCCGGCCCGCTCGTCGCTTCGCAGTCCACGCTAGTGCTGATCGACCCGCTGGCCAGCATCTGCATTGGCATCGGGCTGTTCGGCGACGACCTGCACACCGGCGGCGGGGCCGGGCCGCTGGAGGCGATCTCACTGCTGATCGCCTTCACCGGCGCGTTCTTCCTGGCTAGGTCGCCGCTGATCAGCTCCATGAAGGAGGGCGAGCGGCTGGTGCCGCAGCCGCGCCGGTCCCGGTCCGCCCCGCTGGCCGAAGCTCCCTGAGCCCGGGGACACGGTGGACTTCGCGATTCCGGCCGACCTCGCCGGGTACCTGACCGAGCTCGACGCGTTCATCGAGGCCGAGATCCGCCCGCTGGAGCAGGCGGACGACAACATCCGGTTCTTCGACCACCGGCGCGAGGACGCCAGGACCGACTGGGACCGCGGCGGGCTGCCCAGCGCCGAGTGGGAGGCGCTGCTGCGCGAGGCGGTGCGGCTGGCCGACGCGGCCGGGCACTACCGGTATGCGTTCCCCGCACGCTACGGCGGCCGGGACGGCACCAACCTCGGCATGGCCATCATCCGCGAGCACCTGGCCGGCCAGGGCCTGGGGCTGCACTGCGACCTGCAGAACGAGCACATGATCGTCGGCAACAACGTGGGCCTGCTGCTTATGCTGGAATACGGCACGCAGCGACAGCGCGACGAGTGGGTCGATGAGCTCGCGGCGGGGCGCCGCGGCTTCGCGTTCGGCATCACCGAGCCGGCCCACGGCTCGGACGCGACGTTCATGGAGACCACCGCGGTGCGCGAGCCGGGGGCCGGCCAGGGCGGCGCGGAGTGGGTGATCAACGGCGAGAAGACCTGGAACACCGGAGTGCATGCGGCCTCGCACGACCTGATCTTCGCCAGGACCAGCGGCCGGCCCGGTGACGCCGAGGGGATCACCGCGTTCCTGACCCCGGTCGCCTCGCCCGGCTTCACGGTCCAGGATTACCTGTGGACGTTCAACATGCCGACCGACCACGCCCACGTCACCTTCCGCGACGTGCGGGTGCCAGACAGCGCCATCTTCGGCGGCGAGGGTCGCGGCCTGCAGGTCGGGCAGCATTTCTTCAACGAGAACCGGATCAGGCAGGCCGCCTCCAGCCTCGGCGCCGCCCAGTACTGCATCGACCAGTCCGTCGCTTACGCCAAGGAGCGCAAGCCGTTCGGCAAGCCGCTGGCGGCCAACCAGGCCATCCAGTTCCCCCTGGTGGAACTGCAGACCCAGGCCGAGATGCTGCGCGCGCTCATTCACAAGACCGCCTGGCTGATGGACACCGGCGGGCCGTTCTCGGCCTCGGACAAGGTCTCCATGTGCAATTACTGGGCGAACCGGCTGTGCTGCGAGGCCGCCGACCGGGCGATGCAGGTGCACGGCGGGCTCGGCTACTCCCGGCACAAGCCGTTCGAGCACATCTACCGGCACCATCGCCGGTACCGGATCACCGAGGGCACGGAGGAGATCCAGATGCGCCGGGTGGCCGGGTACATGTTCGGCTATATGCACCAGCGCGCGCCCAAAGGAGTCAGCGGGAGCTGATGGACGACGCCCGCGTGCCGGTCAGCGACCTGGCCCTTGCGCTCGCGCCCTGGGTCAGCGGGCCCGCGTCGATCGAGGGGCTGTCCAGGATGTCAGGAGGCGCATCCCGCGAGGTCTGGGCGTTCGACGCGGTGGGCGCGGACGGCTCGCGGAGCGAGCTGGTGCTGCGGCGAGATCCGCCTGGCCGGCCAGCGGAGCCGGTCGCGGTTCACCGCGAAGCACAGGCGCTCAGCCTCGCCGCCAGCGCAGGCCTGCCGGTCCCTGAGCTGCTGTTCATGTCGGAAGGACCCGGCCTTGGCACGGCGGGAATGGTGATGCGCCGCGTCGCGGGCGAGACCATCGCCCGCCGGATTCTCCGTGACGGGCCGTACGCCCCCGCCCGCGACGTCCTGGTCGGCCAGCTGGGCGCTCTCGCCGCTCGCCTGCACGCGATTCCGCCGCCCGAGAACTTCCCGCAGCCCGAGCCGCTGGCCGACCTGCAGGCCACGCTCGCGACTTTCGACGACCACAGCCCCGTGTTCGACCTCGCCCTCGAGAAGCTGACGGCTAGCCAACCGCCGCGACGTGATCCGGTCCTGCTGCACGGCGATCTTCGTCTCGGCAACGTGATCGTCGGCCCGGAAGGCCTGCGCGCGGTACTGGACTGGGAACTCACCCATCTCGGCAACCCCGCCGAGGATCTCGGCTGGCTGTGCGTCAAGGCCTGGCGCTTCGGCGCCAGCGCCCCGGTGGCCGGGCTCGGGTCGCGCGAGGAACTGCTCGCGGCCTACCGGGCGGCGGGCGGGGCCAGCCTGAGCCTGGACGAGCTGGGCTGGTGGGAACTGCTCGGCACGCTGCGCTGGGGCGTGATCTGCATGACCCAGGCCCAGGCCCACCTGAGCGGGGCCAACCGCTCGGTCGAGCTCGCGGCCATCGGCCGCCGGGTCTGCGAGCAGGAGTGGGACCTCCTGCTGGTGCTCGACCCGCAGGGCGCCGCCCGGGCCGCGGTCCGCCGTCCCCGGCCGGCCGGCCGGGGGGCGCCCGGGCCCGCACCGTACGGGCGGCCGACCGCGAGTGAATTGGTCGAGGCGGTCAGGGAATTCCTCACCGACCAGGTGATGCCGGGCACGAGCGGCCAGCTCGCGTTTCACGCCAGGGTCGCCGCCAACGTGCTGGGCACCGTGGCGCGAGAACTCGAGCTGGGCCCGCCGCCGCCCGGCCACGACCTCGCCGACGAGGTGGCCGCCCGGCTCGCCGTCGCCAACCCGCGCTACTTCGGTCCCGATGCCGCAGCGCGCTAGCCCGGACGATCCGGCGTATCGGGTCCCTGCTTAGCCAGCCAGTCCAGCACCGTCCTGGCGAACCGCTCAGGCTCGGACGCGTGCACCAGGTGCCCGGCCGGGATGGTCACCAGATCGCAGCGGGGGATCAGGCGGGCGGCCTGGGCCAGCCGGGCCTGGTCGATGTGGCTGGCCTCGCCGCCGCCGACGATCAAGGTCGGCGCCACGATCCCGGGCAGTGCGGTCCACGCGGCGGAGTCTCCCGCATTCACCTGGGTCACGATCGCCGGGACTACCGCCCAGTCGAAGTCCAGCGGGCCATCCGGCCGCTCCGGCGGCGGCCGGTCGCGGGGGTATGGCGGCACGACGTCCTCGGCCACGAGCCTGGCCACCAGGTCCGGGCGCTCCAGCGTGACGCCGAAGGCGACCGCGCCGCCCATCGAGTGGCCGACCAGCGTCACCCGGGCCAGGCCAAGCGCATCGAGGAACGCGCACACGTCGTCCCGCAACAGCGCGAACGAGTACGCCCCCGGCCAGTCACTGTCACCGTGCCCGCGCAGGTCAGGTGCGTACACCCGGTACCTCCTGGCGAACCGGCCCGCGACGGCGGCCCAGTCGGCGCCACGCTCACCCAGCGCGTGCAGCAGGACCATCGGCGGCGCCTGCTCATCCCCGCTGACCTGACAGGCCAGGTCGACCTGCCCGGCCCGCACCCGCCGCGTCTGTCCCGTCTCGCCCATTTCGCCGACCCTACGCTCGCCGGCCGCGGCCGGGTTGCCGGACAGCCGGCCCGGCCTGTCAGGATAGGACGGTGAGCCTTCTCCGGCCGCGACGCCGCGACGACAGCGTCCAGGTACGGCTGGCCAGGCCAGGCGACCAGGCCGCCCTGGTCGCTCTGGAACGGGCTGCCTGGACGGCTCAGTCCGGATTCCCGTCGGTGATCCAGGCCTCGTCGCTGCCCGGCGCGGGCTTCTTCAGCGAGAACAACCCGCCCCAGATCCACCTGGTCGCCGAGCTCGATACCGCGGTGGTCGGATACATCAGGCTCAAGCCGCCGACCACGCTGCCAGAGAACGGGCACGTCCTGCACGTGTCGGGAATTGCCGTCCAGCCAGGGGCGAGACGGCGGGGCGTCGCGACCACCCTGCTGTCGGCCGCCGAGCCATTCGCCCGCAACTGCGGTGCCGTCAAGATCAGCCTCCGGGTGCTGGGCACCAACGACGCCGCGATAGCGCTGTACGAGCGGCTCGGCTACGTGCGCGAAGGCGTCCTGCACGATGAGTTCATCATCAACGGCCAGTACGTGGACGACGTCATGATGGCCAAGCCCGTCCCCTAGGAAGCCGTGCCGGGACGTCCGGTCTGCCGGTGACCGAGCCTCAGGGCAACCTGACTTTCTTCACTTGACAGCCAGCACGCGGCCCTGGGTAGTACTCGGCCCGGCAGACGCCCAGATCTGTCATCGAACCAGCTGACCAGCCCGGGCACACCCGAAACCGGGCTTCCGGTCATGGTGCCGGCGGGTGCGCCGTGTCGTAGGCGGCGAGTAGTCGCTTCGGGGCGCAGATTCGCCAGGCCTCGGTCACGAGTTCGGCTAGCTCGTCACGGTCAACCTCGCTGCGCCGAACGAGGATCCCCGGGTAGCCGTCGTAGTGGGGCGTAATAAAGAACTTGCCCGGCTCGGCCCTGAGCAGCTCGTTGCGCTCATCGAGGCTGGCGCAACGCGCGAACAACGTGTCCGGCAACTCGTGCACTCGGATGAACAGGCTGCTGCGCACCCGGAAGGAAGGGAGCCGGTTGTAAGGCTTCTCCGCCGTCGCGGGCAAAGACAGCGCGATCTGGCGAACGTCGTCCTCGGTCACCATCCCGCCGATGGTACGGCAGCAGGCAGGCAGGCAACATCCGGTCATGCGGCGCAGGGGCCTGTGGCTGGGGTATACGCAGATGGCAGGATTCACGCACCTGCAGTTCTTGACCCGGCTCTGCGCGGTGGAGGTCGAACCGGAAGTCCGGTCTTGGCTGGGGCGCCTGAGCAACCGCGACAGGAACTGGCCGCCCAGCGGCGTGGCAGCGCGGAATGCCGCGTAGGGCACGCCGAAGCTCAGCGCGCCCACCTGATCGGCCGCGCCGTCCGCGACCGCCGCCTCGCTCTCGGCCTGTCCCAGATCGAACTTGGCCTGCCGACCCGGGTGGCCCACGGCGCCGGCGTGGGCACCTGATCAGCATTGACGATGCACGATGCCGCACCGGGTAAACAGGAACTGCCGCGGACCTTGAGCTCGCGCGGAAGCCGCCACCAAAGCACACCAGAGGCAGGAGGCAGGAGAGTGCCGGTCACCGTTTCCCAGCTAGCAATTGCGCCGGTCAAGGGCATGCGGCTGCACCGCACCAGCGAGATCCGGCTGGGGCAGCACGGGATAGCAGGCGATCGCGAGTTCCTGGTCACCGGGGAGGACGGCAAGCTGCTGCTGACCAGCCGGGTCCCGGCGCTGCTGCAGATCGAGCCCGCCTGGGACCAGGCGCGAGAGGTCCTGGAGTTGCGCTTCCCGGACGGCACCGCCGTCACGGACACCCCCGAGCCCGGGGCCCCGCGGCCACCAGGATGTATGACGGGCGGGAGATACCCGGCTGGATCATCGCCGGGCCGCTCAGCGCCGCACTGTCCGGCTACCTCGGCCAGCAGGTGCACCTGTTCAGACGAGAGCCAGAACATTTCGGCCACGATGACCAGCCCGTCACGCTGATGTCCGAAGCATCACTCGAGGCGCTCGCCCCGGAACTCAACGGCACCACCCCCGACTCGCGCCGGTTCCGCATGACCATCACGATGACCGGCACCGGCGCCTGGGCCGAACACGACTGGAGCGGCCAGAAAGTCTCCATCGGCGAGACCATCCTGCGCGTCATCGGCCCCGTGCCGCGCTGTGTCGTCATCACCCGGAACCCGGACTCAGGCGCCACCGATGCTCGGATCCTGCACGCGCTGGCCCGGCTGCGCGGCAAGAACCACATCACCCTCGGCGTCTGGTCGGACATCATCCGCGCCGGCCGCATCCACATCGGCGACCTGGTCACCGGGCCGGAACCTCACACACTGCGGCGAGAGGGCTGACTGCTGGGCTCCCGCGATAGGACTCGAACCTATATCGCAGTGATAGGCCGGACCTGCCGAAACAGCATCTGACGTGCAGCTCAGAGCTATATTGACGTGTCCGCACGTGGACAGTGATACCCTCAGATTGTCAATTCATCGGGCACGCTGAGGGCACGGGAGACGGCATGAAGCGCGAGTTCGGTACCGTCCGCAAACTCCCCTCCGGTCGTTTCCAGGCCCGGTACACCGGCCCGGACGGCAACCGTTACAGCGCCCGCAGCGAGGAAGGCAGGCCGCTCACGTTCGGCCTCGCCTCATACGCACGGGCGTGGCTCGTCCGGGTCGATGCCGATATCCAGGCGGAGCGCTGGAAGTCGCCCGACGCGCCGAAGCCTGCCGCTCCGGTCACGCTGCTCGCCTACAGCGCGGCCTGGCTTGCTGACCGCGACCTGTCCCCGGCTACCCGGCTGCTGTACGGCAACGTGCTCAGGAACGTCCTGCCCGCGCTCGGCGACCAGCCGCTGACCGAGATCACACCGGCACTGGTGCGGGACTGGCACGCGAGGCTGCGTGACCAGACCGGGCCGACAATGCGCGCCCATGCCTACTCCCTGCTGCGCACCATCCTGAACACCGCGCTCGCCGACGACATCATCCTCGCCAATCCCTGCCGGGTCCGCGGCGCCGGGACGGCCAGGCGGGCCCGCCAGATCAAGCCCGCATCGCTGGCCGAGCTTGAGGCGCTCGTTCAGGCCATGCCGCAGCGGTACCGGCTCATGGTGCTGCTGGCCGCGTGGTGCGCGATGCGGTTCGGCGAGCTGTCCGAGCTGCGCCGCGGAGACATCGACGTGCGCGGCGGCGTCGTCCGCGTTCGCCGCGGGGTCGTGCGGACCGGTGACGGCCGGATCGTCAAGGACCCCAAGTCCGAGGCAGGCAAGCGCGACGTCGCCATCCCGCCGCACCTGATGTCCGCGGTCAGGGCGCACCTGCGCGACCACGTAGCCGCCAGCCGCGACGCACTTGTGTTCCCGGCCGCCAGCGGCGGCCACATGGCGCCATCGGCGCTGTACGCGGTCTACTACCCGGCCCGCGACAAAGCCGGGCGGCCGGATCTCCGGTTCCACGACTTGCGGCACACGGGCGCCGTGCTCGCCGCCGCGACCGGGGCCACGCTGGCCGAGCTGATGGCCCGGCTCGGGCATTCCACCGTTTCGGCCGCGATGCGGTACCAGCACGCCTCAGCCGACCGGGACAAGGCGATCGCCGCAGCGCTGTCCGGCCTCGCGACCGCTTCCGTCACGCCCATCAGCGCCGCCAGCGGCAAAGCGCAAGAAGGCTAGCGCCTCGTGACGTACACCCCGCGGCCCTGAACGGCGTACACCAGGCCCTCGTCGGCCAGGACCCGGACGGCCTTGCGGGCTGTCTCGCGGGCGATGCCGTGCTCCTGCATCAGCCGGGACTCGCTCGGGATGGCGCGGTCTGCTGCGATGTCACCCCGCTCGATCGAGGCGCGCAGCAGGTCCGCTACCTGGAGGTAGACCGGCCGCGGGCCCTCATGATCGACGGTCACGCGGCGACGGTACCCGGGTGTTCCTCACGCCAGTCTCACGCACTCGTCTATAGACGGCTGCGTCTGTCCGGACGTACGGTGAGGGTCCCCGCAACGCAAGCGGGCCCGGACGGCGCCGACAACGCCGCGACCCGGGCCCTGACCGAGACGGAGCCTCGGCTATGAACGATCATCCCGCATCAGGCAGTACCGTGCGCCGCGACCTTGGCGGCTGGATCAGCGGACCGTCCGTGACTGTCGAGACGGTCCCGGCCGCTGATGTCCGCGCCGGTGACGTCCTGGTCCTGCCGGACGGCTGCCTCGCCGAAGTGACCGACACCAGGACCGGCACATACTGGCTGGCTAGCGGCTACGGTCCCGGTGCCGCGCTCGGCTGGCGGTCGCGGGCTGGTACCGCGTCCGGTGTCCTGTTCCGGCGCACTGACGACATCGTGCACCGGGTGGTGACACGGTGACCAGGCAGCTCAAAATCTCCGAGTATATCCGCGGGGGCACCGTCGTGCGGCTCGACCTCATCCGCGCCGTGAAGGGCGCCTACGAGGCGCTGGCAGCCGCTGAGCGCGAGCTGGCGCGCTGCAAGGCGGACTACCCGGATGCCGTCGTCCTCGACATGGCCTCCAGCGCGGCGGCGAAACGGCATGCGGCGCAAAGGGGGTGTTCCTGAACCGCCGGACGGCCGGGTTTTCCCAGAGGTTGAAGTGGCCCTCACCGCACCCGCCGACAGGCGGCGGTACAGCCGCAGGGAGCCGTTGGGCGTGTCGGTCGCAGCCGGGGCAGGACAAGTGCTCGCATTGCGTAATGACCCCTGCGACCAGGCGTTTGTCGTAGGACAGGAACCTGCCGGGCCGTCTTCTGTCGCAGGCGCGGTGACACTGCGCTACGCTCCGCCGCTGGCTCCGCCGGGGTGACGCACAGTGACCAGCATCCACCCATAAGGGCCGCTACCAGCTAGTCACCTGCCACCCGCGCACGGCAGTGGCGCTACTTCCGCTACTTCCGCTACCGCGCAGGTCAGCAACGACACCCAGGTAGCAGGTAGCACACGCGAAGTGCTACCTGCTACCTCACCCAACCCGCTGACCTGCGCGGTAGCAGAGGTAGCGGAAGTAGCACAACTGCCGTGCGCGGGTGGCAGGTGACTAGCTGGTAGCGGCCCCTTATGGGTGGATGCTGGTCACTGTGTGTCACCCCGGCGGAGCCAGCGGCGGAGCGTAGCGCAGTGTCACCGCGCCTGCGACAGAAGACGGCCCGGCAGGTTCCTGTCCTACGACAAATGCCTGCTCCGGGGGCTCATG
>JBPCKO010000435.1:0-14459 GCA_051004215.1 Streptosporangiaceae bacterium | reverse complement strand
GGGGAGCGGCCGGCCGGTTCCGGCTTGCCCCCGGTGCGGTCCGCCAGGGCGCGGGCGGCCTGCAGGGTCCGGCCCCGGCCCCGGCTCCGGTGCGTGTCCGGCTCACCAGGCGCGGCAGGTTCGTCGTCGGCGTGCTCGCCGGCCTCGCGATCGCCAGCGCGGTCGCGCTCATCTGGCTCGCCGTCACCGGCCAGGCCCAGGCCGCGAGCAAGGCGACTCCGGTTCCTGCGGGCAGTCACGGCATGCTCCGGGTCGTGGTCCGCTCGGGCCAGACGCTGTGGGGCATCGCCGAGAAGACCGACCCCTCGGCCGATCCGCGCATCCTCATCCAGCAGATCATCGACGACAACGCGCTGAGCGGCCCGGCGGTGAACGCCGGTCAGGTGCTCTGGGTCCCGCGGAGCTAAAGGCAGGAGTGTCGGCCGCCATCAGGCCGGGCGCGTAACGTCAACATTCGCAGCCCGGGATGGAAGCCGGGGAAGGTCCATCGGAGGTGCATGGTGAGCGACGCGAGCAGGGGAAACGGCAAAGTTGTCGTGAACAGGTCGATGTCGCTCGACGGGTTCACCGCTGGCCCCGGCGATGCGATGAACTGGATCTTCGACTTCATGAAGCCGATCGAGGACGAGTTCCCGGAGATCATGGCGGCCACCGGCGCCATGCTCATCGGCCGGCGGACCTGGGAGGTCGGTCAGCGCATGACCGACAATTCGGACGAGGTCACTCCTGCCTACGACGGGGGAGCTGAGTTCGTGCTCACCCACGAGCCGCCGGACCCGCCGGACCCGGCCGTCACGTATCTCTCCGGTGATATCGGGGAAGCCGTCGCCACCGCGCTCCGCGCCGCGGGCGGCAAGAACCTCGAAATCCTCGGCGCCGACGTAGCCGGCCAGTGCCTGCGGCGGGGACTCGGTGGACGAGATCATGGTGTACGTCCTTCCGGTCCTGCTCGGCGACGGCACACGCTTCTTCTCCTCGCCTGGCCTCGCCCGGATAGACCTGGAACCGCTCGACAGCAGACGGTCCGGAGCCGTCACCATCCTTCGGTTCCGCGTCCGCAAGTAGTTCCGGCTACGTCTAGTCCCGGCTACGCCTAGTCCCGGCTACGTCGTATCAGCTTGCGACTGCTGTGGTGTTAGGCGACGGCCCTAGCCCGGCCGAGGCCGGCTCGGGCCAGGCCCGAGTTCAGAACTAGGCGAATTCCGCGGCGACGCGCTTGGGCACGACCATGCGCCACGCGTCGGTGATGAACTCGCGTGCCTCGTCCGGGGCGGCGGCCCGGCCTAACGGTCAGTTCGCCATGAACTGGGGGACTTCTTCGCTCCACAGACCAGTTAGTCCACCTGATCATGGAAACGGGCCAAATAATCATGAAACTGGCTCGCCGGGCGGTGCCGGGCGCTCCATCCAGCGCCCGGGCCTGAGCAGCTCGCCGTAGCCATGTCGCCGGTACAGGCTGCGGCCGGGCGCGGCCATCAGCAACTGCCTGATTCCGGCCACGTCAGGATGGGCGACCGCCGACGCGACCAGGAACGAGCCGGCCCCGCCGCCGCGGTGCCCGTCGGCGACGAAAACGTCGCACAGCCAGGCGAAGGTCGCGCGGTCGGTGACGAACCGGGCATATCCGGCTTGCTCGCCGTTCGCCGTGAACAGGCCGAGGTTCAGGGAGTTCTCGATCGACCTGATCATGACCGCGCGGGTCCGGCCGGCCGCCCAGTAGCTCTGCTCGGAGATCCACCCGTGCACCAGGCCGACATCGATCAGCGTCGGGTCGTCACTCACCCAGTACCCGTCAGGCCCGTCCCAGCGCACACGCTCTCCCGTTTCCGTTCCGGCCCCGCCCGTTCCGGCCCGCCCATTCCAGCCTGCCGCAGCCGTCAGCGTGAAGTCGCCTGCGGGCCGACCGGATTGCGCCCGTCTGCCCATACTGGGACGAACTGCTTCTGACCGTCAAACCCGGCGCCCGGACCGCGCCGTCGAGACCGGGCTGGCCGCGCTGGCGGGCGCCGGGCCAGGATGGGAACCGTGACGGACTGGGTGCGCTGGCACGGCGCGTACGACGACCCCGCCTCGCCGTTGAGCGCCAGGCTGGAACGGGTCAGGTGGCACCTGGCGCGGGCGATCGCCGGGGCGCCGCCCGGACCGGTGCGGCTGCTCAGCCTGTGCGCGGGCCAGGGCCATGACGTGCTCGGCGTGCTGCCTGGCCACCCGAGGCGCGACGACGTGCGGGCGCTGCTGGTCGAGGCGGACCCCGGCAACGCCGCGCTCGCGGCAGGCCGGGCGGCCGGGGCCGGCCTGAGCGGGGTCGAGGTGCGCCGCGCCGACGCGAGCCTGGTGACCAGCTTCGCGGACGCGCTGCCGGCCGACGTGCTGCTGCTCTGCGGCATCTTCGGCAATGTCGGCGACCGCGACATCGAGAGAACCGCGCGCGCGGCGTCCGGCCTGTGCACGGACGGCGCGACCGTGATCTGGACCAGGAATCGCCGGCCGCCCGATCTCACCCCACAGATCAGGAGCTGGTTCACCAGCAACGGGTTCGAGGAAGTGGCGTTCGATACCCCCGATACCGGAACTATGACCGGAGTCGGGGTCAGTATCTTGCGAGAACGCCACGCCCGGGCGGCTCCCGCCGGTTCCGAACCGTTGTTCAGCTTCGGCAGCCACCTGGCCTGACCGCCGCAGCGCCGGACCGAACCGGACCGGCAGCACCGCACTGTCGGTACCGGCTGGCAGGCTGAGAACAGCACGGGGCGTCGCGCCGCGACACGCCGGCCGAGCACCGAATTATCCGGCCCTAACCGGCCCGGCGAGCACGCGCTAGCTGGTCCGGCCCCGGGCCGGCGGCCGTGCGGGCCGGCTCGCCCGGCCGCCGGCCCGGCCCGTAGCACTTGCGCTTCGAGCTCGACTGGACCACAATATCTAGTAGTTACAGCGCTGTAGTTTCTCCACAGCTTGTGATCAACCGACGTTTGCGCATGACGGGCGGCAGGGGGTGAAACGGTGTACTGCCCCTACTGCCGCCATCCCGACAGCCGGGTGATCGACAGCCGCGCGGCGGAGGACGGTGTCGCGATCCGGCGCCGGCGGTCATGCCCGGAATGCGGGCGGCGGTTCACTACCCAGGAGACCGTCATCCTGATGGTCGGCAAGCGCAGCGGCGCGACCGAGCCGTTTAACCGGGACAAGATCGTCACCGGGGTCCGGCGGGCGTGCCAGGGCAGGCCGGTGTCGGAGGACCAGCTCGCGATCCTGGCCCAGCGGGTCGAGGACACGATCAGGTCGCGCGGCCTCGGCGAGGTCCCCTCGAACGAGGTCGGCCTGGCCATCCTGGGTCCGTTGCGGGCCCTGGACGAGGTGGCGTACCTGCGCTTCGCCTCGGTGTACCGCGGTTTCGAGTCGGTCGAGGATTTCGAGTCGGAGATCGCCGCCCTGCGCGGCCAGCGCGAGGAACGGCAGCGAGGGGCCGTGGGACATGACAACGGGCAGGACGGCTATGACAAACATTCGGAGCAAGGCCCGCAAAGGGCTCGCGAGGGAATCAGCCATGGTTCCGAAGGGGGATAACATGACCGAGACGGCCAGCGGATCGGCAGCGCAGGACGGTAAGGGCGCCCGCAAGGGGCTGCAGATCCGCCGTGTCTTCACTCGCGAGGGGACGCACCCCTACGACGAGCTGACGTGGGAGCGCCGGGACGTCGTGATGACGAACTGGCGGGACGGCTCGGTCAACTTCGAGCAGCACGGCGTGGAGTTCCCCGACTTCTGGTCGGTCAACGCGGCCAACATCGTGACCACCAAGTACTTCCGCGGTGCGGTCGGCACGCCGCAGCGCGAGTGGAGCCTGAAGCTGCTGATCGACCGGGTGGTCGGCACCTACGGCGAGGCCGGGCGCAAGCACGGCTACTTCGCCTCGGAGGACGATGCCCAGATCTTCGAGCACGAGCTGACCCACGCGCTGGTGCACCAGATCTTCAGCTTCAACTCCCCGGTCTGGTTCAACGTCGGCACCTCCTCGCCGTGGCAGGTCTCGGCCTGCTTCATCCTGGCCGTGGACGACACGATGGAGTCGATCCTCGAGTGGTACCGCGAGGAGGGCCTGATCTTCAAGGGCGGCTCTGGCGCGGGCGTGAACCTGTCCCGGATCAGGTCAAGCAAGGAACTGCTGGCCTCGGGCGGCACCGCCAGCGGGCCCGTCTCGTTCATGCGCGGGGCTGACGCGTCGGCGGGAACGATCAAGTCAGGCGGCGCCACCCGGCGGGCCGCCAAGATGGTCGTGCTCGACGTGGACCACCCCGATGTCGAGGAGTTCATCGAAACCAAGGCACGAGAGGAAGAGAAGGTCAGGGTCCTGCGCGACGCCGGGTACGACATGGACCTCGGCGGCAAGGACATCTACAGCGTCCAGTACCAGAACGCCAACAACTCGGTCCGGGTCTCCGATGAGTTCATGCGGGCCGTGCAGGACGACGCCGACTTCGACTTGCTCGCCAGGCAGACCGGCGAGGTCATCAAGACGGTCAAGGCCAAGGGCCTGTTCCGGCAGATGGCGACCGCGGCCTGGCAGTGCGCGGACCCGGGGATCCAGTACGACGATGTCATCAACGACTGGCATACCTGCCCGGAGTCGGGCCGGATTACCGCCAGCAACCCGTGCTCGGAGTACGTGCACCTGGACAACTCCTCCTGCAACCTGGCCTCGATCAACCTGCTCAAGTTCCTGCGCGACGACGACAGCTTCGACGTGGAGCGGTTCTGCGCGCTGACCGAGCTGATCATCACGGCGATGGACATCTCGATCTGCTTCGCCGACTTCCCCACCGAGAAGATCACCCAGACCACCCGGGCCTACCGCCAGCTCGGGATCGGGTACGCCAACCTCGGCGCGCTGCTGATGGCCACCGGGCACGCGTACGACTCCGAGGGCGGCCGGGCCATCGCCGGGGCGATCAGCTCCCTCATGACCGGTACCGCCTACCGCCGCTCGGCCGAACTGGCCGACGTGGTCGGGCCGTACGACGGTTACGCACGCAACGCGGTCGCGCACAAGCGGGTGATGGCCAAGCACGCTGACGCGAGCAAGAAGATGGCCAGGCCGGCCGGGCCGGACGAGGCGATCTTGGCCGCGGCGAACCGGGCCTGGGAGGAGTGCCTGACCCTCGGCGAGCGCAACGGCTACCGGAACGCGCAGGCCAGCCTGCTCGCGCCGACCGGAACCATCGGCCTGATGATGGACTGCGACACCACCGGCATCGAGCCCGACCTGGCCCTGGTCAAGTTCAAGAAGCTGGTCGGCGGCGGGTCCATGCAGATCGTGAACCAGACCGTGCCGCGGGCCCTGGCGAACCTCGGCTACCAGCCCGAGCAGGCCGAGGCGATCATCGAGTACATCGCCGAGCACGGTCACGTCGTCGGCGCGCCCGGGCTGCGGTCCGAGCACTACGAGGTCTTCGACTGCGCCATGGGCGAGCGGTCGATCAGCCCGATGGGCCACGTCCGGATGATGGCCGCGGTACAGCCCGCGCTGTCCGGGTCGATCAGCAAGACCGTCAACCTGCCCGAGTCGGCGACGATCGAGGACATCGAGAAGGTCTACTTCGAGGGCTGGAAGCTCGGCCTGAAGGCGCTGGCCATCTACCGCGACAACTGCAAGGTCGGGCAGCCGCTGTCGGTGGCCAAGGCCAGGCCGGCCGAGGCGACGGCGACGGCCGGGGCGGCCCAGGCCGCGGCGGCCGAGCCGCATCGGCCGGTGCGGCGGCGCCTGCCCAAGCAGCGGACCGCGACGGTGACGAGGTTCGCCGTCGGCGGCTCCGAGGGCTACATGACCGCGTCCAGCTATCCGGACGACGGGCTCGGCGAGGTGTTCCTCAAGCTCGGCAAGCAGGGCTCGACGCTGGCCGGCGTGATGGACGCGTTCTCGGTGGCGATCTCGGTCAGCCTGCAGTACGGGGTGCCGCTGGAGAAGTGGGTGGAGAAGTTCACCAACATGCGGTTCGAGCCGGCCGGGATCACCGACGATCCCGACATCCGCATGGTCAGCTCGGTGATGGACTACATCTTCCGCCGTCTCGCCCTCGACCACCTGCCCTATGACAAGCGGGCCGACCTGGGCATCCTGTCCGTGGCCGAGCGCTCGGCGGCGCTCGACGGCGAGGATCCCTCGGCGGCCGGCGACGTTGTCGACACCGAGGAGCTGGCCCAGTCGGCACCGCGTGAGGAGCCCCGGCCACCCGCCACCGCCCGGCCCGGCGGATCGCCGGCGGCGAACGGCTCGGCGTCAGGACCGGCCGCTCACCCGGACCTGACCGAGTCCCACCAGGCCAGGGTGGCCGACGCGCCGCTCTGCCTGACCTGCGGCACCACGATGCGGCCGGCGGGCAGCTGCTACGTCTGCGAGGGCTGCGGCTCGACCAGCGGCTGCAGCTAGAGACCGGCTGGCTGGGTGGCCGGGCCGCCGGCTACCCAGCCAGCCCCCAGACCCGCTAACGGGCGGTCAGGCCGTCGAGGAAGAGCGACGTGCAGTCGGCCGCGAACTTCGCGGGCGGGTAGCCGGGGGCCGGTTTGAACCAGCGGACCGACAGCCAGATCGCGTCCCGCATCAGCCGGTACACGATGCCCGGGTCTACGTCGGACCGGAACGCGCCGCTCGCGACGCCGTCCTCGATCACCCGCAGCCAGGTCTTCCGCACCTCGGCGGCGGCGTCGGTCAGGTAGCCGAACCGGTCGGACTGGGTCAGGTAGTTCACGTCCGACTGGTAGATCTCGGTCGCGTGCGGGTGCTCGGCCGCGACCTGGAGCGACGCGCTGATCAGGCCGCGCAGCCGGGCCGCCGGGCCAGCCGGCCGGGACCGGGCCTGCTCGCCGGCCGCCCGCAGATCGCGCAGGTAAGGATGCAGGATCTGGTCGACCATCGCTTCCTTGGAGTCAAAGTGGTGGTACAGGCTGCCGGACAAGATGCCGACCTCGTCGGCGATCTCCCGCACCGTCGTGGCGGCCACGCCCTTGCGCGCGAACAGCACGGCCGCGACGGCCAGGATCTGCTCGTGCCGGTCCCCGGGCTCTCGGCTCA
Organism: Streptosporangiaceae bacterium; assembly: GCA_051004215.1. Lineage (GTDB taxonomy): Bacteria > Actinomycetota > Actinomycetes > Streptosporangiales > Streptosporangiaceae > Chersky-822. The sequence goes on along the minus strand of JBPCKO010000435.1, from coordinate 7,393 downwards.
CGTTCCCACCAGTCCTCTGGGCTGCCCGCGCGCGGCTGAGTATAGTGAGCCCCTGATCGTCAAACAAGCGCTTGCTTCGCCCCCGAGGGTTTGCGTCCGGCGTTTGCGGTCCGGCGACGCGGACCGGGCGGCGGGCGGAAAGGGCGGCCGGTGCGGCAGAAGCTGATGACGGCGGCCGAGGTGATCGGCGAGCTGCGGTCCGGCATGACGATCGGCATCGGCGGATGGGGCTCGCGCCGCAAGCCGATGGCCCTGGTCAGGGAGATCTGCCGGTCGGACCTGGGCGGCCTGACGGTGGTCAGCTACGGCGGCCCGGACGTCGGGCTGCTGCTCGCCGCGGGCAAGGTGCGCAAGCTGGTCTACGGCTTCGTGTCGCTCGACTCGATCCCGCTGGAGCCGCACTTCCGCGCGGCCAGGCAGGCAGGCGCCGTCGAGGTGGCCGAGTACGACGAAGGCATGCTGCAGTGGGCCCTGTACGCGGCAGCGTGCCGGCTGCCGTTCCTGCCGACCAGGGCCGGCCTCGGCTCGGACGTCATGACGGTCAATCCGGAGCTGCGCACGGTCCGCTCGCCGTATGACGAGGAGGAACTCCTCGCCGTTCCCGCTCTTGCTCTCGATGCCGCCCTGGTGCACGCGAACCGGGCCGACGCCTACGGCAACGCCCAGTTCCTCGGCCCCGACCCGTACTTCGATGACCTGTTCTGCACCGCCGCCGAGCGGGCTTACGTGTCCTGCGAGCAGGTGCTGCCGACCGCGGCCCTGACCGTGGCCGCGCCGGTGCAGACGCTGCGCATCCAGCGCTGGATGGTGGCCGGGGTGGTGGCCGCGCCGAACGGGGCCCACTTCACCTCCTGCGATCCGGACTACGGGCGGGACGAGGAGTTCCAGCGCGGTTACGTCAGCGCCGCCGCCGATCCGGCCGCCTGGGCTCGCTTCCGGGCCCGGTTCCTGGACGCTGGCGAGGAGGCCTACCAGGCTGCGGTCGCGGCCTGGCACGGTTTCGCGGCGGCCCCCCGGTGACGCCGCCGGCCAGCCGGGCCGAGGTCTGCGCGGTCGCCTGCGCCGAGGCGTGGCGGCACGACGGGGAGATCCTGGCCAGCCCGATCGGCCTGATCCCGGCGGTCGGGGCCCGGCTGGCCCGGGCCACGTTCGAGCCCGGCCTGCTGCTCACCGACGGCGAGGCCCTGCTCGGTCAGGGCACCTGGCCGATCGGCGGCCAGCCCGAGGTCATCGAGGGGTGGCTGCCGTACCGGGCCATCTTCGACCTGATCTACCGGGGCAAGCGGCACGCGATGATGGTCCCCAGCCAGATCGATCCGTACGGGAACATCAACATCTCGGCGATCGGTGACTTCGCCCGCCCGAAGGCAGCCCTGCTCGGCGTGCGCGGGGCACCGGGCAACACGGTGTGCCATCCGGTCAGCTACTGGGTGCCGCGGCACTCGCCCCGGGCCTTCGTGCCCCGGGTCGACATGGTCAGCGGCGTCGGCTACGACCGGGCCAGGGCCGCCGGGCCGGCCGCCTCGCGCCATCACGAGCTGCGGCGGGTGGTCAGCAACCTGGCCGTGCTCGACTTCGGCGGCCCCGGTCACCGGATGCGGCTGGTGTCGGTGCATCCAGGGGTCAGCGCGGCCGACGTACAGGCCGCGACCGGCTTCGACCTCGCCGCCGGCGACGAGGTGCCGGTCACCCGGGAGCCGACCGGGGCAGAACTCGAGCTGATCAGGACGGTGATCGACCCCGCCGGCCGCCGGGACGCCGAGGTGCCGCGTTGACCGCCCTGGACACGGCGGCGTGCGAGCTGTTCGGCGTGCGCTACCCGATCGTGCAGACCGGCATGGGCTGGGTGTCCGGCCCGGGCCTGACCGCGGCCACGGCCAACGCCGGCGGGCTGGGCATCCTGGCCGGCGCGACGATGAGCTACGCCGAGCTGGCCGCGGCCATCGACCAGACCAGGGAGCTGACCAGCAAGCCGTTCGGTGTGAATCTGCGCGCGGACGCGGCCGACGCCAGGCGGCGGGTTGACCTGCTGATCAGCGCCGGGGTCAGGGTCGCCTCGTTCGCGCTCGCGCCCAGGCCCGAGCTGATCGCCCGGCTGAAGGAAGCGGGCCTGGTGGTGGTCCCATCGGTGGGAGCCAGGCGGCACGCGGAGAAGGTGGCCGCCTGGGGCGCCGACGCGGTCGTGGTGCAAGGCGGCGAAGGCGGCGGCCATACCGGGCAAGTCGCGACCTCGATCCTGCTGCCCCAGGTGGTCGACGCGGTGGACATTCCCGTCATCGCGGCAGGCGGGTTCTTCGACGGCCGCGGCCTGGCCGCGGCTCTGTGCTACGGCGCGGCCGGCATCGCGATGGGCACCAGGTTCCTGCTGACCAGCGACAGCGCTGTCCCGGAGGCGGTGAAACGGCTGTACCTGGCCGCCTCGGTGGCTGACACCGTGGTCACCGACGCGCTGGACGGCGTGCCCCAGCGGCTGCTGCGCACCGAGGCCACCAGGCGGCTGGCGGTCCAGAGCCGCGCGGCGCGGCTGGCCAGGGCGGCGCGGAGTGCGGCGGAACTCCGGCGGCTCACGGGCAGCAGCTGGATCGCCCTGGGCCGCGAGGGCCTGGCCATGCGCCGCGAGCACGGCCTGCCGCTCGGCCAGGTGCTGCTCGCGGCGACCACGCCCGCGCGGCTGCGGGCGGCCATGGTGCAGGGCAGCCCGGATTACGGGATCATGGCTACCGGTCAGGTGGCCGGCGTGATCGAGGACCTGCCGAGCTGCGCGGAGCTGATCGAGCGGATCGTCGCCCAGGCCCAGGCCGTGCTCGGCACGCTGACCGAATCTGGCCCGGCCGGGCCAGGCCAGGCGGCCGGCCGTGAGGAGGACCCGTGATCAGCACGTCGCCGGCCGCTGACGGCATCGCCGAGTGCGTGATCGACCATCCCCCGGTCAACGCGCTGCCCGCGGCCGGGTGGCTCGAGCTGGCCGGCCAGATGCGGGCGGCCGGCGACGACCCGGCGGTCCGGGTCGTGGTGCTGCGAGCCGAGGGCCGCGGTTTCAACGCCGGGGTGGACATCAAGGAGCTTCAGGCCTCCCCGGACTTCGGTGCGCTCGTGGCGGTTAACCGGGGTTGCGCGGCCGCCTTCGCCGCCGTCTACGAATGCCAGGTACCGGTGATCGCCGCGGTGCACGGCTACTGCCTCGGCGGCGGCGTCGGCCTGGCCGGAGCCGCCGACATCATCGTGGCCAGCGAAGACGCGACCTTCGGGCTGCCCGAGGTGGACCGGGGCGCACTCGGCGCGGCCACGCACCTGGCCCGGCTGGTGCCGCAGCACCGGGTCAGGGCGATGCTGTACACCGGCGAGACCGCGACCGCGGCCGAGTTGCTCGGCTACGGCTCGGTGCTCTCGGTCGTGCCCGCTGACCGGCTGCGTGCGGCCGCGCTCGGCGTCGCCCGGCAGATCGCGGCCAAGGACCCGGTGGTGATCAGGGCCGCGAAGGAGTCGCTGAACGGCATCGACCCGGGCGACATCCGGCGTAGCTACCGGTACGAGCAGGGCTATACCTACGAGCTGAACCTGACCGGCGTGGCCGGCCGGGTCAGGGACCAGTTCGGCCGGCCCCCGGCGGCCGGTCGTCCGGCGGGCGAGCAACCTCCGCCGCTGTAACGAAGGCCGGCTGCTGGCCGCCGCCGTCGACGACCAGATTGGCCCCGCTGACGTAGCCGGCCAGCGGCGAGGCGAGCAGCAGGCAGGCCCCCGCCACGTCGGCCGGGCTCGCCATCCGGCCCAGCGGCACGGTCGCGGCGATTGCCGCCAGTTCGGCGTCGCCGCCGTAGTACGCGGCCGCGTCCGGCGTCCTGACCAGCCCCGGGGTCACGCAGTTCACTCGCACGGCAGGCGCCCACTCGGCCGCCAGAGCCTGAGTCAGGGTGATCAGGCCGGCCTTGGCCGCGGCATAGGCCGCCGTGCCGGCGGCGGGCCGCAGGGCCGCGACGCTGCCGATGTTAGTGATCAGGCCGCCGCCGGCCTGTTCCTGCATGACCGCGTTGGCTGCCTGGGCGACGAAGAACGGCGCGAGCAGGTTCAGCCGCACGACCGCGGCGATGAGGCCGGGTGCGGCCGTCGCGGCCGGGGCGGCGGGCGAGCCGCCCGCGTTATTGACGGCGATGTCCAGACGCCCGAACCGGCGTACCGCCTCGCCGACTACCGCGCTGGCCTGCTCGGGCTCGCGCACGTCAGCCTGGGCGAACTCGATGCCCGGCAGCTCGGCGGCCGGCCGGGACCTGGCGCAGGCCAGCACCCGGGCACCGTGGTCGCGGAACATCATGGCGATCGCGAGGCCGATGCCGCGGCTGCCGCCGGTGACCAGCACGGCCCGGCCCGGCAGGCCGGGGACCGGGGGCGACGGCTGCTCGGATGGCATGCCCGATTATGGCAGCGTGTCCTGGCGGGCCGCGACGGCCCCGTGCGGCGGCTCAGCGGGGGAGGGGCGTGCGCCGCCGCACGGCTGTTCCGGCCCGTAGTCAGCAGCGCGGCACGCCAGGCGCCGGGTCGCCGCCGGTGTTCATCAGCCGGCCAGACACGTAGCCGGCCCGCGGTGCGATGACGTGGTACCAGATCGGGTCACCGAAGACCGTCGAGCCCTTGACGTAGCAGTCGATCTTCACGCGGCTGCCGACCGGACCGAGGTAACCGGCGACCGGTGCGCCCGTGGACGCGGCCGACCGGATCCGCAGCCTGGTCTCCAGCGCGTTGAACCCCGCGCGGAACGCCGGAGACAGGCAGTGCGGCATGCCCACGGCCGGCGCATAATGCGCGTTCAGGCTGAAGGCCGAGACGTAACCGGCGGTCGGCGAGGTGATCTCGTACCAGATCGGCGTGTCCTTGTAATAATCCCCGGTCGTCCAGCACAGCACGCTGACCGCGGTGCCGGTGCCGTGCACGGTCCCGCTCAGCGCGGCCCGGCCGGTGGCCGAAGTAAAAACCCGCACCGAGGAGAACAGCGTCCGCATGTGCCGGCTCGCCGCGTGGGTCCGGTGCGGGGCGGGCGCGGCCGACGCGGCCGAACTGGCCAGCAAGACGGCAGCCGCCGCTGCGCCGCCCGCGACCGCCGCCGACCGGGCGGCCACACCCCATGAGCTTCGCGCCCCCATATTTCCCCGCCCTTTCCTGATGTCCTCGCTACGCGCTGACGCGGCCATTCTCGGCGGGCGGGCCGGGCGAAGCCAGTTCCGGCGGCCGGAGTCGGCATCTCCTGGAACGAGTTTTAGGACTACGGGCCTAACCTTTTACCCGGCGGCCGCCGGTCCATACGCCGGTGACGTGCTCGGGCCTGGCCAGGGCGGAGATATCGGCGAGGGGGCTGGTCCCCACCGTGATCACGTCGGCGTCGTAGCCGGCCTGCAGGCGCCCGCTGCGCGGGGCCTGCGGGCCGAGCGTGAGGGGGGCGGTGGCGGTGGCCGCCTCGATCGCCTGCAGCGGGGTCATCCCGAGCCTGGCCAGGTACATCAGCTCGGCCCCGTTGGTGCCCCACATATTCGGCCGGTCCGGCCCGGTGACGCCGATGTCGGTGCCGGCCGCGATCGTGACCCCCCGTTCGATGGCCAGCGTGACCGCGTCCGCGTGGATGCGGGCGAGCGCGGTCAGCTTCTGCGCGGCGTAGGGCGGGACGGCGTCCAGGTCGGCCAGGATGTCCTCGATGATCGTGCGCGTCGGGACCAGGATGGTGCCGGTCTCGCGCATCGCGTCGCAGGCCTCTTCGTCCAGGTAGGTGCCGTGCTCGATGGTGCGCGCGCCCGCCTCGATCGCCGCCATGATGCCGGGCTTGCCGTGGCAGTGCGCGGCGACGACCCGCTCGGCCAGGCCGGCCACCTCGACGATCACCCTGAGCTCGGCCACCGTGAACTGCTGGTGGATCGGGTCGTCGACCTCGGACAGCACGCCGCCGGAGGCGCAGACCTTGATCAGGCGCGCGTTCTTGCGCAGCTGCTCCCGGACGGCGCGCATGCACTCGGCCGTCCCGTCGGCCAGCCGCAGCTCGCCGTAGTGGTGGCCGAAGTCAGTGATCCACGACAGCGGATACGCGTGCAGGTCGGCGTGCCCGCCGGTGGTGCTCAGGATCGAGCCGGCCGGGTACAGGGACGGGCCGTCCAGCACGCCCTCGGCGATCGCCCGGGCCAGGTAGACACCGAGGCCGCCGACCTCGCGGACCGACGTGATCCCCGCGTCCAGCGCGCTGCGCAGGTCACGCGCGCACCTGGCGGCCCGCAGCGGGACCGGCTCGGCCGGCAACCGCCCGAGGTCGAGCGTGCGAACGCCGAGGAAGTGGCCGTGGCAGTCCCAGAGCCCGGGCATGACCGTCTCGGTCCTGTGCACCATCGCACCGGGCGTGTCCGGGGCATCCCGGGCAGGTCCGGCATAGGCGATCACCGGCCCGTCGAGCACTACGACGCCGTCGGTGACGGGGTCGCCGCGGCCGGGCAGCAACAGCTCGGCCTCGATCCGCTCCACGCCGTCCTCCTCCGCCATCTCGCGCTCGGCCTGGTCCCCGGTCAGCACCGATCGGGCTCCTGGCCGGCCAGCGTGCACATCATGGCCGCTGCACCGGGCCAGCCGCAACCGGGCCAGCCGCAACGGCGGCCTGCGGTGGCGACCGGCGGTAACCGGGAAGAATGGACGTGCGGCCCGGCGACAACAGCGAGCGCAGCGAGCTCGTCTGCAGGTGTTTCGCCGGATCCGCGGGCCAATGCGCTATACAGGTAGCGGTGTAAGGGAGCGAGATGCCGGCTGCGGACGGGTTGCCAGCGCCTGGCCAGGGGCCGGTGCGCAGCGCAGTCAGCCGTTTGCGGCGCTCCTACGACGCGGCGCCGGCTCCGGTCAAGGCGCTCCTGGTCGTCGTCCTGATCATTGCCTGCGTGCCCTTGGCGGCCGTGCTGATGGCGGGTGCGCTGGTCTTCGCGCCGTACGCGGTCTGGACCGGCCGCCGGGATGGCTGGTCGACGGCGGCAGTGGCGCTGTGGGGAGTTGCGCTAGTAGCGACCCAGGCCCACGGTCCCGCGGTCCCGCACTACTTGCTGCTCGTGCTGCCGGTGGCGGCGGCACTGGTCGCTCACGCCGGCGCGCTCGGCCGGTGGTACGCGCCCGGCCGGACGGCCGCCTGGGTGCTCGTGCTCGCGCTGCTGCCGGGGGTCGCCGCCTTCCGGCTGACCGGCAAGGGACACCCCTTGTTCGGGCCGGCCCTGGCCTGGCTGCTCGCGATCGTCGTGCTGGGCTGGCGGCTGGCCAAGGCCTGGCAGGACAGCCGGCAGAGCGATCAGCTCCAGCAGGTGCGCGGCGGCGGCCCCGGCGGCCCGGTCGCGTGGGCCCAGCCCCCCGCGGGCCAGGGCGGCAGCCAGGCCGGTCAGGCCGCCGG
>JBPCKO010000434.1:0-18794 GCA_051004215.1 Streptosporangiaceae bacterium | reverse complement strand
CGCCGGACGCGGGGAGACAGTGCTCAGGAGGAGGGTGTTCGGGACGATCGACGCCCCCCCGCACCGGCCGGCGCGGCGGTGGGCGTTCGATGCCCTGATCGCGGCGGCGGCGGCGGCCTCGGTGGTTCCGGCGACTCTGCACCTCTACTCGCGCCTGCCCGGGCCGCTGACGACCGTGCTGGTCCTGGCAGCGGTGCCGCTGCTCGTCCGCCGGACCTGGCCGCTCGCGGTGTTCGGCTGCGTCGCGGCGGCGAGCCTTGCCACCGGATTGTGGGACGCCTTCGCTCCGGTCAACGCCGCCGCGATGCTCGTCGCCTTGTACACGGTGGCGGTGCTGCGACCACGGCGGGACGCACTGGCCTGCGCAACGGTGCTCGAGGCGGTCGCGGTCGCCGCGGTGATCTGGATCGCCGGACCGGCCTGGTGGTACGACGCGATCTTCTTGTCCGGCCTGACCGCCGCTGCCCTCGGGCTCGGGCTGTACGTCGCTACCCGGCGGGCCTACCTCGCCGAGCTGCATGACCGGGCGGAGCGGCTGGAGCGCGAGCGGGACCAGCAGGTCACGCTGGCGGCGACCGCTGAACGGGCCAGGATCGCCCGTGAGATGCACGACATCGTCGCGCACCACCTCACGGTGATGGTCACGTTGAGCGACGCGGCCATCGCCGCTTCGGCAGCGTCGCCAGACCTGGCCGCCGAGGTTATGCGCAGCGTATCGGCCACCGGACGGCGGGCGCTGGGCGATACGCGCAGGCTCCTCGGCGTGTTGCGCCGGGATTCGGGCCACGTTCCTGGCAATGCTCTCCAGCCGCTGCCCGGCCTCGCTCAGCTCGACTCGCTCATCGACCAGGTGCGGTCAGCAGGGCTGGCTACCACGCTGGAGACCCGGGGGACCGTACCGCGGTTTCCGGCCTGCTGGCGGGCCAGCGTGGCGGGCACGACTCCGCGCTGGCAGGCAGGCTGCTTCCAGAGCACGCTGGGACCGCCGCCGCTGCGCCGAGCAGAGTCAGCAGATTCCACCGGCCGTGATGAGCGGCAGTCAGGCCATCTGACCAGCCGGTCTCGAACAGCCTGCGGCCAGACTTGCCGACGCCCAGCGAGGCGCCGCCGACCGCGATCGCGTACGGGTCGATAGCCGGCTCTTCCACGCCGGGGCCATCGCCGGATGACGCCGAGCAGGGCGGCGTGGCCGGACCGCTGCCGTGGGGACCCGCTGCCCGGCCCGCGGCCGTAGTGTCTCTTCGGCGATGCCGAAGGCGCGGTCGATCACCGAGACGCTGCCGCTAGCCCGGACGTAGGAGCGCTGCCGGTCGGTGCCGACGCCGTCAAAGCCTGCGGTCTTCAGCCAGGACTCGACCGCGGCGGCCTGCCCGGCCGCAGGCCCGAACCTGGCGGCGTAGGCGTCCGGTCTGAGGTAGCGGTGGAACATCCCGCTGCCCGGCGTGCTGACCTCGGTGGCCAGCCTCGCGGCCGCGGCGACGTCGGGCTTGAGCCAGACCTGGATCGTCAGCCTGGTGCTCCCGGGGACCTGGCCGGTCGCCTCCCCGCTCGCGGCGAACGGAGCGACGCTTCATACTTAGGTATATGTCGGTGAGCGGGCAGATCTTTCCCCGATAGCCGAAATTGATCGCTCTCGGCGTGGCGATCCACGGATCCGGGCCGGAGCGAATAGACCAGTCCTGGTAGGGAAGCGGTACAGACGACGGCGCACGCCGTCCTGGGGAGGTAAGCCCGATGACTTCAGATCCAGCCCGCGACACCCAGGGGGTCGCGCCGGATGGTGCGGGCCCGCCAGGTCAGCCGGTCCCGCAGACGGAACCGGCGGCCCCGGCCGAGCCGGGAATGCCCGCAGCTCCTGAGGCCACCGCGCCGGCGACGCCGCCGCCGGCTCAGCACGTGGTCAAGCGGACCCGCATCGGCGGAGTCTGGGTCGCGGCCGCGTTGTTCGCCGTCGTGCTGCTGCTGTTGCTGATCTTCATCCTGGAAAACGGCCACCACGTCGCGATCAGTTTCCTCGGCGCCAAGGGGCACCTGCCGCTCGGCGTCGCCCTGCTGCTGGCCGCCGTCCTCGGCGTGCTCCTCGTCGTGGTCCCCGGCACCGGCCGGATCATCCAGCTGCGGATGACCGCCCGCCGCCACCGCCGCGTGGACGCCAAGTCAGCCGCCGCCCCTGGCGTTCGCTGAGACCCCTCCCGGCGGGCCGACCGCCCGGCGGGCGCCTGCCTCGTCCCGCTCCCCGGCGACGGACACAAACTCCGGCAGACCGAACCTCGGGTACAGGTGGTCGAGGTGGAAGCGGGTAATCGTGCCGATCCGCGCACCGCTCATGCCGAGCACGAACAGGCCGGCCGGCCCGGCCGTCGCGCCATCCGGGCCCGCGAGGTAGCTGCCGAACGCGAGCTGGCCATTCGCGCGGGCCGGCCGCAGGTACACGCCGCGCGGGCCGCGGAACCCGAAGCTGGCTCCAGGAACCCGCGGATCGCGGCCGGGCCCCGGTACCGGTGCGGCGCGGGCGGCATGGACAGCCAGGCGTCGTCGGTGAGCAGCGTGACCAGGCCGTCGATGTCGGCGGCCAGGTAGGCGTCGGCGAACCGGCGGGCGAGGACGCGCTCGGTCCCCGCCGCCGGCCGGGGTGCGGCCTGCCCGCTGTCGCGAGCCATCGCCGCCCGCGCGCGCTGCAGGGCCCCTTTGACCGCGGTCGGGGTCGTTTCCAGCAACGTGGCCGCTTCGGCGCCGGTAAAACCAAGGACGTCGCAGAACACCAGTACGGCGGCCTGCCGCGGGGCCAGCCGCTGCATTCCGGCCACGAACGCCAGCTCGACCGCCTCTCTGGCCTGGTACCGGGCCGCCGGGCCGGGGCCGACGTGCGGAACGCCGTCCAGCAGGTCATCCGGGTAGGGCTGCAGCCAGGTGATCTCACCGCGATTGGTCGGCTCGGGCGGCTGGAACGGCGGCACCGGCTCGGCCGGGATCCGGCGGCCGGCCGCCCGCCTGGCGTTCAGGCACTGGTTGGTCGCGATCCGGTACAGCCAGGACCGTACCGAGGACCGGCCCTCGAACCCGGGCAGGCCGCGCCAGGCCGACAGCAGGGTCTCCTGGAGCATGTCCTCGGCGTCGGTGAGCGAGCCCAGCATCCGGTAGCAGTGCACCTGCAGCTCGCGCCGGTGCGGGCCGACCAGTTCGCCGAAGGCGCTTTCGTCTCCGGTGCGGGCGCGCTCCAGCAAGGCGGTGTCCACCATCTCAGCATGGCAGTCCGGTCCGACAAGCCAGCGCAGCCTGGCGCGCGGCCGGACGCGCTTTGGCGAGGCGCGGAGAAATGCGGCCGGCAGCGTTCCGATCGGCCGGGCGGCGGTGTCATAACTGGCGGCACTGCCAGCGCGCGCCGGAACGGCACGCACCGATGAGAGGACACCCAATGACCGAGACGACGACCAGCCCGGCCCTGCGCATCGCGCTCGCCTACTTCCGGGCCTGGACCGGTCACGACCTGGAGGCCGCGATGAGTTACATCGCCGACGACATCCTCTGCGACGCTCCGGCCGGCCGCCTGGAAGGGGCCGAGGCGTACCGCGGGTTCATGGGCCCGTTCGTGCAGATCCTGACCGGGTCTGAGCTGATCGCCGCGTTCGGCGACGAGACCACGGCGGTCATCGTGTACGACACCAGCACCGTGCCGGTCCCGAGCGCGCCGGCCGCCGAGTGCGTCACCGTGACCGACGGCAAGATCAGCTACAGCCGGTTCATCTTCGACCGGGCGCCCTTCGACGCGGCGAGGCAGGCCACGGACTGACCCGCTGGCCTTCCTTAAGCCGAGCCGACCTTGATGACCTCCAGATCGGGCAAGTCGTCATAGTCGCTGTCTTGCGTGAGGACCGGGATCTGGTGGGCGATGGCCGTAGCGGCGATCCAGCTGTCGTTCAGCGGCGCCTTGCGCCCGCTGGCCCGGAGTTTGGATACGAGAAGGGCCCAGGCGTCCGAGACCAGTGCGTCGACCGGCAGCGCCTCAAAACGTTGCGCCAGCTGATAGGTCGACAACCGCCGCGATGCGGCCTCTGGATCCCTCGCCTGGAGCACACCGAGGCGCAACTCGCCTAGGGTGATAGCGGAGATGCCCCATTCGAAGTTCTCGATCGCGCCGGGCGGGAATCGCTGGACCTCAAGCCCTACGAAAATGGAAGTATCGACCAGCGCCCGGCGCGCTGTCACCATGGCAGATCGTCGGTCGTATCCGTTAGTGCCTCAGTCAGATCTGCGGCCGATCCCGTCGTGTCGGGCCCGAGAAGCGTGAGTTCGCCGATCACCTCGGCAGCGGGCAGCCAGCGCCGCCGCCAGGGCAACGGGATGATCTTGGCGATGGGGCGGTTGTCGCGCAGCACCTCGATTTCCTCGCCCGCCTCGACCCGGCGCAAGATCTCGGCTGTGTGGTTGCGAAGGTCGCGAGCCGGAATCGTACCCATAGTACGACCGTAGCGCCATTACTACGCTTGTAGCAAGCAGGACTGGGATCACGTGGAGTTGCTCGCAAATGGTGCGAACAACTCCACGTGATCATGGGAACTCACGGCCCAAGCTCCGGCCGGTCAGGCCAGGTCGAACCGGTCCAGGTTCATGACCTTGGCCCAGGCGGCCACGAAGTCGCGGACGAACTTGTCCTGCGCATCGGCGCTGGCGTAGACCTCGGACAGCGCGCGGAGGATGGAATTGGCCCCGAACACCAGGTCAAACCGGCTCCCGGTCCACTTCAGCTCCCCGGTCCCGCGGTCCCGGGCCTCGAAGGTGTCCTCGGCCTCCGAGGTTGCGTGCCACTCCGTGCCCATGTCGAGCAGGTTCACGAAGAAGTCGCTGGTCAGCGACTCCGGCCGGCTGGTCAGCACGCCGAGGCTGGACTGGTCGTAGTTCGTGCCCAGCACCCGCAGCCCGCCGAACAGCACCGTCATCTCGGGCGCGCTCAGCGTCAGCAGGCCCGCCCGGTCGACCAGCGTGTGCTCGGCCAGCCGAGGCTCGAGCTTGCCGAGATAGTTGCGGAACCCGTCGGCGGCCGGCTCCAGCATCGCGAAGGACTCGGTGTCGGTTTGCTCGGCCGAGGCGTCCGTGCGCCCTGGCGTGAACGGAACCGCCACGTCGTGACCGGCGTTCCTCGCGGCCTGCTCGACGGCCGCGCAGCCGCCGAGCACGATCAGGTCGGCCAGCGAAACCTGCTTCGAGCCCGCCGGGCCGTTGAACTGACCCTGGATCCCCTCCAGGGTAGCCAGCACGGCCGTGAGCTGAGCCGGGTTGTTGACCTCCCATCCGGTCTGCGGGGCGAGCCGGATCCGGGCGCCGTTGGCGCCGCCCCGCTTGTCGGTGCCGCGGAAGGTGGACGCCGACGCCCACGCGGCCGAGACCAGCTGGGAGACCGACAGGCCGGAGGCGAGGATCTGCTGCTTCAGCGCCGCGATGTCGTCCGGCCCGATCAGCTCGTGGGTGACCGCGGGCACCGGGTCCTGCCAGATCAGCTGCTCGGCCGGGACCAGCGGACCGAGGTACCGGGCGATCGGTCCCATGTCGCGGTGGGTCAGCTTGAACCAGGCCCTGGCGAATGCGTCGGCGAACTCCAGCCGGTTCTCGAAGAACCGCCGGGAGATCGGCTCGTACGCCGGGTCGACCCGCAGGGCGAGGTCGGTCGTCAGCATCACCGGCGTGTGCGACCTCGAAGGATCGTGCGGGTCGGGCACGGTGCCCTTCGCGGCCGCATCCGTCGGGATCCACTGCCAGGCGCCGGCCGGGCTCTTCACCAGCTCCCATTCGTAGCCGAACAGGGTCTCGAAGAAACTGTTGTCCCAGGTGACCGGCGAGGGCGTCCAGGCACCCTCGAGCCCGCTGGTGATGGCGTCGTCGCCCATGCCGGTGCCGAAGCTGTTCGCCCAGCCCAGGCCCATCTCCTGCAGCGGCGCGCCCTCAGGCTCGGCGCCGATGTGATCATCGGGGACCGCCGCGCCGTGGGTCTTGCCGAAGGTGTGGCCGCCGGCGATCAGCGCGACCGTCTCCTCGTCGTTCATGGCCATCCGGCGGAACGTCTCCCGGATGTCGCGGGCGGCGGCGAGCGGGTCAGGGTTGCCGTTCGGACCCTCGGGGTTGACGTAGATCAGGCCCATCTGGACGGCGGCCAGCGGGTTGGCGAGCTGCCGGTCGCCGGTGTAGCGGCCATCCCCGAGCCAGGTACCTTCCTGTCCCCAGTTGATGTCCTCTGGCTCCCATACGTCTTCGCGGCCGCCGCCGAAGCCGAAGGTCGTGAAGCCCATCGACTCGAGCGCGCAGTTGCCGGCCAGGATAATCAGGTCGGCCCAGGACAGCTTGCGGCCGTACTTCTGCTTGACCGGCCAGAGCAGCCGCCTGGCCTTATCAAGGTTCGCGTTGTCCGGCCAGCTGTTCAGCGGCGCGAACCGCTGCGTGCCCTTGCCGCCGCCGCCCCGGCCGTCCTGGATGCGGTAGGTTCCCGCGCTGTGCCAGGCCATCCGGATGAACAGCGGGCCGTAGTGCCCGTAGTCGGCCGGCCACCAAGGCTGGGAGGTGGTCATGACGGTCTCGACGTCGCGCTTGACCGCCTCGAGGTCGAGGGTCTTGAACGCCTGCGCGTAGCTGAAGTCATCGCCCATCGGACTGGCCTCGGACGGGTTGAGCGCGAGCGCCCTGAGGTCAAGCTGGTTCGGCCACCAGTCGCGGTTCATCCTGAGCACGGTCGTGTTCGCTACCGGGCGCTTGCTCTCGTCGGTCATTGCGGTCCCTCTCTGGCTGCGGTACTGCCATGTCGGTGCATGTGAAGCGATGGCGTGATCAGCCGCTGGACTGGCACTCCGGGCAGCGGCCCCAGTAGATGACCTCGGCCTCGTCGATCGCGAAGCCCTTGTCGTCGGCGGCCGTCAGGCACGGCGCCAGCCCGACCGCGCAGTCGACGTCGGCCGTGCGGCCGCAGGAGCGGCAGATCGCGTGGTGATGGTTGTCGCTGACCCGGGCCTCGAAGCGGGCCGGCGAGCCGGCCGGCTGGATGCGCCGGATCAGGCCAACGCCGACCAGGACGCCGAGCACGTCGTAGACCGCCTGGAGCGAGATCGCGCCCAGCTCGGCCCGCACGGTCTCGGCCACGGCGTCAGCGGTCAGGTGCGGCTGCGCCGACACGGCCCGCATGACGGCCAGGCGCTGGCCGGTTACGCGGTAGCCGCGCTGGCGGAGCAGGTTGGCCGGGTCGGCAAGCATGAATCCGACCCTATCGAATCTGGAGGGACTCAGTAAATAGAGACCGTCAAGTTTCGGGCGACGGCCGCGGACGGCGGGAGTCGGTCCCTGCCAGACTGCCCGGAGGCTGCTCGGTCGCAGGACCGAACCCGATCCCGGAAAGGCGGCTGATGTGAGCGAGGCCATCGCGACTGGCCAGGTAGCGGTCGGCATCGATGCCGGCGGGTCGGCGACCCGCGCCCGCGCGGTGGCCGCCGGCCGGGTGGTCTTCGAGGGCCACGGCGGCCCCGGCAATCCGCTGGCCGCCACCGCGGACGTGCTGACGGCGAGCTACCGGGCGGCCCTGGCCGGGTGTCCCGAGCCGGCCCGGATAGCGGCCTGCGTCTCGGGCGCGGGCGGCACGCCGCAGCGCGAGCAGATCTCCGGGTTGCTGGCGGACCTGTTCCCGGCGGCGGCGATCTGCGTTGTCCCGGACTATGCCGGGGCCTGGCTGGCTGCGCCCGAGGGCACGGACGCCGTCGTGATCGCCGGCACCGGCTCCGCCGTCTGCAGCCTGGCGCCCGACGGCGGACACGACGTCAGCGGTGGCCGCGGCTGGATCCTGGGTGACCGCGGCTCGGCGGCCCGGCTCGGGCAGGCGGTGCTGGAGTGGTTCTGCGACGACTCCGAGTCCGATCCCGCCATCGCCGGCCTGGTCGGGGACTGCCTGGGCCTGACCGACTGGCGGCAGATCGTCAGGGCGCTGGCCGCCAGCGCGAACCCGGCCGCGCTGCTGGCCCGGGCGGCGCCCGCCCTGACCGGAGCCGCGGCCAGCGGCTCGGACTGGGCCGCGGCGACACTGAGCGCCGAGATGGGCGCGCTCGGCGCGACCACGGCGGGCCACATCGAGCGGCACCTGCGCCCCGGCGCTGAGGTGCGAATTGCGCTCGCCGGCGGCGTCTGGACGAGCCCGGCCGCCAGGACCGCCTTCCTGGCCGCTCTGACTGGCGCCCGGGCGGCCTCGCGGGTGATCCTGAGCTGGCCCGTAGAGCCGCTGAACGGCGCCGTCGGCCTTGCCTCGACGATGGCCCGGCCGAATAACCCGGAAGCTAATTTGATCGGTGATTAATTAGTCATGATCGCCGAAAAGTCGCCGATTTGATGTCGCCAGGCCGCCAGAGGCGCCTGACGTGAGTGGCGTCGGTGCCGCAGCAGCCGCCGAGGACGGCCAGGCGCGGCAGCAGCGGCGCCAGCCTGGCGTGCCCGGCCGCCAGCTCGTCCGGGTCACCGCGATCGAGGTCAGCGGCCTCGTCGAGCTCGGCGTGGCTGCGCCCGGACGCGTTATACCGGACGCCGAGAATGCGGTCCGTCCAGACCCCCGGCGTCGTCGGCTCCGTCGGCTCCGTCGGCTGACCCGCTACGCCCGCCCCGGCCAACGCGGGCTCGATGTGGCTCGGGTGAGCGCAGTTGATCATGAAGTACTCCGGCCGGGCCGCCACGTCGACCGCGGCGATCGCCGCGGCCAGCGAGGTGCCGCCGGCCAGGCCGCCGTCGGTTTCCACCGTGAAGGAGATCGCGACCGGCAGGCCAGCGTCGTGCCCGGCCCGGGTGATGCCGACCGCCTCCGCGCAGTTGCTGATCGTCATCGCGCAGGCGAGGTCGACGCCCTCGGCGGCGAGGACCTCGAGCTGAGGCCGGTGATATTCGGCCGCCGCATCGGGGTCGGCCGGGTCGCGCTGCTGGCCAGGATCCCGCGGGCCGACCTGGCCGCTGATGAGAACGTGGCCGGCCTGCTGCTGGTAGCGCTCCCGCAGGCCGTGCAGCAGGACGATGGCGCGGGCGTTGGCCCGCCGCAGGCCGGCCGCCGAGTAACCCAGCCGGGCGCCCCAGTCGGCGCTCGCCCGCCAGGTCGGGGACTCCAGCAGCAGGCCGGCCCCGGCGTCGGCGGCGATCGCGGCATACTCGTCGAAGTAGGCGGTCAGCAGCCGCGTCCCGGCCGCATCCTCGACGAGCGGGAAGGCGGCGAACTCCCGCAACTCGGCGCCGCGGTTGAAGATCAGGTCGGTCTCGATCCCGCCGTCGGTCACGAACGGCTGACCGCGCAACTGCGGCAGGCCGGTCGCGCGAGAGGTGTTCCGGCCCACGCCTGTCCCCCGGTCTGCCGTGCTTGATGAGGCCTAGATGCGGTGGAACTCCACCCGGTACAGCAGCGTGCTGTCGTCGATCGGTCCCGCATGGGCGGCCCGGTGGCGCAGCGTTTCCCGGTCCGGCTCCCCGGCCCGGCCGACGTCGGCGTCGGTGATGTCGGCGAACGGGATCACCTCGACGGAGTCCACCTGGATCAGGCCCGAGCCCGGGCCGACCGGGTACCGGCCGCCGGGCTTCACCTTCGGCCGCTTCCACAGCCGGAAGGACACGGTGATGTCACCGGCCAGCACGTCGTCGCGCAACTCCTGGCTGAAGAGCACAGTGCGAGGCTACGCCCGCGGGCACCGATTCGGGCGCCGGCCCGAAGCTCGTTACCCGGCCAGGCAGACCATGCCCCGGCCGGGCGGTTCCGGCTCATGTTCGGCACGTAGCAGGCGCCGCTCAGCCGGCCAGGAGCAGCGATGCGTCCAGGTAACGCCAGTACCTCCCAGCCGGCCGCGGCCGCGCTTACCGTGGTGAGCATGGATAACCGAGCCCAGGTCCGTGAGTTTCTCCTCTCGCGGCGCGAGCGGATCTCGCCCGCCCAGGCCGGGCTGCCCGCCTACGGGGGCGCGAACCGCCGGGTCAAGGGCCTGCGGCGGGAAGAGGTTGCGCTGCTCGCCGGGGTGAGCATCGACTACTACGTCCGGATGGAACGCGGGAAGCTGACCGGCGCCTCCGATGCCGTCCTGGACGGGGTCGCGAGCGCGCTTCAGCTCGACGAGGCCGAGCGCGCCCACCTGTTCGATCTCGCCCGCGCCGCCCAGCCGGTCCGGCCCCGGCAACGGCGGACCAAGCCATCCGGCCTGACCGTGGGCATCCAGCAGATCCTCGACGCGGTCACCGGCGCGCCCGCCTGGGTGCGTAACGCCCGGCCCGACATGCTGGCCGCCAACTGCCTCGCCCGCGCGCTCTACGCCCCGGTCCTCGCCGACCCCCGCAGGCCCGCCAACAACGCGCGCTTCGTGTTCCTCGACCCGGCGTCGCGCGAGTTCTTTGCCGACTGGGAACGCGCCGCCGACGACATCGCCGCCATGCTCAGGTCCGAGGCGGGCCGCGACCCGCACGACCGGCACCTCATCGAGCTGATCGGCGAGCTTTCCACCCGCAGCGAGGAATTCCGCACCCGGTGGGCCGCCCACAACGTCCGCTTCCACCGCACGGGCCACAAGAGGCTCCGCCACCCGCCGCCGCCGACAACCTCAGCCTCCTGGCCAGCTGGGCCGTCACCGCCGAGCAGGCCGGGGACCTTCCGGCTCGCGTCTAGCGGCCAGCGGGCGGGAGGTTCAGTACTCCAGGTCGGGCCGCAGCGACCCGCCGACCATGTTCAGGTGCCGCAGCACCTGAGCGTAGGAGCCGATGAATCCCGTTTCGCGATAGGCGATCCCGCGTTCGGCACAGAACGCCCGTACGGGCGCCTGAGCGTGGCGCAGGCTCGGCCGCGGCATGGAGGGGAACAGGTGGTGCTCGATCTGGTAGTTGAGGCCGCCGAGGACGAAGTCGGTGAGCCAGCCGCCGCGGATGTTGCGGGACGTCAAGACCTGGCGGCGCAGGAAATCCAGGTTGTCGTCCTCGCCCAGTACCGGCATGCCCTTGTGGTTGGGGGCGAACGAGCATCCCAGGTAGACACCGAACAGGCCCTGCTGCACCAGCAAGAAGGCGACCGCCTGGACCGGCGAGAGAACGAGGAACACGGCGGTCAGGTAGCCGACAATGTGAGCTCCGAGCAGTCCGGCCTCGGTCAGCTTCACGGCCCGGCCACGCCGCGCCATCAGCGCGCGGACCCCGGCGACATGCAGGTGGATGGCTTCCAGCGCCAGCATGGGGAAGAAGAGCCAGGCCTGGTGCCGGGCCAGCCAGCGGCCTATTCCGCGGCGGGCCTGTACCTGGCCGTCGGTGAAGGCGATGGCCCGGCCGCCGATGTCGGGATCGCGGCCGACCTGGTTGGGCCGGGCGTGATGCCGGTTGTGCTTGGCCGTCCACCAGCCGTAGCTGAGCCCGATCAGCAAGTTTCCGTGGATCCGGCCGATCAGGTCATCGGCCCGCTTCGAGCCAGAGATCTGGCGATGACCGGCGTCGTGGCCGATGAACCCCGTCTGAGTGAACATCACCGCGAGGAACACGGCGATCAGCAATTGCCACCAGGAGCGGCCGATCAGGGCGAACAACGCCCACCCGCCCGCAAGGAGGAGCAGGTTCACGGCGATCTTGACCCGGTAGTAACCCTTGCGCCGCCGGAGCAGGCCGGCCGCCCGCACGACGCGGGAAAGCTGGGCATACTCGCTGCCCGCCGCAGCGGTCAGCGTATCCTCGGCGACCGCTGGGACGTGTTCTGCTGGTCTTGTCGCGTCGACGCTCACGCGGGCCCTCTTCCTGCGGCAGGCTGTGCGCCTGCGGCGGGCTGTGCGCCTCCGGGGCCGGAAGGCCGCTGCGGCCTCAGGAGCGCGCGCTCAATAGCGCCGCCTAGCCCGGGCGGCTCAGGGCATGCAAGTGCGTACGGCGGGCCCGCAACGAGCCCGCCGTACGCGCGCCACCGTCAGGCCGAGTGAACCTGGTCCGCCTGCGGGCCCTTGGGGCCCTGGCGGGTGGTGTACTCCACCTTCTGGTTCTCCTCCAGGGTCCGGTAACCGCCCATGTCGATCGCGGAGTGGTGCACGAACACGTCGGCGCCGCCATCGTCGGGGGCGATGAAACCAAAGCCCTTTTCTGGGTTGAACCACTTCACGGTGCCACGAGCCATCTGCTGTCTCCTTCTAAGACGAGCTACAAAGATCCGCGCACTTCGCACAGACCAGCTGCTGGTTGCCCGCCACCGGAAGTGAGGATCCACAGCCAGAAGGCAAGGCGCCCTTGACGAAAGTGCGGGCGCCTTCACGATCGCAAACGTCGATAGCAACTACAAGCGGCAACACCTTCGCCGGCCAGCTTATTCCAGCCCGGCCGGGCTTGGGCCGACATCGCCGGGCTTGGCCGGGATCTCGTATCCCTCGTCCGCGAGGGCCCCGAGGGCGGTGCTGGTCACCGCCGTGAGCTGGAGAACCTGCTCGCGGCTCAGGCGATCGAACAGCAGGCGGCGTACCTCAGCCACGTGCCCGGGCGCCGCGGAGACCACGAACTGGTAACCCGCATCGGTCAGCATGGCGTGCACTGCCCGCTGGCTGGCCGGGCACCGGCTGCGTTCGACCCAGCCACGTTCCTCCAGCCGGCTCACGGCGTGCGAGAGCCTGCTCGGCGACGTCGAGGTCATCCTGGCCAGCGCCTTCATATGCAAGACGCGCCCGGGCACCTCGGACAGCCTCGACAGGATGGCGTACTGCGCGTAACTAAGGTCGTGATCACCGCCAAGTAAGGGCGATCCGCGTGCGCGAGCTTCGGGCGCCCGGTCGTCCGAGGCCGTCGGCCAAAGCCGCTCAGGGGCCTTCGTACTCGGCGTCGGTGACGTGGTCGCCCCATTCGGTCTCGCCCTCGGTCAGGGACAAGTGGGTCATGAGGTGATCGGGGGCGGCGCCGTGCCAGTGCCACTCGCTTCCGGCAACGTCGACGACGTCACCGGGACGGATCCTGATGGCGGCCTGGCCGCGGGCCTGGACCAGCCCTTCGCCTTCGGTCACGTAGAGCGCCTGGCCAATCGAGTGCGCATGCCCGATCGTCATCAGGGCGAGCCCGCCGCACACCACCAGCCGGACTCCGGCCCGCTCGGCGATTCGCGCGCTGAACGGGGTAAGCGCCAGGCCGGTCAGCATCATCGGCAAGAACGCGAGCCCGGCCCCGAGCGCGGACAGCCCGCGCTGCTGCTGCAGGTACAGGCTCATCACGAACGGCAGCCCGTAGTAGCCGACGACGAACGCGAACCCGACCGCGACCGCGATGGACACATTTTTATTGCGGAACAGCTCTAGCGGCATCATCGGGTGGGCCCCCTGCGCCTGCGACAGCAGGAACACGGCGAAGGCGGCGGCGGCCACGCTGAACGCGATCACGACCCGCGCATCGGTCAGGCCCGCCGCGCCGGCCTCGATCGCGGCGTAGGTGAGGCCGCCCATCGCGACCACCGCCGTCACCTGGCCGACGGTGTCGAACGCGACCTTGCGGTGCGGTGAGCGCCCCGTCCTGGCCAGCAGCATCAGCGCGATCACTGCGGCCGGGACGTTGATGTAGAAGATCGCGCGCCACATGACCAGGGTCAGCGCGCCGCCGAGGACGGGACCGCAGGAGGAGGCGATCGCGCCGCCCATCGCCCACACGGCCACGGCGCGGGCCCGCCTGACCGGATCGGGGTAGCCTGCCCGATCAGGGCCATCGACGACGGCATGATCACCGCCGCGGCGGCACCCTGCACGACCCTGGCCGCGATCAGCGCGCCGATCGTCGGAGCGAGCCCGCACCCGGCGGACGCGAGGGCGAACAGCCCGATGCCGGCGCCGAATGCACGGCGGGCACCGACCCGGTCCGAGAGCGCTCCCGCCGACAGCAGCAGCGCGGCGAACAGCAGCGTGTAGCCGTCGACCACCCACTGCAGGCCGGTGATGCCGCCGCCGAGGTCGGCCCGGATCGAGGGCAAGGCGACGTTGACGACCACCGCGTCCAGCGTGACCACGAAGAACCCGACAACCGCCGCCGCGAGCGTCGCGGTGGCATGGCGCGGCCGGCCCAGCCGGGTGGTCAACGGCGCGGCCGGGGCAAGAGCGGTCATGACAGTGTCTCCGAAGATGGTGCTGGCCCGCGGCGGCGGCCGCGGCCGGCGCTTCGCGGCGAACACGTTCACTCCATCAGGGATCACCGGCCGCATACAGGCCCGGCCGATAGGGGTACCGGCAGGACCACCCTCCGGGCGGCGGCGCTCGCTAGGCTCGGCTGGGTGAGCCCCGGCCCGACCGCCCGCCGTGAGCTCGGCCAGTTCCTGACGACCCGCCGGGCGAAGATCACGCCCCGCCGGGCCGGCTTGCCGGACTACGGTTCGCACCGCCGTGTTCCTGGCCTGCGGCGCGAAGAGGTTGCCCTCCTCGCCGGCATCTCGATCGAGTACTACACGCGCATCGAGCGGGGCAGCGTCGGCGGCGTCTCCGACGAGGTACTCCACGCGCTGGCGCGGGCGCTGCAACTCGACGACGTCGAACACGCGCACCTGCTCGATCTCGTGCCCACCGCGAAGGCCAGCCAACGCGGTGGGCACCACGGGACCGGCGGCGATCAGGTCCGGCCGAGCGTGCAGCGGCTGATCGACGCCATGACCGGCGTCGCCGCGTTCGTCCGCAACGCGCGGCTCGACATCCTGTCGGCCAACCACCTCGGATACTTGCTGTACTCCCCGGCGTTCCTCGGCCCGGCCCGGCCGGTCAACCTCGCCCGGTTCGTCTTCCTCGATCCCCGGTCGGCCGAGTTCTATGGCGACTGGGACCGCATCGCGCAGGACGCCGTCGGCAGTCTCCGGGCGCAGGCCGCCCGCAACCCGGACCGGGTCCTCACTGACCTGATCGGTGAGCTCGACGCCAGCAGCGACGAGTTCCGGGTGCGCTGGCGCGGTCACGACGTCCGCTACTACCGCAGCGGGACCCAGCCGTTCCGCCACCCGCTGGTCGGCCACCTCACGCTCGAGTACGACGCTCTGGAGGTTCCGGCTGATCCTGGGCAGACGATTATCGCCTACTCGGCCCCGGCCGGGTCGGCTGCGCAGGATGCCCTCAACCAGCTCGCTCGCCCGGACGGCGGCGCCTGATCGGCGATAGGCGGCGGACCTTCCGGTCGGCCGGCGGCTGGCTGCGCGTGGCTCAGCGAACTCGCGGGGCCGGGCGACGGCGCAGGGCCCGCTGGGCGGCCGCCCGGGCGAGGCGGGCGAGCCAGCTGCGGCGGCGGACGACGATTACCTTGGGCAGCGGACCGGGCTCGGTGCTGAAGGAACGGAGGCCGGTGATGAAGGCGTCCGGGTCGCCGCCCAGGTCGGGGTGGTGCGCCCGGATGAACTCCCGGCGACGGCCAGCCTCACTCACGGGCCGCGCCGTCCGTTCCCTGCCCGTCCGCCGGCGGGGCTGGGGCTGGGCTGATTCCCGGCCCGGACTGAGCGGCTTCCGGCTGGCCGGCTTCCGGCTGGCCGGCCTCGTCGAGAATGTCGTCGACGATGATGTTGACGGTGACGGACTGCAGGCCGAGGTTGTCGCGCAGGGACTTGATGACGTGCCGCTGTATGGCGCGGGCGATTTCGTGGAGGGGGTCGCCGTAGGTGACGGCGACGGCGAGGTCCACGGCGGCCGTGCGGCCGAGGACTCCGACGGCCGCGTGGGGGTGGCGGTGCCGGAGCGTCGCGCGCTCGGCGATCGCGGCGAGGCGGTCCTGGGTGCTCCGGCCGAGGGCAATGCGGACCCCGGGGACCTGGCGGGCGGTGTCGCGGGCCATCGCGGCGACGATGCGGGCGGCGATGCGGATGGCGCCGTCTCCGGTGACCTGCAGGGTGCACCACACGTCGGTGGCCACGGCCCGGACCTGGCTCATCACCGTGGCGGTCAGGCCCTGCGGGGCGCGCACCGGCGCGGCGGCAAGGTCGGCGACGGGCGCCCACAGCGCGGCGAGTTCGGCCAGGGCGGCCTGGCAGTGCACGCAGTCCCGCTGATGGGCATCCAGGTCGCCCGAGCGGCCGTCGGCGGCCTGCTCGAGCAGCAGGTCGACATCGGCCCCGCAGGGCAGCGCCGGAAGGCGCAGCAGGTCCCGGGCCGCCTGGCCGGGTGCGGCCGGTTCGCTCATGTGCCGCTCACCTCCACTCCGCCAGCTCTGTTCCCAGTGCGCGCCTGGCCCGGAACAGGTGACTGCGCACGGCCGGGATGGTGCTGCGGGTGACGCTGGCTACCTCAGCGTAAGACAGTCCCTCCAGATGGTGCAGGACCACGACGGTCCGCTGCGGGAGAGGCAGCGCGGCCAGGGCCCGGGTGACCGCGTCCGCGGCGAGGGCCTGCTCGGCCTGCCCGGCGGGGTCGCTGGCCGGGTCGGGGATGGCGTCGAGGAGGTCGCCGGAACCGGGAAGCCGGCCGCGGGTGATGGTGTTCAGGGCCCGCCGGGTCACGATCCGGTACAGCCAGCCCGGGAAGGACGAGCCGTCCCTAAGCCGGTCCAGGTTCTCCCACGCCGCGGTCAGGGCCTCCTGGGCGATGTCCTGGGCGTCGTGGTGGTTGCCAGCCAGCCGCAGCGCGACCCGGTAAGCCACCGCGCCGTGCCGCTGCACCAGAAGCTCGAAAGCATCGAGGTAACCGTCCTGAGCGCGGGCAACCAGATAGGCATCCTCCGCCCCCTGCCCTGCCTGCATGCCCGCCTGCCATCAACTCGCGCCCTTCGCTGCCGTGGCAGCTTCCCACGATGCCGGGCCCGAACCCCGGCCCGCCGGGCCCGCCCGCGGTGAGCGCGGCCGCAGCACCGCGGAGTCAGGTGCGATCTTTTCCGCGCCGCCGTGTCTCACTATCAGACGTGAATCGCGATCGCGTCCTATGACCGGCCCGTACAGGAAAGATGCCTGCATCCTGGCAGGTCCCCTACCAAAGGAGCGCATGATGACCCAGCCCAAGGCAGCCAGCACCGGGGCAGAAGCCCCGGCCGCCGCGAGCACGAACGCCAGCCCGGCCACCCGGGACCGGCTGGCCGCCGGCGACGGGCAGATCACCGTCGCCGACACCGTCGTGCAGAAGATCGCCGGGAAGGCCTGCCGGGAGATGAGCGGGGTCCACGCGATGGGCACCAGCGGGACCCGGACGTTCGGCACGCTGCGCGAGCGGATCCCGGGCAGCTCAGGCCCGAACGTCGCCCAGGGCGTAGGTGTCGAGGTCGGCGAGACCGAGGCCGCGATCGACCTGGACATCGTGGTCGAATACGGCGTCAGCATCGCCGAACTCGGACGCAGCATCCAGCGCAACGTCAAGCAGGCCGTGGAACGGATGACCGGGCTGCGGGTCGTCGAGGTCAACATCGCCGTCGACGACGTCTACCTGGCTGGCAGCGACGGCGACAGCGAGGACACGGCCCCGTCGCGGGTGTCATGACCGACCCGACCCGCCCCGGCCCCGCCCGGCATCGCCTCCCGATCCCAGCGGCGACCGACGGCGTTGACGTCGACGCCGTCGCGGAGACCGTGCGGAGATGCCCGGGGGTGTCCGGCCTTGACGGCGGCCGGTTCGGCGAGGTCGCTACCTACCTGCCGGGCCGGCGGGTGGCCGGCGTGGTCGCCACCGCCGACCGGGTGACGGTGCAGGTCCGCTCCCGGTGGGGCATCCCGGCGGCCGGCCTGGCCGCACAGATCAGGGCCGCCCTGGCCCCGGTCACCGGCCGCCCCGTCAACGTGGTGATCGCTGACATTGACGACCCGGACACGGCCGCCGGCCGGGTGCCTGCCGCTTCCCAGTCTGGATGTGAGATATGAACCGTACTGCGCTTGGCACCGTCACCGGCCTCATCCTGGGCCTGGCCCTGGTCTTCGGGAATTTCGGGGACATGCTGATCGTGGCCCTGCTCGGCGCGATCGGCTATGGCATCGCGCGGGTCCTCGAAGGGGACACCGACCTGGCCGGGTGGCTGTCCCGCAGCCGCGGCGGCCGGTGACCGCCCCCGCCGAGCTCGCGCGCGTCGCGACAGCCGAGCTCGGCCCCGGCGGGCGCACCGAACTGGGCGTGATCCGCATCGCCGATGGCGTGGTCACCAAGATCGCGGCCCGGGCAGCGGCGGAGAACCCGGACGCCGGCGCGGCCGCCGCCCGGATGCTAGGCCGCCCCTTGCCCGGCGCCGGTCACCTCGGGTTGCGCGGCACGGATCTGGACGCGCTGCCGAAGACAACGGTGCAGGTCGACGGGTCCAAGGCGTTTGTGACGCTGGAGATCAGCGTCCGCTGGCCAGCGTCGGTCCCCGATGTCGCCGCCCGGGTCCGCGACCACGTCCGCAGCCGCGTCAGGGAACTAACCGGGCTGGACGTCGACGAGGTCCACATCGTCGTCGCCGACCTGGCCACCGACATCGTCCCGCCCCCCAGAGTCCGGTAAGGAGGAATCCCGCATGCGTCTGCTGAACCGCCCGCTGGCCCTCGTCCTCGCCGTGGCCCTGGCCGGGGCCAGCGTCATTCTCGTCATCGAGGTCGTCGCCTACGCCGTGCACGGCGGCCCCGTCGTCGTGCCCTGGCACGCCTGGTACCGATGGGCGGGCCAGACCTCCTGGAATGCCCTGGTCATCAAGATATGGTCGGTCGTCCTGATCGTCATCGGCGCGCTCATAGTGGCAGCCGAGCTGCGGCCGCCGCGCGTCAGCCGGCTGCGGCTCCGGTCCGGCGAGGCCACCGATGCCGCGGTCACCCGCAGCGGCCTGGCCGGCACCCTGCGCGGTGCGGCTACCGGAGTCGACGGCATCGCCAGCGCAGCCGTCACCGTCCGCCGCCGCCGCGCCCTGGTCACGGC
>JBPCKO010000433.1:0-8119 GCA_051004215.1 Streptosporangiaceae bacterium | reverse complement strand
CCTGCTCCCGATGCCGGGGCCGCTGGCCCGGAGGCGCCGCGGGCCCCGGGAACCGACGCACCACCGTTGCCGGTCCGGCGCCCCCACACGGCGGTGTCGGCCGCCCGGCTGGCCGCGGCGGCCGCGGCGGCCAGCGTTCCGGGTGATGCGCCAGATCCGGATTCCTGACCAGGCGTGACCGGTGGCGGGCCGCCGTCGGCCGGGTCCCAGCGGCGGAAGGTCGCCGGCTGCGGCGACGTCCGCGCCCTCCAGTCCCCGCCAGGGGCCCCTGATACCTGCTGGTCCTGGCCGCCCGCAGTGGGGTGCAGCGGCTCGAATAGCGAGCGGGCCGGCGGCCCGGCCGGCTGCGGCGAGCCCTGACCGGCCGACTCTGGGCCGGCCGGATCTGCCTGGGTCTGGTCTCCACGGCCAGGCTGGCCGGGAGCGGCCCGGTCGGCAGGCCCGATGCCCTGAGCGCCGGGAGCCCGGCGAGGTAGTCCGGACCGCCGGGGCGGCGACATATCGGGGCGGCCGAGCTGAGCCGGCCCGCGCGGCGACTGCGATTCCGCGGACCCTTCGCCGATGGTGCCCGCTGCGGCCGGGCCGGCGTCCGCCGATCGAGGCGCTACCGAACTGGGCGCAACCGGGCTGGACGCATCCGCACCGGGCGCAAAATACTCGGGCGCAACAGACTCCGGCGCAACAGACTCCGGCGCAACAGACCCGGGCGGAACAGACCCGGGCGCAACTGACCCGGGCGCGACAGACCCAGACGCACCCGGCTGGGGCGCACCCGGCCGGGGCGCAGCCGGAACCGCCCCCGCCGCTGCTACCTCAGCCGCCGCTACCTCAGCCGCCGCTACCTCAGCCGCCGCTACCTCGGCCGCCGCTACCTCAGCCGCCGCTACCTCAGCCGCCGCTGCTCCCGGAGACGCTGCCTTTGCCGACCCCGCGTCTGCGGGCGAAAGACCTGGCCCGGAGTCCGCTGGCTGGCCTGGTCGCGCCCCTGGCGACCTGAACGGCCTGGTCATATCGGTGCGGCCAAGGCGGTCGCCTAGCCGGCTAGCCCGCCATGAATCCGGGCCGCGCAGGACCGAGTCCGGTATCCGCGGGCTGGTCAGCGGATCGGCCAGCCACCGGTCCATGTCCGACTGCGGAGGCTTGCTCAGGGCAGACGGCGAGGATGTCGGCGGTGCCTGCGTGACGGATGAGGCCGGAGGGGGCGAGAACGAGGAAGCGGGTCCCGACCGCGGTTCCGGGCCGCGCGGCAGGTCAGCTGCCGATGTCCTGGTCCCGTCGTCCTGCTCGAACGCCCAGTCATCGGAATCTTCGGACGTCTTCCGCGAGGCCACGATCTGGTCCATCACCGGCGGGCCGCCGAGCCCGAAGTCGATCACCCCGGGCACGGGCTGCGCCAATCCCGGCCGCACCGCCCCAGGCTGCGTAATCCCAGATTGCGTCATCCCAGACTGCAACCCACCAGGTTGCAACCCACCAGCCGGGGCCGACGCGGACTGACCCGCAACGGACTGGCCCGCAACGGACTGACCCACGTCGGGCGGCCGCGTGTCTGGCAGCAGTTCCGTCGGGCCCGCCAGGCCCGGATGCACCTGACCAGGCGGAAGCTGCGGGTGGAAACCGTGTTCAGGCTGGCCCCACTGTCCCGGCGGCGCCGCAGTCACCCCGGGCGGGACCGAGCCGTCTCCCGGACGGCCAGCCGCCGGGGCCTGGCCCGGATAGCCGGCCGCCGCCGGGGTCTGGCCCGGATATCCAGCCGCCGGGGCCTGGGTCGGATAACCGGCAGCCGGATAGGCAGGCTCCTGATAGCCGGGTTCCGGTCCGGCCCCCCGAGGACCAGCAGGCTGAGGACCAGCAGCCTGACGACCAGCACCCTCAGGGCCAGCAGCCTGAGCGCCAGCACCCTGCCAGCCGGCACCCTGCCAGCCGGCACCCTGCCAGCCAGCGCCGGCGTACCCCGGGCCCGGATACCCGGCACCGGACCCATCACCTTGATAGCCGGGCTCCGGAGATCCGGACTCCGGATCCCCCTGGCCACCAAACCCCGCACCGGAATATCCAGGACCCGGATACCCGGGACCGGGATATCCCTGGCTCGCGTACCCGGCGGCCGGGTATCCCGCGCCTGCCCCGAACCCGCCCGCGCCATCCGCGGGTCCGGTCCCGGGTCCGGCCGCGGGCGCACCCCCTGGGCCAGCCCCAGGGCCAGCCGCAGGGCCAGCCCCGAGACTGCCGGCCGGCGACATGCCCGGCCCTGCCTGCACGGGCGCGCCAGGACCGCCCGGCTGCCCCGGAAAATCGGCCGGCTGCCCCGGAAAATCTCCCGGCTGCCCCGGATAGCCCCCCGGCTGCTCCGGATAGCCAGCCGCCGGGTAGCCCTGGGCAGCCGACCCGACGGTGCCGGGCGCGGGACGGCCCTGCCGGAACGGCTGGGCCGGGAAGATCTGAGTCGGGTACCGCACGTCAGGCCCGGCCGGGCCGAAGTCCGGACCGTGGCCCGCGCCGGGACCCGGCCCGGCCGGACCCGGCACGACGGCGCGCCTGGCCCACGTCCCGGGAGGGCGCCGCCGCACGAGCCGCCACAGGGCCAGGAGCAGCACCAGCAGGCTGACCGCGCCGAGGCCGAGCAGCAGGTAGAGCCGGTTCCGGCCGTCAGCACGGACCGGGAACGCGACCACGCCAGACTGCCCGCCGCCGAAGCTTCCGGCCGCGGCCCGTCGCCCGGCCCGAGTCTGGCCGGCTGGCGCCTCGCGGCCCAGCTGGGAGGCGGCCCGCAGGGCGGCCGCCGCGTCTACCGTGCCGAACCCGACGTGGTCGTCGTAACCGCCCTTCGGCCGGTGCGTGCTGGAACTGATGATCGCTTCCCTGACCTGGATGGCGCTGAGCTTCGGGTACTTGGACCGCACCAGCGCGGCAACGCCAGCGGTCAGGGCGCAGGCCGGGCTGGTTCCGCTGACCACCCAGTACCTGCTGCCGCGGCCCTGGGCCGGGACGTTCACGCCCGGCGCCGCGACCTCCACGGACAAGTTCTCGCTGGAGAAGTACGCGGCCTGGCCGGCCTTATTCACGGCCGCGACGCCCACCACACCGGGGTAGTCGGCCGGGAACGAGTAGGGCGCCGCGCCGTGCTGCTGCGGCGAGTGTGGCGTCCCCGAGTTCCCCGACGACGCCACCACGACCACGTCGCGGCGCAGCGCGTACTGCAGCGCGGCCCGCACCGAGCCGCTGGGCGCGTCGTAGCCCAGCGACATGCTGATTACGCCCGCGTGGTGCTGGACCGCGTACTTGATCGCGCTGGCCAGCTCGCGCTGACCCCGCCACGCGGGCTCGGCCTGGTAGGCGGCGTACCCGGGATCGGTCCGGTCGGTGATCACCCGCACCGACAGGATGTGAGCCTTCGGTGCCACGCCGAGGACCCCATTCCGGTCACCGGGCCCATGGCCGTGACCGGCGATCAGCGAGGCCATCCAGGTGCCGTGCGAGCCCCAGTTCGGGTTCGACGACGGCGTGTGCACGCCGGTGTAGTCCGGGCCCGTGGTGACCTGGCCGGTCAGGTCGGACACGGCCGGGTCGACACCGCTGTCGATCACCGCGACGGTGACGCCCTGTCCCTGGGTGGTCTTCCAGGCGGCGGACACGTCGAGGGCGTTCAGCACCCACTGCTGGCGTTGCCGCGCCTGGTCGGCGCTGGCCGGGCCGGCCACGGTCAGCGGCAGCCCGGCCGCGCTGGTGATAGCGGCAGCAGCGACGGCCAGGCGAGCGAGGCGGCGCGGTCCGGGGGTCAGCATGAGGGGACTCCAGGGCAGCGCGGAACGGGCGGATTCGCACTCAGCGGGGCAGCGACCTTCACGGCCACGGCGCGCGCGAAGGTCGTCATTTCCTGGACCAGGTACGGGTCGGTCATGACCGGAACCCGCGGTCGGCCATCGGCGTACGCGACGGTCGCCATGACCAGGTAAGGACCCGCGGCGACGACCCAGGAGAACTGCCGCTGCGGATAACGGTATCCCGCCGCCGGGGTCCCCTTCACCGCGTACGGCCGCAGCACCAGCTTGGCCGCGCCACCCTGCCCGGTCCCGGGCCCGCCGGTCAGGAAGCGCGCCGTGGCGACCGCGCTGGCCTGGGACTTCAGTACCGCGATGCCCGCGGTCAGCACCAGGCTGCCGGTGGAATCGACATAGGTGGACCTGAGCAGGGCCTCGCAACCCTCGCCCGCGAGCCGCCCCATCAGCGCGCGGCTGCCTCCCGCCCCGGCCCGGCAGCTATCCTCCGGCGCGATCGCTGCCCTAGAGGCGTTCAGCAACAAGCCTTTGCCCGAACTACCCGACGATACGCTGCCGGCCAGCCGGTAACTCACGCGCGCGGGGAACAAGTCCTTCTTCGGGGTCGTCCGCCAGCGCTTAGCGACTTCCCAGGTCTCGATCTTCCGCTGCTGGGCCGGCGTGAACGTCCGCGGCTTGAATTGGGTGCGGATGCCGATGACTGCGACGGCCAGGCCGCACACCGCGATCAGGGCGGCCAGGATCGGCAGCACCGGCCGGCGGCGGGCGCTGCGCAACCGCAGCTCGGCCGTATCGCTGAGGGCTCCGCCGCGCGGCTGGTCTGGGGGTCTCGGCTGAATCGCCACCTGACGATGTTAAGGCCACGAAACGCGCGCGCCCACCGCAACTGCTCGTCCCGTCCGCCTCGAACAGGACACCAGGTCAGTAAACCGGCAGCGATGGGTCGACTGTGCTCACCCACGACAGGACACCGCCGCCGAGATGCACAGCGTCGGAGAAGCCCGCGTCCTTGACTACGGCGAGCACTTCGGCGCTGCGCACGCCGGACTTGCAGTGCAGTACGATCCGCTGGTCCTGGGGCAGCTTCTCCAGCGCCGAGCCGTTCAGGAACTGGTCCTTGGGGATCAGCACGGCGCCGGGGATGCTCACGATCTCGTACTCATTCGGCTCCCGGACGTCGATCAAAAAGATGTTGTCGTCCCGGTCCAGCATCGCCTTCAGCTCAGCCGCCGTGATCGTGGAGCCCGTGGCCGCTTCCTGGGCGTCGGCCGAGATCGCCCCGCAGAACGCGTCATAGTCGATCAGCTCGGTGATCGTAGCGTTCTCGCCGCAGATCGGGCAGTCCGGGTCCTTCTTGATGGTGAGCGTCCGGTAGCTCATCTCCAGGGCGTCGTAGACCATCAGCCGTCCGGCCAGCGGCTCGCCGATGCCGGTCAGCAGCTTGATCGCCTCGGTCACCTGGATCGAGCCGATGGACGCGCAGAGCACGCCGAGCACGCCGCCCTCGGCGCAGGACGGAACCATGCCGGGAGGCGGCGGTTCCGGGTACAGGCAGCGATAGCAAGGGCCGTAGTCGGCCCAGAACACGCTAGCCTGACCGTCGAAGCGGTAGATCGAGCCCCAGACGTACGGCTTGTGCAGCAGCACGCAGGCATCGTTGACCATGTACCGGGTGGCGAAGTTGTCAGTGCCGTCGACGATCAGGTCGTAGCCGGCGAAGATCTCCATCACGTTGTCCGTGGTCAGCGCTTCCTCGTGCGCGATCACGTTGACGTACGGATTGACTTCCTTGATGCTGTCCCGCGCCGAGAGGGCCTTCGGCCTGCCGATGTCGGACTGGCCGTGG
Source organism: Streptosporangiaceae bacterium (assembly GCA_051004215.1). Classification (GTDB taxonomy): domain Bacteria; phylum Actinomycetota; class Actinomycetes; order Streptosporangiales; family Streptosporangiaceae; genus Chersky-822. The sequence goes on along the minus strand of JBPCKO010000433.1, from coordinate 2,494 downwards.
ATGATCTGCCGCTGCAGGTTGGACTCGTCGACTGTGTCGAAGTCGATCACGCCGAGGGTTCCGGTGCCGGCCGCAGCGAGGTACAGCAACGCGGGCGACCCGAGACCGCCGGCCCCGACGCACAGGACCTTCGCGTTCTTCAGCCGCTTCTGGCCGGTCATGCCGACTTCGGGAATGATCAGATGCCGGGAGTAACGCTTGACCTCGTTGACGGTGAGCTCAGCGGCTGGCTCGACGAGCGGCGGCAGAGGCACGGGTGATCTCCTGTGACGATGGGCTGGCTTAACCTCCTACGGTGAACCAGCCAGCGGGGCCGGGCATTCCTGCCCGCCTGGGTACGGCCGTCTGGGTCCGGTCGCCTTGGTCCTCGGGCGCCTTGGTCCTGGCCGGCTGGTGCTGGCCGGCTGGTGCAGGCCGCCTGGGCGCAGGGCCCGGCCGCGACGGCCCGGCGCGAGACTGTCGGCGGGGCCAGGTACAAATCAACCATGCCAGACTCGCGTGATTTGCCAGACCCGATGCCCCCGCTCCCGTTAGAGCCGGGCGTACCCGACCCGGTGCCGCTCATACCGGGCGATCCTGGCCGCACGCGCGTCAGGCGGGCGCCGCGAGGCCCCCGGCCGCTACCCGACGCCCGGGCGATCGTGGAGGTTGACCTGCCCGAACTAGCCCCGCCCTACGATGACATCCCGCCCGCCAGGGCAAGGTCCGGCCGCCCGCGCCGCCTCAAGCTGGTCGATTCCGAACCCGCCGCGGTCACACCCGCCGCCGTTTGGCCCCCCGCCGCCGCCGTCAGGCCCGCCGCCGCCGCCGTCCGGCCCGCCGCCCGCGAATCCGCAGCCGCCCTCCGACCCGCGACCGCCCTCCGACCCGCGACCGCCACGGCCGCCAGCACTGAGCCGATTCCGGGCGTCGGCACCTGGCCCAGCCAGTTCGCCCAGGTCCTGGCCGAGACGCTGGCCGGTGCCCGGTCAGCCGAGCAGCTCGCGCCATGGACCACGCAGCAAGCCAGGCGCCGGATCAGCCAGCTAGGACCGATGCTCGCCTGCGGCTCGCAGCCACGGGTCCGCCGGGTCATCGTCACCTCGCCGGCGATCGGCGTCCTGGAGATGACCGCGATCATCGCAGTCGGTTCAGAGGTACGCGCGGTCGCCGTCCGCCTTGAGCGCCCTTCCCCGGCCGGCCCAGGGTCCCCGGCCGGTCCAGGTTCCACCGCCGGTCCAGGTTCCGCCGCCGGTCCAGGTTCCGCCGCCGGTCCAGGTTCCGCCGCCGGTCCAGGTTCCACCGCCGGTCCAGGATCCACCGCCGGTCCAGGTTCCACCGCCAGACCAGGTTCCGCCGCCGGTCCAGGTTCCACCGCCGGTCCAGGATCCCACGCCGGTCCAAGATCCCACGCCGGTCCAAGATCCCACGCCGGTCCAAGATCCCACGCCGGTCCAGTTGCGCCCTTCGGGCCCGTGTCCGCCGGCGCTCAGGCGTCCTCCGCCGAGCCAGGCTCCCCCTCAGCCATTGCTCCTCCGGCCGAACCAGGCGCCGGGCTCCCGCGCAGCGGCCCCGGCGTCCCCCGTTCCCCTGCCGCATCCGGAGCCTTCACGGCTGCGCCCGCCAGCATCCGGTCCGCACACCTGCGCTCCACCGCCCGCTGGCTCTGCACCGCCGTCGAGGTGGCCTGAACTCGCGCGGCTACGATCTTGGATCCGCTACTGGGCCACAATTGACCGGAAAATCCTCTCGGAAGGCGCCCCACCAGATCTGTCCAAAGTGCTCCGCGCGGACTGCGTCCGCCGTCGCCGACCATGATCATCTCGACATATCACTGGTTTCAACCGACAAAGCGCGCAAATTACCCCGTGATCATAGCTGTAATCCGTGATATGTGTTCTGATGCGGGGTGCATGAGCACCAGCGCGAGCCGGCCGACGCTGGTCAGCGTCGGCCGAGGCGGCGGAACGGCCGCTGGCCGCTGGCCGACGCAGATGTTGCCGTGCGGCAGGCCGCGGGTGTTCCGTGCCCTAGCTGCCTGGCGCAACTTGCCGTGACGGTGGCGGGCGACCTGCCTGACGGCGAGGAGGCCCTGCCGTGACGGGCGCGCGCCACCTGCCGTGACGTCCACGGGTGCTTCATGCCCTGACTGCCGCCGGGCCCAGACCGTGACGGCGGCCGCAGTCACCCCTGTCCCGACGGCCGCTGGTACCGCAGCCCTGACGGCCGGCGGGGCTCGATGCCGTGACGTCGGGCTTTAGCTGAGAGCCGGGCTAGCGCTTACGGGGGTCGCCGTGGCAGAGCTTGAACTTCTTGCCGGATCCGCACGGGCAGGGCTCGTTCCGGCCGACCTTGGAGAAGTCCGCGGCGTCCGAGCTCTGCACCGCCTGGCCCGTGGCGTCCTCGCTCGGCGCGCTGTAGCTGAGCCGGTCCGGGCGCTTGGGCTGGGCGAGGCCGCGGGCGGCGAACGCCGCGGGGACGGCCGGGCCGTCGGCGGGCTCGCCGGGTGCCGGGC
>JBPCKO010000432.1:0-9270 GCA_051004215.1 Streptosporangiaceae bacterium | reverse complement strand
GGGCGGCGCTGGCCGGCCCCGCGCGCCGCCTCGCCAGTGACCGGCGACGAGGCGGCGGCCTCGGTCGGGCCGACCAGGATGCGAACGCTCCTGCTCCGCGGGCCGGGTATGAATCCGGGGTTTCATCACCAGATTCGCGTATGAAACCGGGGTTCCATACACCCGGTGCGGCTCTCGGCGCGGGTGGCGACGGCCAGGCGGCCGGCCAGGCCGGGAATGGCGGCGGGGATCGGGCCGATAGCCGGGCTGAGGGTCAGGCTGAGGGCCGGGCTGAGGATCAGGCTGAGGGTCAGGCCGAGGTTGAGGCCGAGGACGGAAGCAGTGTCGACGAGGAACGGCGGCCGTCGGTGCGCGAGGCGCTGGCCGCCCTCCGGCAGGGAACGACCGCCCGCTGGCTCGTTCTGCTCGAGGTCAGCGACCTCCTGCTCGACGTGCTCACCGGGTACGTCGGCGTCTACATGGTCGACGTCGCCCACGTCAGCCCGGCGGAGGCGGCGATCGCGGTGGCCGTCAGGCTGGGTGCCGGACTGGCCGGGGACGCGCTCTTCGTGCCGCTGTCCCGCGTCGTCTCCGGGCCCGCCGTGCTGCGCGGGACCGCGGTCGCGGCGGCCGGGCTGTACCCTGCGTTCCTGCTGGTTCCTTCGCTGCCTGCCAAGCTGGCCGTGCTGGCCGCGCTGAGCGTCTGCACGGCCTGCTGGTACCCGGTCATCCAGGCCGGCCTGTACACCAGCCTGCCGGGCCGCAGCGGCGTCGCGGTGTTCTTGTCCAGCGCGGCGAGCCTGCTCGGCGCCGTGGGCCCGCTGGCCGTTGGGTTCGCCGCCCAGCAGGCCGGGCTGGCGTGGGCCCTGGCCAGCCTGGCCGCCGCACCGGTGGCCGTGCTGGTCCTGGCACCGCGCGAGCGCTCTCGTAGGGTGATCAGGTGACCGACTCGCTGACCGCCGCGCGCGCGCTGCTCGCCGCCACTCCCGTACTTGACGGTCATAACGACCTGGCCTGGGCCCTGCGCGAGGAGTCACAGGGCGGAGACCCGGCTGAGACGGACATCGCGGCGCCGGTGCCGTTCACCCAGACCGACCTCCCGCGGCTGGCCGCGGGCGGGGTCGGCGCGCAGTTTTGGTCGGTCTACGTGCCGGCCGAACTGGCCGGCGAGGCCGCGGTAGCGACCACGCTTGAGCAGATCGATCTGGTGCACCGCCTGGTCGCGCGGAACGCCGGGGCCATGGAGATCGCCCGCACCGCCGCCGACGCGGAACGGATCATGGCCACGGGCAAGGTCGCGTCGCTACTCGGCGCGGAGGGCGGCCATAGCATCGGCGGCTCGCTCGGGGTGCTGCGGGCACTGCACGCGCTAGGTGTCCGGTACATGACTCTCACCCATAATCTCAACATCCCCTGGGCCGACTCGGCGACTGACGAGCCGGCTTGCGGAGGTCTGACCACCTTCGGCCGCGGGGTCGTCGCCGAGATGCAGCGGATCGGCATGCTCGTCGACCTGTCCCATGTCGCCGCCGGGACCATGGCCGACGCGCTGGACGCGGCGACCCTGCCGGTGATCTTCTCGCACTCCTCCTCCCGGGCCGTCACCGATCATCCGCGCAATATCCCCGATGAGATCCTGGCCAGGCTGCCGGACAACGGCGGCGTCGCGATGGCGACCTTCGTGCCGATGTTCGTCTCCCGGGCCTGCCGGGCCTGGGAGCTGGACCGGGTCGCCGAGGCCGGGCGGCGCGGCCTGGACTACCGCAGCCTGGCCGTACGCGAGGAACTGGCCGACTGGGCGGAGCGGCACCCGATGCCGAGGGCGACCATCGCCGACGTCGCCGACCATCTGGACCACATGCGCGAGGTGGCGGGCGTGGATCACCTGGGGATCGGCGGCGACTTCGACGGCACCAGCGAGCTGCCGGATGGCCTCACCGACGTCTCGTGCTACCCCGCGCTGTTTGCCGAGCTCCTGACCCGGAGGTGGAGCGATGCCGACTGCGGCAAGGTCGCCAGCGGCAACATCCTGCGGGTGCTGCGCGCGGCCGTGGACAGCGCGCCGGCCACGGCCGTTCCGGTCAGCTAGCGCCGCCGGTCAGCGCGGAGCCTCGGTTAGCTGAACGGCGACTTCGGGCGCGGCTGCAGCTCGCCGTCCAGGTAGATGCTGACCCGCTCGTTATAGAAACAGGCCAGCCCGGCGACCTTCTGGCTTTCCGGCAGCGGCGCCCGGTAGATCCACACCACATCGGTGTGCACCCGCCCGGCCGCGGCGGCCGGCGTCGTGTCCACCGACCAGTATGCGGCCGTTCCCTTGTACGGGCACCGGGAGCTGCGGTCGGACGGGCGCAGCAGGTCCATCCGCACGTCGGTGAGCGGCAGGTAGTACCGGGCCGGCAGCCCGGTCTCGAACAGGATCCGCGGCTGGCGGGACTCGGCCACGGTGACACCGTCGAGCTCGACCCGGACATGCCGCGAGCTGGCCAGGATGTCCACCCGCTTGTGCGGGTCCCGGGCGTGGACGTAAACCGGCTCGTCCTCTTCCAGCCACTCGCTCATCGAGTCCCAGGTCAGCCGGACGGCGTCGCGCACCTGCTGGACCGGTGAGTCCGGGTACCGGCGGGCCGCGCCCTCGGCCCTCGCCGCGGCCGACTTCACGTGCAGGATCTCAGCCTCGCCGAGGCCCGGGTGCCGGTCGGTCTCGCCGGCCGGGATCAGGTCGGCCCGAACATCGGCCGCCGGGATGTAGTAGGTCGGGTAGTTCGAGTTCTCCCAGACCAGGAGCGGCGCGTAGGTGTCGGCGACGAGGTCGCCGGACAGGTAGACCCTGATCCGCTTCTGTCCCGTTTCAACCTGGACCGCGGTGGTTGTCTCGCCAGACATGACCCTCCTTGTGGTCGGCACCGTGCGAGCGGAGCGGTAGCGTCATGGTATGCGGCTCGGCGTGCTCGATGTGGGCTCCAATACCGTCCACCTGCTGGTCGTGGACGCGCACCGCGGGGCCCGCCCGCTGCCTGCGTTCTCGCACAAGGAAGAGCTGCACCTGACCGACTGCCTCGATGCGCAGAACCGGCTCAGCTCCGACTGTGCCAGCCGCCTGCTCACATTCGTCCGGGAAGCGCTCGAGATCGCCGAGGACAAGGGCGTGCAGGACCTGCTCGCCTTCGCCACCTCGGCCCTTCGCGACGCCGCCAACGGCGATGAGCTGCTCGACTGGATCGAGGCCGAGAGCCGCGTGCGGATCCAGGTGCTGCCGGGACCCGATGAGTCCCGGCTGACGTTCCTCGCCGCCCGCCGGTGGTTCGGCTGGTCGTCGGGCCGGCTGCTGCTGCTTGACATCGGCGGCGGCTCGCTGGAGATCGCGTCCGGGCAGGACGAGGACCCGCTCGTCGCGGTGTCCTTGCCGCTGGGCGCGAACCGGCTGACCAGGGACTGGCTCACCAGCGATCCTCCGGACCGGGATGAGGTCCGGCAGCTCCGCAAGCACGTCAGGGTGGAGATCGCCGCGGCGGCCAGCGCGATCAGGTCCGCCGGGCCCGCGGATCAGTGCGTCGCGACGTCGAAGACGTTCCGCCAGCTGGCCAGGATCGCCGGGGCAGCGCCGTCGAGCGACGGCCCCTACGTTCAGCGGGTGCTCCGGCACTCCGACGTCAGCAAGCTGGCCGACCGGCTGGCCAGGATGAGCATCGGGGCCAGGGCTCAGCTGCCGGGCGTTTCGCTGCTCCGGGCTCCGCAGCTCGCCGCGGGCGCGATGGTCGCCGACGCGGCAATGGACCTGCTCGGCATCGCCGAACTGGAGATCTGCCCGTGGGCCCTTCGTGAAGGCGTGATCTTGCGCCGGATGGACGCGCTCGCCGCCGCTGGCTAGCCCCGCCGCCGCGGGCAACCCCGGCCGCTGGCTAGCCCGCCGCTGCTCATCCCGCCGCTCAAGGCCGGAGCGCCTCAGCTCTCGGCCTGGGCTCCGGTCCGGTTGCCGTTCCCGGTCGCCGCGGCCTGGCGCAGTTCCTCGGCCGCCTGCAGCGCCGCGTCGGTGGCGTGCTTGCTGATCGAGACATTCCGGCCGGCGTAACGGCCCTCGCGCCGGTCGGGCAGTGGCCCGGTCAGCGGGTCGGGGTGGGGTCCGTTGAGCGGGTCGGGGTGGGGTCCGTTGAGCGGGTCGGGCAGCGGTCCGTTGAGCGGGTCGGGCAGCGGTCCGGTCAGCGGGTCGGGGTCATCCTCGTCACGGCCGTTCGCGGAGCGGCCGCCGCGAACTGCTCCCTGCGGGTCCGCCTGGAGCTCGGCCGGGGCGGCTTGGTGCGCGCCGCGGCGGCCTTCGGCGGCCGGCAGCGACCGCGGCACCCGCTGCGGCCCGGAGATCGCGGTCTCCGCCTGGCCGTTCCGCCCGTCGGCGATGGCGCCCTGGGTGCCGTTCGCCGCCTGCTGCTGTAGCCCGAGCGCCCGGTTGACCTCGTCCTCGAGGGACCCGCGGGAGACCTCGCCCGACACCAGCCCGGTGACCACGTCACGGATCTCGGTGAGCCGCCGCATCGTCTCGGTGTGCCGCGAGATCAGCAGGTTCAGCCGCCGCTCGGCGCCGTCGTGGATCGCCGTCGCCCGCGCGGTCGCCTCATCGAGGGCCTGCTTGGCCTGGGCCAGCGCGGTGCTGACGGTCTTCTCGGCGTGCTCGTTCGCCTCGCCGACGGTCTTCTCGGCGGTGGCGTGCGCGGACGAGACCATCTGCTCGGCCTCGGCGGTCGCCGTAGCCACCGCCCGGTCGGCCTGCTCCTGAGCGGCGGTCAGCATCCGCTCGGCTCGCTCCTGGCCGTCGGTCTTGAGCCGGTCGACCTCCTGCTGGGCGTCGGTCCGCAGCTGGTCGACCTCGGCCCTGGCCGTCTCCCGCGTGTCATTGGCGTCGGACGCGCCGTGCTCGCGCTCGGCCTTGGCTTCCTCCGCGGCCAGCTTGAGTATCTGGCTGATCCGCTCGCTGATTTCCTCGTGCGGCGGACGGGCGGCGCTGGCCCGGGTGTCCGCGAGCTCGTCGCGCAGGTGCTCGATCTCGCCGAGGCTCTGGGACAGCCGGCTTTCGAGCTCACGCACCTGGCCGGCCCGCCAGGCGACGTAGTTGTCCACCTGCTGGCGGTTGTAGCCCCGGACTTCGCGTTCCCAGTCCATGCCGCCGGGTTCGGAGGAGAACTCGCCGTGGTCACTCATGTATCACCCGTCAGGTGCTTCGGGCAGAACCGGCCGCGCCCGGGGGAGCCGGGGCGACACCGGGCCTGCGAAAGGTGGGGTGCTGGCTGACGCCTCGCGGGCCGCACGGCCTGCGAGGCAGGCGTCGTCCGGCCGATGGTGTGCTGATGACTCTTGTCGGGATCGAACCCTCGGCGCAACCGAAACGACGGATTATCCACTTTTGAACGTTTTCATCGCATCGTAGCGCGATGCGGGCTGTCTGGACTACGGCCTCCGGCGCGCCGGGGCCGCGATCTGCCATGATCGTTCGGGTCGGCCCGCCCGGCGACGAACGGCTGAGCCGCCGACGAACGGCTGAGCCGGCGACGAAGGGACTCAGCCAGATGAGCGTCACCGCCCTGATCGGGTCGCTGCCCGGCGCAGTGCCCTCGGTGCACCCGGACGCCTGGATCGCCCCTGGCGCCGTGGTGGTCGGAGCGGTCCGCATCGGCGCGGGCGCCGGCGTCTGGTACGGGTCGGTGCTGCGGGCCGATGAGGACGAGATCGTCATCGGCGACGGCTGCAACATCCAGGACCTGTGCTGCGTCCACGTCGACCCCGGTGAGCCCGCGGTGCTCGAGGACCGGGTCAGCGTCGGGCATCACGCCACCGTGCATGGCGCCTACATCGAGACCGGCGCGCTGATCGGGATCGGCGCCGTGGTCCTCGGCCAGGCCAGGGTCGGCGCCCGGTCCCTGATCGCCGCGGGCGCCGTGGTCAGGCCGGGCATGGTGGTACCGCCCGGGGTGCTGGTGGCGGGCGTGCCCGGCAAGGTGGTGCGGGAGCTGACCCCCGCGGACTACGCGACGTTCGAGAACACCCCGGAGGGGTATGCGCGGCGGGCCGTTCGGCACCAGGCCGCGAGCTGGAACTCCACCCCTTCGTCCTGACCCTGGCCGGGCCGCTCCCGGTCGCGGTGGCTGTCAGGGGCCGGGTCCGGCCGCCGCGGAAGCGGGCGCGCGGTGCGTTGCCCGGCATGCGTGCCGATGCCCACCCGATCGGGCCAGAAATGATCCTGATGGGTCATGCGGGACCACCAGGCTGGCCCGTAGGCTGGTAAGCAGGTCAGGCATGACCGGTCGCGGCACGAGGAGGTGGAGCGATGCGAGATGGCCTGGACGATCGGCTCCACGACGCCGTTGCCCTCGACGAGATCAACCTGTTCACCGAGGTCCTGAGCGCGGTGGCCACGGCCGACCGGCCGCTCACCGACGATGAACTCGACGCCGTGCTCGGCCTGGACCGGGCCGCCAGGGCCACCCCGTCGCTCTGAGCCGGCAGCCAGGCCCGCGACGCCGGCTCCCGCCGGCGCCGCGTGACCTCAGGCAGATCGGTTCAGCGTGAGCCGGCGAAGATCAGCCCGTGCGGCTGCAGGCTCGCTCCGCGCAGGTGAACCCGGCTGACGTGCCCGGTCCACGGGTTCAGCAGGCCGAGATAGTTCGGCGGGAACTTCCGGGCCGGGCAGGTCGCCGGGGCTCCGCTGGCGTCACACGGGGTGACCACGACGAGCGGTCATCCGGCCGGGAACCGGCCGGTCACGATGTCCACCGTGTCGGCCGCCTGGTCCGTCGCATAGAAGCGGCCGTGCCTGGTGAGCGCCCATGCGGTGTCATCCACCGACTGGGAAAGCCGCAGCACCCGCAGGCGTAGGTGCCCCGCGGCGGTGCGGCCCAGGTACACCTGCTCCTTGTCACCCTGGCTGGTCAGCTCGAAGGTCCCGGCGAACCGCCGCGCGCCCGCGGGGACGATCGCGTTCGAGTCGGGGTCGGTGAGGGCCAGCAGGACAACGCGGCCGCGGGCGCCGGCGTTCGCGAGCCTGGCCCGGGCCTCGTCGGAGAACAGCGGGTGGATGGTCGCGATCTTCCTGGCGGCACCGAAGGTGAGCCGGTAGGCCGCGGGGTATCCGGGTTGCGGGGCCGGGGCACCGGTCGTGCCCGGCGCCGAGGCGCTGACCAGCACGGTCCGGCCGGCCACGGCGAGCGCGTCGGGCCCGGGCGGATGCGGCTCTAGGCGCGGGCCGACGGACCGGCCGAGCCGGCGGCCCGGGCGAACATCACGTCGGTGTCCCAGTGGGTGAAGCCGAGCGATTCGTACAGCCGGATCGCCGGGGTGTTGCTCTCGTCGACGTAGAGCATCGCCTGGAACAGGCCGCGGGAGCGCAGGTAGCGCAGGCCGACGAGGGTCAGCGCCCGGCCGAGGCCGGTGCCGCGCTCGTCCGGGTCGACCCCGACGACGTAGACCTCGCCGATGGCCTGGTGCGGGTGCTGAGCCTCCGGCCCGGCGCCGGCGGCGTCGCCGGCCCCGTCACCCTGGCCGTCGCCGTCCCGGCCGTGGATCTTGGTCCAGTGAAAGCCGACGATCGTGCCGTCCCGCTCGGCGAGGAAGAACCCGTCCGGGTTGAACCAGGGTTCCTGCTCGCGCAGGTCCAGGTCAGAGCGGGTCCAGGCGCCCTGCTCGGGATGGGTGGCGAAGGCGCGCCGGTTCAGCGCGGTCCACTCGTCCTCGTCCTGGCCGACCCCGAACGTGCGGATCGTCACCCCATCGGCGAGCTGTGGCCGGTCCAGCTGGGTCTGCAGCGAGCGGCGCATCTGCCACAACGCCCTGACCCGCGTGAACCCGGCCGCGCCGGCCAGGCGGGAGGCGGCGGGCAGGTCGCCGTGGGCCCACAGCCTGAGCGGCCGGCCATCGGCCTGCCCGGCCAGCGCCTGCACGAGTTCGAGACCGAGATGGTGGCGGCGGAACTTCGGGTGGATGACCAGCTCGCCGCTCGGGCCCTCGACCGGGTCGGTCGGGTCCAGATGCGCGTAGCCGGCGACCTCGCCGTCCCGCAGCACCATCACGTTGCGGGCGTGCCGGTCACCGCCGTAGTGCAGATGCAGCATCACGTGCTCGGACAGGGGCGCGACCCCGTCCTCGTCGGTGGCCAGCCGGACCAGCGTGAGCACCCCGGCGACGTCCGCGTCGGACAGCCGCTCCGCGATCCGGATCTCGCTCATCTGCTCGCTCCGTTGCCGGTCGATGCCGCGCCGCTGCGCCGCCGGGCCGCGTCGGCCGAGTCGTCGGGGCCGCGGCCGGCCCGGCGGCTCTCGTGCTTGGTCGGCACGAATTTGTAGCCGACGTTGCGCACCGTTCCGATCAGCGCCTCGTTCTCGGTGCCCAGCTTGGCGCGGAGCCGCCTGACGTGAACATCGACGGTCCTGGTGCCGCCGAAGTAGTCATAGCCCCACACCTCCTGCAGCAGCTGGGACCTGGTGAAGACCCGCCTGGGGTGCTGGGCCAGGAACTTCAGCAGCTCGAATTCCTTGAACGTGAGATCCAGCGCGACGCCGCGGATCCGGGCCGAGTAGGTCGCTTCGTCGATGACCAGCTCGCCCGACCTGACCTCCTCGGCCGGCTGGGCCAGCTGGGCCGCGGCCCGGCCGGTGGCCAGCCGCAGCCGGGCCTCGACCTCGCCGGGTCCGGCCGCGGGCAGCAGCACGTCGTCGGCCCCCCACTCGGCCGATACCGCGGCCCAGCCGCCCTCGCTGATAACCGCGATGACCGGCACGCCCGCCGCGCTGACCTGCTGGATCAGCTCCCGCGCCTGGACCAGGTCGCGCCGGGCGTCGACCAGCACGACGTCGGGAACGGTAGCGGCGGCGAGCCCGGCCGGCGGGGCGGACAGAGCGCGGAGCGCCTCAGCGGTCGGCGGCGCCAGCCGGACGACATGGCCGAGCAGGCTCAGGGCGGGCAAGATCTCGGCGGCCGGCTCGCGGGCCGAGGTGAGCAGCAGCACCGTGCTCACCAGCCGCCACCTCCGGTCCGCGGCCGGCCGGGCACCGCCGCCTGGATCAGCCTGAACCCGGGGCCAGTGCCGGGCCCGGCCGTTATGAGCGAGGATAGCTGACATGCCGATCGTGACCTTGCGCTACTGGGCCGCGGCGAAGGACGCCGCAGGCGCGGCCGAGGATGAAGTCGCCGCCGCGACCCTGGCCGACGCGCTGGCGGCCGGCCTGGCCGCGGCCAGGGACCGGTCGGCCAGCCAGGAGGCCCAGCTCCGGGTGGTCCTGGCCGTGTCGTCGTTCCTTGTCGGCAGCCAAC
>JBPCKO010000431.1:0-24323 GCA_051004215.1 Streptosporangiaceae bacterium | reverse complement strand
CGGCGGGCCCGCCCCGATGCTGCCGCTGGATATCTTCGCGTCCCGGCAGTTCAGCCTCATCAACGTGATCACGTTCTGCGTGTACGCGGCCTTCGGCGGCGAGCTGTTCCTGCTCGTGCTCGACCTGCAGGCCGGGGCCGGCTTCTCGGCCCTGGCCGCCGGCGCGGCCCTGCTGCCGGTGACCGGCCTGATGCTGGTCCTCTCGCCCAGGACGGCGGCGCTCGCACAGCGAGCCGGACCGCGCCGGCCGCTGGCGGCCGGCACCGCGACCTGCGCGGCCGGCCTGCTGCTGATGCTCCGGATCGGCGTGCACGCGGCTTACCTGACCGACGTGCTTCCGGCCGTCGTGGTGTTCGGCCTCGGCCTGACCCTCGTGGTCTCGCCGCTCACCGCCACCGTGCTGGCCAGCGCCGACGTGCGGCACGCCGGAGTGGCCAGCGGCGTGAACAACGCCGTGGCCAGGACCGCGAGCCTGATCGCGGTGGCCGGGCTGCCGGCCGTGGCCGGGCTCGGCGCGGCCAGCTACCACTCGCCGGCCGATCTGACCAGCAGGTTTCACCTGGCCATGATCGTGTGCTCCGGGCTCCTGGTCGCCGCCTCGCTGCTCGCGATCACGATGATCGACGACCGGGTGCTGCGCGACGACGCCGAGCCGGGACCGGCAGGGCCGGGCCGCCACGAGGAACTGCCCGACGGCGAGCGGGCCAGGCCAGGCCAGCTGTGAGATCGGGCGGCGGGCTTAATGCGCGACGTCGATCACGATCCGCCAGGCCGACGGCGAGCCGAGCACGAACACCCGGAACGGCAGCCTGGCCCGGACGCCGAGGCCGATCGAGGTGATCCGCTCGAACGAGCCCGCCCCCTGACCTGGCGGAAGGTCGTGAACCCGGCGACCCTGACGAGGTTGGCGGCGGTCGAGGGGTAGGGCCGGCGGGCCGGCCCGCGGACGTCGATGAGAATCCTGGCGTGACCGCGCACCCGCAGCACCCGGCCCGACCCCTGGGCGACGACATGCGGGACCCGGGTAGCGTCACGGCTAGCCGGAGCGGAAGGACAGGCATGATCCAGGCGGATGGTCAGGCATCGGGCGAGGACGAGGACGCGGGGTTCCTGCCCGCGATCCCGGCCTCGGCCGGCGCGCTTATCTATGACCGGCGGGGGCGCCTGCTGATCCTCAAGCCGACCTACAAGAGCGGCTGGACGATCCCCGGCGGCGTGATGGAGGCGGACGGCGAGACGCCCTGGGAGGCGTGCCAGCGTGAGGTCGCGGAAGAATGCGGGCTGACCGTGCGGCGCGGCCGGCTCGCGGCCGTCGACTTCCGCCGGCCCCGTCCTGGCCGGCCGGGCGGCCTGCGGTTCCTGTTCGACTGCGGCGCGCTCAGCGACACCGAGCTGGCCGCGGTGGTGCTCCAGGCCGAGGAGATCAGCGAGCACCGGCTGGTCGGGCCGCGCGAGGCGGCCGGCTTGCTGAGAAAGCCGATCCGGCGCCGGCTGCGGGCAGCCAGGCGCGGGCGCGCCACCGTCTACCTGGAAGAGGGGCGCCCGGTCGGCCAGGTCGGGCCCGGCCGGGGCTGACCGAGGCTGACCTACTCCTTGCCGTCGGGCAGGTACCACTTGTACGGCGAGATCAGGCGCTTGATCGGCGCCTCCGGGCCCCACGAGCCCGGCTCGTACATTTCGACCGGCGGCGGCTCCTCGATCAGCGGCATCGCCACCTCCCACAGCCGCTCGATCTCGTCGGACCTGGTGAACAGCGACTGGTCCCCGATCATGGCCTCCAGGATCAGCCGCTCGTAGCCCTCGAGCTCGTGCATGCGGTGGAACGAGTCCTCGTAGTTGAAGGTCATCTCGACCTCGCGCAGCTTCATCGCCGGGCCGGGCCGCTTGGCCAGGAAGCGCACCGCGATCCAGCCAGGATCGTCGAAGTCGATCACGATCTCGTTCCTCCGCTCGCCCGCCGACATGTGCGCGACCTGGGGGAACATCCGCAAGGTGGGCTCCTTCAGGCCGAGCGTGATCGTTTGCCGGCGCTGCGCCATCGACTTGCCCGAGCGGAGGTAGAACGGCACGCCCGCCCATCTCCAGTTGTCGATCTCCATCTTCATCGCGACGAAGGTCTCGGTCTGCGACTTGGCATCGACGCCCGGTTCCTTGCGGTAGCCCTCGTACTGGCCGCGGACCACCTTGGTCAGGTCGATCGGGTGCAGCGCCTGGAAGACCTTGGCTTTCTCATCCCGCAGGAACTGCGCGCTGAACTTGGTCGGCGGCTCCATCGCGACGAAGCCGAGCACCTGGAACAGGTGGGTGACGATCATGTCGCGGAACGTGCCGGTCTTCTCAAAGAACGCGGCCCGGCCCTCGATGCTGATCTTTTCCGGCACGTCGATCTGCACGTGCGAGATGTGGTCCCGGTTCCAGATCGGCTCGAACAGGCCGTTCGCGAACCGCAGGGCCAGGATGTTGTCGACCGATTCCTTGCCGAGGAAGTGGTCGATGCGGAAGACCTGGCTCTCGTCGAACACCGAGTGGACGACCGCGGCGAGCTTGCGGCACGATTCCAGGTCGGTGCCGAACGGCTTCTCGATGATGACCCGCCCGTTCTCGCCGAGCTTGGTCTGCCCCAGCATGCTGATCACCGAGGAGAAGGCCGAGGGCGGAATAGCCAGATGGAACAGCCGGCCGGGGTGTCCGCCTATTTCCTGTTCCGCCTCCTGCATGGCGGCGACCAGGGGCTTAGAGTCATCCGGGTCGGCCGCGCCGAAGCGCAGCCTGCTCTCGAACGCCTGCCAGGCCGCCCCGGTCGGCTTGGCCAGGCCGAACTCGGCGACCGCCGATTTGGCGTGGGCCCGGAACTGCTCGTCGGTCATGGCGAACTGGGCCGGCGCCGAGCCGATGATCTGGTAGCCCTTAGGTAGCAAGCCCGACTTGGCCAGGTGGAACAGCCCAGGGAGCAGTTTGCGCTTGGCCAGGTCGCCGGTAGCGCCGAACAGGACGATGACGTGGTCGCCCGGGTGCTGGCCATTGCCGTGGTTACTCGAAGGCATGCCACACATAGTGCCATGCGCTGGCCGATCGGGAAGACTGGTGCGCTGTGAGCACGGAACGGGAGAAGCAGGCGGCGGCGCGGGCGGCCGCGCAACTCGTGCAGGACGGGATGCGGGTCGGCCTGGGCACCGGCACGACGGTCAGTTACCTGCTGCCCGCCCTGGCCGAGCGGGACCTGTCGATCAGGTGCGTGGCCACGTCGGAGCAGACCGCGGCCAGGGCCGGCGAGCTCGGCCTGACCGTCGAGCCCTTCGCCGCGCTGGACCAGCTCGACATCGCGATCGACGGCGCCGACCAGATCGCGCCGGATGGCTGGCTGGTCAAGGGCGGCGGCGGGGCGCATACCAGGGAGAAGATCGTGGCCGCGGCGGCGGCCAGGTTCGTGGTGATCGCCGACTCGGCCAAGCCGGTGCTGTCCCTGCACCCGCCCGTCCCGGTGGAACTGCTGAACTTCGGCCTGCAGGCGACCATGCGCCGGCTCGGCGATGTGACGCTGCGGCAGGCGCCGCCCAGCCCGGACGGCGGCATCATCGCCGACTACCGGGAGCCGTTCGGCGACCCGGCCGAGCTGGCCGCGCGGCTGGCCGGCACCCCGGGCGTGATCGGGCACGGCCTGTTCAGCCCGGGCCTGGTCTCGGTCATCCTGGTCGGCCGGGGCGACCAGGTCGAGCAGCACACCCTGCGCGGCTAGCGGGCCTTCACCTCGGCGTGGCCGCCGAACTCCGACCGCATCGCGGACAGCAGCCGGCCGGTGAACTCGCCCAGGCCGCGGGACTCGAACCGCTGGAACAGCGACGCGGTGATGACCGGCGCGGGCACCCCTTCCTCGACCGCGGCGAGCACGGTCCAGCGACCCTCGCCCGAGTCGGACACGTGCCCGGCGAATTCCGCCAGCTCAGGGGACTTGGCCAGCGCGCTGGCGGTCAGGTCGACCAGCCAGGAGCCGACCACCGAGCCGCGCCGCCAGACCTCGGCCACCTCGCCGACGTTGATGTCGTACTGGTATGCCTCGGGATCGGTCAGCGGCGTGGTCTCGGCGTCGGTGACCTGCTCATCCTTACCCGCGTTGGCGTGCCGGATGATCGACAGGCCCTCGGCGATCGCGGCCATCATGCCGTACTCGATGCCGTTGTGCACCATCTTGACGAAGTGCCCGGCCCCGGCCGGGCCGCAGTGCAGGTACCCCTGCTGGGCGGTGCCGCCCGCGGCGCGGCCAGGGGTCGCCTCGGCCGTGCCGGTGCCCGGGGCGATCGTCATGAAGATGGGGTCCAGGCGCTGTACCGCCTCGTCGTCGCCGCCGATCATCAGGCAGTAGCCGCGTTCCAGCCCCCAGACGCCGCCCGAGGTGCCGCAGTCCACGTAGTGGATTTTCTTCCCGGACAGCTGCTTAGCCCGGCTGATGTCGTCGCGGTAATAGGAGTTGCCGCCGTCGATCACCGCGTCGCCCGGATCGAGCAGCGAGGCCAGCTGGTCCAGCGTCTTGCCGGTGATCGCGGCCGGCAGCATCAGCCAGGCGTTCCTGGGCTGCTCGAGCTTGGCGACGAAATCGTCCAGGTCGCTCGCGCCGGTCGCGCCCTCGGCGACCAGAGCCGCGACCGCGTCGGAATTCACGTCGTACACGACGCAGCGGTGCCCGTCTCGCATCAGCCGGCGCACCAAGTTCG
Organism: Streptosporangiaceae bacterium; assembly: GCA_051004215.1. GTDB lineage: Bacteria > Actinomycetota > Actinomycetes > Streptosporangiales > Streptosporangiaceae > Chersky-822. The sequence goes on along the minus strand of JBPCKO010000431.1, from coordinate 19,614 downwards.
CGCCCATCCGCCCCAGACCGACCATGCCGAGCTGCATCGGGTTCTGCGTGCTCATCGTTGCGCTCCCTTGATCTCGCGGTACCGCCTGATCAGCGTGTTAGTCGACGAATCGTGGCGGAGCTCGGGGTGCTCGGTGCTGGTCAGCTCGGGAATGATCGCGGCCGCGAGCACCTTGCCCAGCTCTACTCCCCACTGGTCGAACGAGTCGATGTCCCAGATCGTCCCGGCGGTGAACACCGCATGCTCGTAGAGCGCGATCAGCGTTCCGAGCAGGCGCGGGGTCAGCACCTCGGCGAGCAGCACGTTACTCGGCCGGTTGCCCTCCATCACCCGGTGCGGGGCAACGGCCGGATCGGTGCCCTCGGCGAGTACCTCATCCAGCGTCTTGCCGAATGCCAGCGCCTGGGCCTGGGCGAACACGTTCGAGGTGAGTATGTCGTGGTGGTCGCCGATCGGGTTCAGGGACCGGCCGAAGCCGATCAGGTCGACCGGGATCAGGTGCGTGCCCTGGTGCAGCAGCTGGTAGAAGCTGTGCTGGCCGTTGGTGCCGGGCTCGCCCCAGAACACCGGCCCGGTCGGGTAGTCCACCGGCGTGCCGTCGAGCCGGACGTGCTTGCCGTTGGACTCCATCGTCAGCTGCTGCAGGTACGCGGGGAACCGCTTCAGGTACTGCTCGTACGGCATCACCCCGATGCTGGCGGCGCCGAAGAAGCCGGTGTACCAGACCCAGAGCAGGCCCATCAGGGCCGGCAGGTTCTCGCCCAGCGGCGCGGTCCTGAAGTGAACGTCCATCTCGTGAAAGCCGGCCAGCAACTCCGCGAACCGGTCCGGGCCGATCGCCACCATCGTGGACAGCCCGATGGCCGAGTCCATCGAGTACCGGCCGCCGACCCAGTCCCAGAAGCCGAACATGTTGGCCGGGTCGATGCCGAACTCGGCGACCTTCCCCGCGTTCGTGCTGACCGCCACGAAGTGCTTGGCCACGGCCGCCTCGTCGCCAAGCTGGCTGGTCAGCCAGTCTCGCGCCGACGTGGCGTTCGTAATGGTCTCAAGGGTTGTGAACGTCTTGGAGGACACGATGAACAGTGTTTGCGCGGGATCCAGGTCGCGCGTGGCCTCGGCGAGGTCGGTGGAGTCGACGTTGGAGACGAACCGGAACGTCAGATGCCGGTCGCTGTAATAGCGCAGTGCCTCGTAGGCCATCACCGGGCCCAGGTCGGAGCCGCCGATGCCGATGTTCACGATCGCGGTGATCGGCAGGCCGGTGTGCCCGCGCCAGTCGCCGGAGCGGATCTGGTTCGCGAACACCGCCATCCGGTCCAGTACCTCGTGGACCTGCGCCACCACGTCGGTGCCCTCGACCATCAGTCTGGCCTCGCGCGGCATACGGAGGGCGACGTGCAGCACCGAGCGGTTCTCGGTGACGTTGATGCGCTGCCCGGCGAACATCGCCTCGATCCGCTCCGGCAGGCCGCACTGCCCGGCCAGGGTGGTCAGCAGCGCCAGCGTCTCGTCGGTGATCAGGTTCTTGGAGTAGTCCAGGTAGAGCCCGGTCGCCTGGGCGGTCAGCCGCTCGCCCCGCCCGGGGTCGGCGGCGAACAGCTCGCCCAGGTGGGTGCCGCGGATGGCCTCGTAGTGCGCGCCCAGGGCGGCCCAGGCCGGCCGGGTCCGGAGTGGCGTGCGGTCACTCGCGGGCGTGCTCGTCATCGCTCGTCCTTTCGGTGCGTCCGTCCCGTTCGCGACCCTAGCGTGCCGGGCTCCGGGCAGCCGGGCGGCCCGGCCGGCCCGCGAGCCAACTTGCCGCGGCGCGATACTGCAACCATGACGGAGAACGGCGATCCGACCGGCCTGCGGCTGAACGGCAGCTATCTGAGCTTGCTCGACCGAGCCCGCGTCTACTGCTGCGGGATCACTCCGTACGACGTCACCCACCTGGGACACGCGGCGACATTCGTCTGGGTGGACGTGCTCACCCGGGTGATGTCGGCGGCCGGGGTGACCACCCAGCTCTGCCGGAACGTGACCGATGTGGACGACGTACTCTTCGCCGCGGCCGCCCACTCAGGGTCCGCCTACGATGCGTTCGCCTCGGTCCAGCAGTTCAGGTTCGACCAGGACATGACCTCGCTGGGAGTGCGCGAGCCGCAGTTCGCTCCCCGGGCCAGGCGGAACGTCGGCCAGGTGATCAGGCTGGCCGCGGGGCTGCTCGAGACCGGCGCCGCCTACCTGCGCGACGGCAGCGTGTACTTCCGCGGCGCCGGCACGGCCGACGCGGCCGGGCTGAGCCGGGACGATGCCGAGGCGCTGGCCGCCGAGTACGGCGCGCAGCTGGACGACCCGGCCAAAGACGACAAGCTGGACGTCGCCGTGTGGCGCCAGTCGGGGCCGGGCGAGCCGGGCTGGCCGTCGCCGTGGGGGACCGGGCGGCCCGGGTGGCACGCCGAGTGCGCGGCGATGTCGATGTCGGTGCTCGGCCTGTCGGTGGACGTGCTCTGCGGCGGGGCCGACCTGGCCTACCCGCACCACGCGTATCAGGTCGCGATCGCGCAGGCCGTGTCGGGCGTGCGGCCGCATGCGCGGGCCGTGTTCGAGGTCGGCGTGGTGTGCCTGGGCGGAGTCAAGATGGCCAAGTCGACCGGCAACCTGGTGCTGGTCGGTGACGTGCTGGCCGGTCATCCGGCCGCCGCGCTGCGGCTCTGCCTGCTGGACCGGCCCTGGTCCCGGGGCTGGGACTATGGCCCCGCCGAGCTGGACGCCGCGACCGCGCGGCTGGAGCGGCGGTACCGCGCGGCGGGGCGCAGCACGGGCGCGACGGCGGCCGCGGACGGCCCCCAGGCGTCCGCCGCCTCGGCGATCGGCGTCGCGCTCTGCGATGACCTGGACGTGCCGCGGGCGCTGGACATCGCCGAGGAAGCGGGCGGCACCGCTGCCCGCAGCCTGATCGCGACCCTGGGACTCGGCGAACCGGCCTGACCCCGCGGGCCTGGCGGAGCTCGGCGCGGGCTTGGCGGGGCGGCGGGGCGGCACGGCGGCCGACCCTGCGCGGTCGGCGCTAGGGTCGGCGGCATGCGGGTGGTGGTGGCGCCGGACAAGTTCAAGGGGAGCCTCACTGCCGATCAGGCGGCCGCGGCCCTGTCCGCTGGGCTGCGCCGGGCCCGGCCGGATCTGGAGATTTCCGAAATTCCGGTCGCCGACGGCGGGGACGGCACGGTGGTGGCGGCCCTGGCGGCGGGGTTCGAGCCGGTCCCCGTCACCGTCGAGGGACCGGTCGGGGCGCCGGTCAGGGCCGTGTTCGCGCTGCGGGACGGCACCGCCGTGATCGAGCTGGCCAGCGCGTCCGGGTTGCGCTGCCTGGCTGGCCCTGGCCCGACCGCTCAGACCTCGCTCACGGCGTCGACCTACGGGACCGGCCAGCTGATCGCGACGGCGCTGGACCGGGGGACCGGCACGATCGTGCTAGGCCTCGGCGGCAGCGCGAGCACCGACGGCGGAGCCGGGATGATCCAGGCGCTGGGGGCCAAGCTGGCCGCCGGCCCGCCGTCCCGGGCGGGCCTTGCCGCCGATGGCCCGCCTGGCCTGCGCGGGGATCGGGCGGGCGCCGATTTCGCGCGCGGCGGGGCCGCGCTGGCCGACCTGGCGTCGGTCGACTCGTCCGGGCTTGACCCGCGGCTCGCCGGCGTCCGGCTGCTCGTGGCCAGCGACGTGAACAATCCGCTGCTCGGTCCGGACGGCGCGGCCGCGGTGTTCGGCCCGCAGAAGGGCGCGGGACCCGGGCAGGTTGCCGGGCTGGAAGGCGGGCTGCGCCGGTGGGCGGAGCTGACCGGCGCGGCGACCGGAACCGACCTGGCCGGGGCACCGGGGGCCGGCGCCGCGGGCGGCACCGGGTTCGCGGCCCTGGCCTACCTCGGGGCAACCCTGGTTCCAGGCGTGAACCTGGTCCTTGACCTGGTCGGATTCGACGCGGCGGTTGACGGCGCGGACTTGGTCGTGACTGGCGAAGGCAGCCTGGACCGGCAGACGCTCGGCGGTAAAGCGCCGCTCGGTGTGGCCAGGGCAGCCGGCCGGCGCGGCGTGCCGGTGATCGCCGTCGCGGGGCGGGTGCTGCTCGGCCGGGACGAGCTGATCGCGGCCGGGTTCTCGGCCGCCTATGCGCTCACCGATGCCGAGCCGGATCTGGCCGCGTCGATGGCGCGGGCCGCCGAGCTGCTTGAGCAGGCGGGGGCCAGGATCGCGGTCGGGCTCGGACCGGGCTGAATTCCATGATCACGTGGACTTTCTAGCCGCATGCTCGAACAACTCCACGTGATCATGAAATGGGGGCGGGAATGCCGCCGGGGGTGTGGTGGTTAATACCCCGAGGGGTATCGCCGGATGCGATGCCCGCGTCAACGGAGGTCATGCAGTGGCAACGGTGGAACTGACGTCGCAGAACTTCGACGAGGTGGTCGGCGGCGCCGACCTGGCCTTGGTGGACTTTTGGGCGTCCTGGTGCGGGCCGTGCCGGATGTTCGGCCCGGTCTTCGAGAAGGCGTCGGAGAAGCACGCTGACCTGGTCTTCGCCAAGGTCGACACCGAGGCGCAGCCCGGCCTGGCCCAGGCGTTCAGCATCACCTCGATCCCGACCCTGATGGTGATCAAGGACAAGGTGATCTTGTATTCGCAGCCGGGTGCCCTGCCCGAGGCGTCTTTGGAGAAGCTCATCACCCAGGCCCGCGCGGTCGACATGGACGAGGTCAAGGCGGACCTGCATGCAAAGGAAGCTGAGGCTCCCGGTGCCGCGCACTGAGACAGTGCCTGCCAGTGTGACCGGGCCAGCCGGCGTGACGGCGCAAACTGGCGTGGCGGGACCGCGGCTGACCGCGGTCGACGGCGACGCGCAGGCGGTCGTGCTGAACCGGCTGCGGCGAGCTCAGGGCCAGCTCGCCGCGGTGATCGCGATGGTCGAGGACGGCCGGGAGTGCCGGGATGTGGTCACCCAGCTGGCCGCGGTGTCCAGGGCGCTCGACCGGGCCGGCTTCAAGATCGTGGCGGCGAACATGCGCCACTGCCTGAACGGTGAGTCGGCGATGACAACCGATGAGCTCGAACGGCTTTTCCTCGCGCTCGCCTGAGATCCGGCGGCGGCCGCCGGGAACCGACCGCGCTGCGTGATCGCGGCGGGCGTGATCGGGGCAGGCGCGACCCGGCCGGAGCCGCCGCGGGCAGCGGGGAGCGCAGCTTGGCTCCAGCGCTGAACGGGGCCTCCCGTACTGCCGTCACCACGCCGCCGCCGTCGAGCGTCCGGCTGGCCAGCTCCCCGAGCACATCGGGCACGGCCCGGCGGTGCGCCCGCGGGTCCTGGCAGTCGCAGGCAGCCTCCGCGGTCGCCAGCGCGCCGCACTCGTCGCAGGCGTAGCCGGGCCGCGGCGTGCCGTCGGGCACCACCAGCTCGGCGATGGCGCGGGCCTGGCTGGCCGTCGCGCACGGGCCGAGGCCGGTCACGGCCGTCACTCGCGGCGGCTGGCTGAGCACGTCCTGCACCACGCGCTCCTGCTCGTGCTCGGCCCAGCGGGCGATTACCGGGGCCGCCAGCTCCCGGACCCGGCCGGGTGTCGCCGTCTGGAGATCGACATTGACGGCGCCTGCGACCTGTTCGGCCACCGCGGGCGGCAGGAGCGCGCGGAATTGCCGGATCTCGCTGTCGTAGCCGCCGATGACCAGCGGGCCGCGCTCGTTGCCGGCGGTCTGCTCCAGCATCGCGATCGTGTCCTTGAAGTGCTGCCGCGACAGCTCGAGCACCCGCTGCTGGAGCCGGTAGGCCTCCAGCCCGTACCAGCCGGCGAATCCGGTCTTCCTGACCTCCGCCCCGGTCCGCTCGGCGACCGTCTCGATGCCGTCAGCGCTGATAGCGAGCACCCACGCGTGCTGGACGTCGACGAGCGCGACCCGGTAGCCCGGGTTGCGCTGGATCGCGGCCAGCAGTGGCCGTACGTGCGGCCGGTCATCCACGATGGCTTGTTCGGCCACTGGGCCGGGCAGCGGTACCGCCTGGAGCAGGCCGAGGCGGGCGCTGGCAAAGATCGCGACGGTGTGCCCCAGCCAGTCGTGGCTGCGCTCGGACACCAGATCCGTGACCGCGCTCACGTCAGCATCGCGGACGGGCGGTGCGTCGCGCGGCGCTCGCGCGGCCGCCCTGACCAGCTCGCGAGTCCTGGCGGCCAGTGCCCGGTGCTCGGCCAGGTCGACCGGGATGGACAGGTACAGCGACAGCACCGCCGATCCCGGTGCGCGAAGCACGCGCAATTCGTCAGCATCTGCCCGGTTGATCACCACTCGAACCCGGTCCGTGTCATGCGATCCTCCCGTGGCTCGCTGCCTCCGCCGGAACCCACGGGCGGCCGGGCGGACCGAGCCGCCGCGGCGCCTGCCGCGCCTGCGTCACTTCCTGGCCGTGCGCCTCCCGTGGTGCTCGACGACCGTGTCAGCCGACGGGAAGAAGACGCTCTCGTGGTCGACCGTCAGCTCATCCCCGATTGCAGCTCTCATGGCTCTCCTTCCGCCACGCCGGTACCTACCCGGCTCGTCCGCGGGCCAGTCAGCTCACCAGGGCCGGCCCGTGCACCCCTGGCCCGCGGGCGCGAGCAGCGCGACGAGTCGCTCTCGGCGCGTCTGGCTCGGAAGCGCCGGATACATTGGCGAGATGTACGTTCCCGCGCACTTCGCCGCCAGCGACCTGGCCGAGATCGGCGCCTTCGTGGACCGCGCGGGCAGCGCGGACCTGGTCACCTTCGATGGCACCGGGCTGGCCGCGACGCTGCTGCCGGTCCTGTGGGACCGCCCGGGCGCCGGCGGGGAGGCCGGCGGCCAGGGGGACGCGAGCGCTTCAGCGGGCCACGAGCCAGGCAACCTGGGCCGGCTGCTCGGCCACCTGGCCCGCGCCAACCCGCAGTGGCGGGCCGCCGCCACCGGGGTGCCGGCCCTGGCCATCGTCCGCGGCCCGCAGGCCTACGTCTCGCCGTCCTGGTACGCCAGCACCGCCGAGCACGGCCGGACCGTCCCGACCTGGAACTACACGACCGTGCACCTGTCCGGACCGGTCAGGTTCCACCGCGATGTGGACTGGCTCCGCGACATCGTGACCCGGCTGACCGAGCGGTACGAGGCGGGCCGGGAGGGCCGCTGGTGGGTCACCGACGCGCCAGAGAAGTTCATCGCCGGCCAGCTCCGCGCGATCGTCGGCTTCGAGATGACGGTGCAGCGGGTCGAGGCCAAGGACAAGCTCTCGCAGAACCGCACGCCGCAGGACCGGGCCAACGTCATCGCGGCCCTGCGGGCCGAGCCCGGCCCGCAGGCGCACGAGATCGCCGAGCTGATGGCGGTCCGCGAGGCCGCGGACGGTGCCACGGCGGGCCGCGAGCCCGCTGCGGGCCTCAGGGAGCCGTGACCGCCCCGGCCTTGATCACGTCGGCATAGAACCGGGCGCTGGCCTTGGGGATCCGGCGCTGCGACTCGTAGTCGACGTACACCAGGCCGAACCGCTTCTGGTAGCCCCAGCCCCACTCGAAGTTGTCGAGCAGCGACCAGACGTAGTAGCCGGCCAGGTTCACGCCGTCCCCGATCGCCCTGGCCGCCGCCGCGAAGTGCTGATGCAGGTAGCTGACCCGCTCGACGTCGTTGACCACGCCGTCCTGGTTGATGTAGTCCTCGGCGGCGCAGCCGTTCTCGGTGACGTACAGCGGCAGGCCTGGTGCCTCCGCGTCCAGGCTGGTCAGCAGCGCGTGCAGCCCGTCGGCGTCGACGATCCAGTCCATCGCGGTGCGCGGCAGCCACTCCGGGCTGTACTCGACCACGCCGGGCAGCCCGCAGCTCGCCGGGCTCTCGTGCCGGCGCAGGTCGGCCGGGTCGCCGGCCCGCAGGTACACCGCCGAGTAGTAGTTGACCCCGAGGAAGTCGACCGGCTGCCCGATCAGGGCGAGGTCGCCGTCGGCGATCAGGGCGGCCGGGGGCAGCAGCACGGAATCGGCCAGCTCCGGGTACCGGCCGTGCAGGACCGGGGAGGTGTAGATGCCGTTCAGGTTGGCCTCGGTGAGCTGGCTGGCCCGCCGGAGCGCCTCGGTGCTGTCGCCGAGCACCAGCACCGGGTGCAGGTCGAAGGACAGCCCGATCTGGCCGCCGCCCGGCAGAATCCCGCGCAGCGCGGTGGTCGCCAGGCCGTGCGCGAGCAGCAGGTGATGGGTGGCCGCCGCCGCGGCCTGCGGATCCCGCAACCCGGGGGCGTGCTCGCCGGTCAGGTAGCCGTGACTGGCCACGACCTGGGGCTCGTTCAGCGTGATCCAGCGGGTGACCCGGTCGCCGAGGGCCTCGCCCATGATCGCGGCGAACTCCGCGAACCGCTCGGCGGTGGACCGGACCGCCCAGCCGCCCTCGTCCTGCAATTCCTGCGGCAGGTCCCAGTGGTACAAGGTGACCGCGCTGGTGAGCCCGTGCTCGGCGAGGTCGTCCAGCAGCGCCCGGTAGTAGTCGAGGCCCTTGGCGTTCACCGGCCCGCGGCCGCCCGGCTGCACCCGCGGCCAGGAGATGGACAGCCGGTAGGAGTTCAGCCCGAGCGACGCCATCAGCGCCACGTCCGCGCCGTAGCGGTGGTAGCTGTCGCAGGCGACGTCGCCGGTGTCACCGCCGCGTACGTTGCCGGGGGAGTGGCTGTAGGTGTCCCACACCGACGGCCCGCGGCCGTCCTCGTGCGCCGCCCCCTCGACCTGATAGGCGGCCGATGACGCGCCCCAGGTGAATCCGGGCGGGAACGGCGGGGCCCCGCTGGACCGGCCGTTCACGGGCCCTGCGGCATCGGTTCCCGGCATGGTCATCAGAGCCCTCCTTGGCGGCGTGGCGGCGGGACATTCTCACCAAGATGACACCTTGACGGCACTTGTCCCGAGTTCTAAGGTAAGCGCTTAGATCGGTCTAATGCAACCGCTTAGACACCCCCGGGTGCAAGCGCTTAGATGCGGTGCCTGCCACCCCCCAAGGGCAGGCACCCGCACGTGCGCGGCGACGGCGGCTGCCCGGCCGGTCAGGCAAGGGCTGCGCGGCGTCCGGTCGACGCCAGCAGCGCCCTACGGACCCCGGACGGGGGTGGTCGCGTGTCGCAGTCTTCCGGCGTCGTGACCCTCTACGACGTGGCGTCCCTGGCCGGCGTGTCCACCGCCACGGTCTCACGCGTCGTGCACGGCCTTGACCGGGTCGCCCCGGGCACCAGGGCGCGGGTGCTCGCGGTGATCGACCAGCTTGGCTACGTGCCCGACGGCGCCGCCCAGAGCCTGTCCAGGCGGCGCAAGGACGTGATCGGCCTGGTCTGCGTGGAGCGGACGTCGCCCAGGCTGCAATACGACATCGAGAGCATGAGCCTGCTCTTTTACGACGAGATCCTGCGCGGGGTGGAGTCCAGGCTGAGGGATCAGAACTGGCCGTTGATGATCACGTACCTAGACGACAAGAAAGAGCCCGACCTGCCCAGGCTGCTGTCGCTGTCAGGAAAGGTCGACGGCCTGCTGATCGGCGAGGGCGTCGTGCCCGCGCTGTTCCTGGCCAGGCTGGCCGAGCGGCTGCCCGTCGTCGTCCTGGCCGGCAGCCCGCGCGAGCACGGCGCTGATGTGGTCACGGCGGACAACCGGTCGGGCACGGCCGCGCTGGTGACCCACCTGATCGAGGACCACGACCTGCGGCGCCTGTACTACGTCAACGGCCCGGAGAATGCCCCGGACGCCCAGGAGCGGCAGCGGACGCTGCTGCAGGTGCTGCGCCGCCACCCGCAGTGCGCCCTGGTCGGCACCGCCCAGGGCATGTTCACGGTGATCAGCGGCGAGCTGGCCGGCCAGCAGCTGCTCGACTCCTGTGACGAACTGCCGGACGCGGTGGTCTGCGCCAACGACCAGATGGCGATCGGCCTGCTGCAGGCCTTCAGCCGGGCCGGGGTGCGGGTGCCGCACGACGTCGCGGTGGTCGGCTTCGACGACATCTTCCCGGCCAGCCTGTGCGACCCGCCGCTGACCACGGTGCACCAGCCGATGCGGCTGCTCGGGGAGCGGGCCTGCGCCCGGCTGCTGGACCGGATCGCCCGGCCCGGCCTGCGCCCGAAGATCGAGCTGCTGCCGACCGACCTGGTGCTGCGGTCCAGCTGCGGCTGCCCGCCGGGCACGATGACGCGCCAGCCGGTCACCAGGCTGCGGACTCGCCGGCCCGCCGCCCGGGCCGCCGTGGCGACCTTAACCAGACCCCGCCGCCGGTATCCGCTGGAACAAGTTAGGAGGACGCACAGATGACGTTCATCCTCCGGCGCCTCGCCTTTTACGCCGTTGCCGCCTGGGTCGCCCTGACCGCGAATTTCTTCCTGCCCCGGGCCATGCCAGGCAACGCGGTGCAGTCGATCCTGTCGAAATTCCCTAACCTGCAGCCGTCCGCCTACCAGGCGCTCGCGGCCATGCTCGGCGTCGGACACGCGGGCTCGCTGTGGCACCAGTACGTCTCCTACCTCGGCGACGTGCTCACGCTGAACTTCGGCACCGACCTGGCTCAGTACCCGGCCAAGGTGTCCACCTTGCTGGGCCAGACGATCCCGTGGACGCTCACGCTGGTCGGCACGGCCACGGTCATCGCATTCCTCCTCGGTACGGGGCTCGGCATCGTGGCCGGCTGGCGGCACGGCGGCTGGCTGGACCGGGTGCTGCCCGGCCTGATGTTCTTCCAGGCCGTCCCGTACTTCTTCCTGGCCCTGATCCTCATCGAGCTGTTCGCCGCCAGGACCCATGTTTTCCCGCTCGGCCAGGGCTATGACGGCGGGCTGATCCCCGGCTGGAACTCGGCCTTCATCGGAAGCGCCATCTATCACTCGATCCTGCCCGCCTTCACGATCGTGATTACCACGATGGCGGGCTGGATGCTGCAGATGCGGAACGTCATGATCACCACGGTCGGCGAGGACTACGTGGTCGCGGCCCAGGCCAAGGGGCTGTCCAGCCGCCGGGTCGTGTTTACCTACGCGGCCCGCAATGCCCTGCTGCCGCAGCTGCAGGGGTTCGGCCTGGCGCTCGGCTTCGTGGTCTCCGGCGCGATCGTGATGGAGATCGTGTTCTCCTACCCGGGCATCGGGCTGCTCCTGCTCAGCGCGGTCAGCTCCAACGACTACCCGCTGATGCAGGCGATCTTCCTGGTGATCACGTTCGCGGTGCTGCTAGCCAACCTGATCGTCGACTTCATCGTCGTCGCGTTCGATCCGCGTGCCCGTTCGAAGGAGGCTGCCTGATGACCGCCGCACCGCCGCTCGTCGTCGAGGCGACCCCCCTCGCGAGCGAAGCCCAGCCGCACAGGCTCGGCCGGTGGAGCCGCCTGCCGACCAAGGCCAAGGCCGGCGCGATCCTGCTCGGCCTGTTCGTGCTGGCGGGCATCATCGGCCCGCTGGTGGCGCCGTACTCGCCGTCCTACCAGAGCACGAACCCGCTGCTCGCGCTGCACGCTCCGGACGGCCAGTTCCTGCTCGGCACCACCCAGAGCGGCCAGGACGTGCTGTCCCAGCTGCTGACCGGGATCCGGCTGACGCTCGAGCTGGGCGTGCTGGTCGGCGTGATCGCGACCGTGCTGTCCGTGGTCGTCGGGGTCACCTCGGCGTTCCTCGGCGGCTTCAGGGACGAGGCCCTGTCCCTGGTCAGCAACGTCTTCCTGGTCATCCCGCAGCTGCCGCTGCTAATCCTGCTGCTCGGCTACCTGCCGCAGAAGGGCCAGACCGCCACGATCCTGGTCCTCAGCGTGCTCGGCTGGGCCTGGGGGGCCCGGGTGATCAGGGCCCAGACGCTGGCCATCCGCAACCGGGACTTCGTCGCCGCGGCCAGGGAGACCGGCGAGAGCACCTGGCGGATCATCGCCGTGGAGATCGTCCCCAACCAGGTCAGCCTGATCGCGGCCAGCTTCGTCAACACCGTGCTGTACGCGATCGGCGCCTCGGTGGCCCTGGCGTTCATCGGCGTGGCCAACCTGTCTAGCTGGAGCCTGGGCACGATGCTCTACTGGTCGCAGAGCGCGCAGGCGCTGCAGCTCGGTGCCTGGTGGTGGTTCGTGCCCCCCGGCCTGGCCGTCGCCCTGATAGGGACCGGGCTGGTGCTGCTGAACACCGGCATCGACGAGTTCGGCAACCCGCGGCTGCGGGACGCCGCCAGGTCGGTCAAGATCGGCGGCCGCAGGCAGCACCCGGCCGATCCCACTCCGGTCTGGCAGCCGGGCACGCAGCCGCGCAGCGGGTTCGGGCGGCTCGTGCACTCGTTCTCGCGGGCCTCGCTCTATGAAGGCGATGCGGCGGCCGGCGGGAGGACGTCATGAACGCCGGGAACGCGGGCCCGGTCCTGGACATCCGCGATCTGTCTATCGCCTACCGCACCCCGGGCGGCGACGTGAAGGCGGTCAGCGACGTGAGCCTGGCCCTGCAGCCGGGCGAGATCGTCGGCCTGGTCGGCGAGAGCGGCTCCGGCAAGTCAACCCTCGCCTACGGCGCCTGCCGGCTGCTGCGGGCGCCCGCCGTGATCACCGGCGGCTCGGTCCGCTATCAGGGGCGGCGCACGTCAGGGCCGGCCGACATCTTGCAGATGGGCCACGAGGACCTGCGCAAGCTGCGGTGGCGCGAGGTCGCGATCGTCTTCCAGAGCGCGATGAACGCGCTGAATCCGGTCCTGAACGTGCGCGACCAGATCCTGGACGCGATCCAGGCGCACCTGCGGATGTCCAGGGAGGAGGCCGAGGCCAAGGTCGAGTCGCTGCTCGACCTGGTCGGCATCCCGCGCTCCCGGCTGCGGGCTTACCCGCACGAGCTGTCCGGCGGCATGCGGCAGCGGATCATGATCGCGATGGCGCTCGCCGCCGATCCCGAGGTCGTGATCATGGACGAGCCGACGACCGCCCTTGACGTCGTCGTGCAACGGGACATCCTCAGCCAGATCGTCGAGCTGAAGGAACAGCTCGGGTTCTCCATCTTGTTCATCACCCATGACCTGTCGCTGCTGATGGAGCTGGCCGACCGGATCGCGGTCATGTACGCAGGGCAGCTGATGGAGGTCGGCACCTCGGCCGAGATCCAGCACGAGCCCGCGCATCCGTACACCAGCGGCCTGCTGAACTCCTTCCCCTCCCTGCACGGGCCCCGCCGCGAGCTGGCCGGCATTCCGGGTACCCCGCCGGACCTGCGCCGGCCGCCGCCCGGCTGCCCGTTCCTGCCGCGCTGCACGTTCGGCACGGACGCGTGCAAGGAGATCGACATGCAGCTCGTCCACGTCCAGACGTCACCGGACCTGGCCCACGTCACCGCCTGCCCGTTCGTGCTGCCCGGCGGCGAGCCGGCCGGGCCGTCCGCGGTCCGCAAGCAGGCCGCGGACGCGCCTGTCCTGCGCGAGGGGAGCCCGGCATGACCGGCAGCACGACCGAACCCGGCGGTGTCGTCTCGGCCGCCGCCGCACGGGGCGAGCTGGCCATGGAGGCGAGCTCGCTGAGCAGGGAGTTCAAGCTCGGCCGCGGGCAGGTGGTGCACGCGGCCAGGGACGTCTCGTTCAACCTGTACCGCGGCGCGGTGGTCGCCCTGGTCGGCGAGAGCGGTTCGGGCAAGTCAACGGTGGCCAAGATGCTGGCCGGCCAGGAGCGGATGACCTCGGGAGCGATCCGGCTGGACGGCGAGCCGGTGGACCTGTCCACCCTCCGGGCCTTCCGCCGGTACAAGGGCTCGGTCCAGATGGTCTTCCAGGACCCGTTCGCCTCGCTCAACCCGGTGCACACGGTGCGGCATCACCTCGAACGCCCGATCCGGCTGCATCAGGGCCGCAAGTCCAAGGCCGAGCTGCGGGCTGCCGTCAACGCCCTGCTCGAGCAGGTCAGGCTGGTCCCGGCCGAGCAGTTCGCCGAGAAGTACCCGCACGAGCTGTCCGGCGGCCAGCGGCAGCGGGTCTCGTTCGCCAGGGCTCTGGCCGCTCAGCCCAGCGTGCTGCTGGCCGACGAGCCGGTGTCGATGCTGGACGTGTCGATCCGGCTGGAGATGCTGGCCCTGCTCGACGACCTGCGCTCGCGGCTGCACCTGGCCCTGCTGTACATCACGCACGACATCGCCTCGGCCCGCTACTTCGCCGACGAGGTGCTGGTCATGTACGCGGGGGAGATCGTCGAGCGCGGTCCGGCCGAGCAGGTCACCCAGCAGCCGGCCCACCCGTACACCCAGCTGCTGGTGGCCTCGGCGCCCGACCCGGACAACCTCGGCAGCACGCTGCGCTCTGGCCTGGCGGCCGCCCGCCGCACGGCCGGCGTGGCCGAGCAGGGCTGCCCGTTCAATCCCCGGTGCCCGTTCGCGGACGACCAGTGCCGCGCGGAGGACCCGGCCCCCCAGCCGGTCTCCGCCGACCGCGCCGCCTCGTGCTGGCACCTGGACGCCGCGGCCGCGGTCGTCGCCAGGGCCAGAGAAAGCGAGGTGTGAGGGATCAGCAAGACCGGTTTAGCACAGCTGACAATCAATCTCGCACAACAAGGAAAGCAGGAGGAAGCATGAGCAGACGGCTAGGGCGCCGGGGCCTGGTAGGCCTGTCGGCGGTGGCCGTGGTCTGCGCTGGGCTCGCGGCATGCTCGTCGAGTCCGAGCGGCGGCTCGTCATCGGGCCCGGGGACCAAGGCGACCAGGCTGGTCATGGAGAGCTCCCCGGAGACCACCATCACGCAGGCCTTTAACCCGTTCGTACTGACCCAGGCCGCGTACGGCATGGGCGCCACCGGCCTGATCTACGAGCCGCTCATCCAGTTCAACCTGGCCGCGCCGCCGAAGGACTACCCATGGCTGGCGACGAAGTACGCGTGGGGCAACGGCGGCAAGTCGATCACGTTCACGATCCGTACCGGCGTCAAGTGGAACAACGGCAAGCCGTTTACCCCGGCTGACGTCGCGTTCACGTTCAACATGATCAAGAAGACCTCGGCGATCAACCTCGGCGGCCTGACCATCTCGAGCGTGAGCACCTCGGGAAACACGGTGACGCTGACCTTCCCGACCCCGCAGTACACGAACCTGGAGCAGATCGCCGGCACCGCCATCGTGCCCGCGTCGATCTGGAGCAAGGTCGCCAACCCGGCCACCTTCGCCGACCCGCAGCCGGTCGGCACCGGCCCTTACATGCTGGACAGCTTCACCCCGCAGGGCTTCACGCTGAAGACGAACCCCAACTTCTGGGACAAGTCCAAGGTCAAGGTGCAGCAGGTCTACTTCCCGGTCTACACCTCCAACACCAGCGCGCTGTCCGCGCTGTTCGGCGGTCAGATCGACTGGACGGGTAACTTCATTCCCGGCCTGAAGAAGAGCTTCGTCGACACCAACCCGAAGTTCCACCACTACTGGGAGGCCCCGGGCGGCACCAACAGCCTGATGCCGAACCTGAACAAGTGGCCGACCAACCAGCTGCCGGTGCGCAAGGCGATCAGCCTGGCCATCAACCGGTCGCTGATCGCGACCGAGGGCGAGGCGAGCCTGGAGAACCCGGTGCTCAACGCCACGGGCCTGACGCTGCCCACCTTCGCGGCCTGGGGCGGCCCGGTCACATCCCTGACCAACTCGGCCACGGCGCAGCCATCCCAGGCCGCGGCCGTGCTCCAGGCGGCGGGCTACGCCAAGAACAGCAGCGGTTTCTTCGCCAAGAACGGGAAGGTCGTCTCCATCACGATTACCGACCCGTCCGCCTACACCGACTACGCCCAGGACGACCAGCTCGTCGCCAATGAGCTGAAGGCGGCCGGCATCGACGCCACGTTCCAGGGCCAGGCCGTGACCACCTGGGCCTCTGACGTCGGGTCCGGCAACTTCCAGCTCACCATGCACTGGTCGAACGGCGGCCTGACCCCTTACAACATGTACAACGGCTGGCTCAACAGCTCCCTGGCCACGGGGAGCTCGGCGACCGGCGACTTCGAGCGGCTGAAGGACCCGGCGATCAACGCCCAGCTGGCCAAGCTGGCCGCGGCGCCGACCACGGCCGCCCAGACCGCCGCCCTGGCTCCGATCGCCAAGTACGTCGCGGCGAACCTGCCGATCATCCCGACGACCACGGCGTCGGAGTGGTTCGAGTACAACAGCCAGCACTTCGTGGGCTGGCCGACCCAGCAGAACCCGTACGAGACCGGGCAGCCGTCCGGCACCAACAACGGGCCTGGTTCCGGCACCGACGAGGTCGTCATCCTGCACCTGAGCCCCAGGTAACCGTGAGCCATAGGTAGCAAGGCGACCTGATCGATCCGAGTCCGCTCCCGGACCTCCCCTCCGGGAGGGGAACGAACGCAGGGGCCGCCGGCCGTCATGGCCGGCGGCCCCTGGCTATGCGAGGGGACCTCCCGGGGTCAGGGGAAGCTGACCACGTCGCTGGCGGAGCCGGCGTTGCCGGAGTTCACCGGCGCCCCGGTGCCGTCGACGACCGAGTTGATCCCGCCCGACCCGTTCAGGAACACCGTCAGCAGGTCGTGCAGCTGCACTCCCGGTGCCGACGACGGCACGTCGAACGCCTCGGTCGCGAATATGTCGATGCCCTGGTTGAAGAAGCAGTAGCTGCCAAGGCCGTAGCCGGAGAAGGTGCGCACCCAGGGCGCCACGAGGAACGCCGGGTAGCCGTCAAAGTTCGGGCCGGCCATCCAGGCGGCCTGGCTCGGCGGATCGTACGGCACTTCGTTCTGAAAGAAGATATCCGTGCCGTCCGCCCCGTTCCAGATCACCTCGGTCTTCTGATAGTGCTCCACGGCCAGCCCGTATGCGGTGACGTCGGCGCCGTTGACGATCAGCCCGTGGTCGGCGGTGTTGGCGGTCCAGCCGACCCCGGCCCCGTGATCGGCCCGCCAGGCCCAGATGTCATCCAGGATCACGTGCGAGCTGTTCACGACCAGGCTGGTCGTCGCCTGGCCTGCCTCGGCTCCGCCGATCCTGAAGAACACGTCCTGCACCAGGGTCGGGTCGCCCGGGTCGTTCGTGCCGCGGCCCGGCACCGAGCCCACCTGGAGCAGCACGGGGGAGTTCACCGGGCCGGCGTCGAAGATCAGCCCGGACAGCTTCACCCCGGGCACGCTCGCCACCGTCATGGCCGGCGTCCCGTTGGCCGGGATCAGGGTGGCGAAGCCGAGGCCGAGGACGATCGTGCCCGGCCGCCGCACCTGTATCGGCTGGCTCAGGGTGTAGACACCGGGGGGTCAGGATCAGGTTCCGGCCGGCCGCCAGCGCGCGGTTGATCGCTCTCACCGGGGTGCTGGCGCTGGCGATGAAGAACTGGCGGACCGGAACGGACGTGCCGGCCTCGGTGCCGCTGGTCCAGGCCGGACCGGTGGAATCGCGGCGCAGCGCGGGCACGAAGACCTGGTACCGGCCGGACGAATCGGCGTACAGGAACGGCTCTTCCTGAGTGACCGGGCTGGCGGCCAGCGTCGTGTAGGGACCGGCTCCGCCCGGCACCCCGAACGCCTGGGCGGGCGCCCCGTTGTCGCCGGAGAACACCTGGTTCCAGACCCCGTTGGACCACCCGTTCAGGTTGCTGTTGGCGAGGCAGTTGGTGCCGCCGGCGCCCAGGCACTGGTTGTAGACGTCCACGCTGCCGTTGATCACGACGTCGCCGGGCGTCGCGCCCAGCCCGGCCAGCTGGGTGTAGTAGCCGACCTGGAAGATCAGCGGGTCGGCGGCCGAGCCGTACGTCCCCGGCTCGAACAGCAGGGCGTACCGCTGGGGGCCGAACTGGTTGGGCACCTGCTGCGCTGCCATCGCGTCCACCGTGGCCTGAATCTGGCTCTGCGGCATGTCCGGGGTGAACACGTAGACGTTCGGCCCGAGGTCAGGGGCCCCGGCGACGTGGCTCGCGGGCCGGACCGGATGGGCCGCCGTGCTCGCCGCGGGCGCCACGCCGCACGGGAACGGAACGGTACGGGACGTGTCATGGCCACGAGCCTCCTCAGGCAGAAGCCCGGCAAATTCAATTACCGGTAGCGTAAGCCGCTTATCCGATCTGTGGGATTGGCTCGTTTATGGCGGCGAGGTCAGAGCGCCGCGAGTTCCTCGGCCAGATCGTCAAGGCCCAGCGAGCCGAGAGATAGCGCGGCCATGTGCCACGATTTCAGGTCGAACGCCTCGCCGCGCCCGCTGTGCGCTTGCCGGGCCGCGGCCCGTCCTTCGAGCCAGGCCCGCTCGCCGAGCTTGTAGCTGATCGCCTGGCCGGGTCCGGACAGGTACCTGATCACCTCGCTGGCCAGGAATTCAGGGTCGTGCCCGCTGTAGCCGGTGAAGAACTCCAGCGCGAGGTCCGGAGTCCATCGCTGCCCGGCCGCGAACGGCGACTGGTCGGGGATCTCCAGGCCCAGGTGCATGCCGATGTCGACGATCACCCGGATCGCGCGCATGTTCTGGGCGTCCAGGTAACCCAGGCGCGCGCCAGGGGTGTCCAGGTAGCCGAGCTCGTCCATCAGCCGCTCCGCGTACAGCGCCCAGCCCTCGCTGCAGGCGCTGACCCCGCCGACCGTGGTCTGGTACAGGGACAGGTCGCCCGAGACGTGCCGCCACTGGGCGAGCTGCAGGTGATGACCGGGCACGCCTTCGTGGTACCAGGTGCTGATCAGCCCCCACAGCGGGAACCTGGTCCGGCCGAGCGTCGGCAGCCAGGTCCGGCCGGGCCTGGTGAAGTCCTGGGAGGGAGCGGTGTAGTACGGCGCGGCCGCGCTGCCGGGCGGCGCGATCCTGGCCTCCACGGTCTGCAGCGGTTCCGCGAGGTCGAAGTGAGTGCCGTTCAGGTCGGCGATGGTGCGGTCCATCAGGTCCTGCAGCCAGGTCCTGATCTCGTCCACGCCGTCGATGGCCTGGCCGTTGTCTTCCAGATGGGCCATGGCCTCCTTGGCCGAGGCGCCAGGCAGCACTCTCCCCGCCTCGGTCCGCATCTGCTCTTGCAGGTCACCGAATTGCGACCAGCCCCACTCGTAGGCTTCCCGCGGGTCGAGGGTGGCCCCGGTCCAGCGCCGGGCGCAGGTGCGGTAACGCTCGGCCCCCACCCCGTCCTGGGTGCCGGCGGCCTGCGGCAGGTAGACCTGGCCGAGCCAGCGGGCGAGCGCGCCGGTCGACTCGTCGGCCGAGGCAGCGGTCCGGTCCAGGTCGGCGCGCAGCGAGTCTGGCACGCCGGCCGGGCCGGCGCCCTCCGTGAACGCGGTGAACCAGCCGCGGCCAGCACCGGCCTGGGCCCACTCGGTCATCTGTTCCGCGGCGACCGCGGTGACGCGGGGCGAGGCGAACAGGCCGCGGCTCGCTCCTTCGGTCAGTGAGGTCTGGTAGCCGCCGAGTGCCTCGGCGACCCGGCCGAGCCGGCGGGCGATCGCCGCCCAGTCGTCGGCCGTCGCGGCCGGCATGTCCAGGAAGGTGCCCCTGATCCGGTGCGGCGGCGCGAAGATGTTGGAGACGTCGCGCAGGTGCTCGCCTTTCGCGCTCATCGCCAGCGCCGCGGTCAGCCGCTCGCGCAGCAGCCGCGCGCACCGGCGCTCGTGGCCGCTCGCGTGGCGGCCGGCCGCCTCAGCGGCGGCCTCGGCCGAGGTCAGCACGCCGAGGGTGGACCTGGCCAGGTCCTCG
>JBPCKO010000430.1:0-20606 GCA_051004215.1 Streptosporangiaceae bacterium | reverse complement strand
AATTTCGCTGGCGGGCAGAACCCCGCACTGGCCGGGTTGTCCTGGCGGGCGAGCGCGCGGGCCGGTTTGTCTCGGGCCAGCGGGCCCGTCCCGAGCCCGGCCACCAGGGCCCTCGCCTCGGCCAGGTTCTCCCGCGCGGTGGTGCCGATCAGGTCCAGCTGGGCCCTGGTCCGTTCCTCATCTCGGCCCAGCACCGCCTCGGCCGCCTGGACCAGCATCACAATGCTGGTGAAACCCTGGGCGATCGTGTCGTGGATCTCGGCCGCGAGCCTGGCCCGCTCGGCCAGCCGGCCGGCCTCACGATTGGCCTCGGCCAGCTCGGCCCTGGTCTGCTCGAGCTGGGCGATCAGGTCCGCCCGCCCGGAACTCTGATTAATGATCTTGATGACCCAGGAGCCGAACACCACGCAGAACGCGGTGCCGAGCACGGCGACCGCGATCGCCGCCGCGATGCCCGTGCCGTTCTGGCCGCGAGCGAGCGTCACGGCCAGCGGCACCAGGTTCAGGACCACCGCGGCCGCGATCGCGCGGCGCTGGCTCACCGCCATGAAGCATTGCGGACCGAGCGCGAGCAAGATGAAGGTGACGTTGCCGCCGGAGACCTCGGCCACCGCCAGCAGCGGAACCAGCCCGGTCAGGTAGACCGGGCCGAGCCAGGCGGGCGGGTCTTCGGCGTAGACCGCGCGGCGCCCGGCCAGCAGGTACCACGGCACCATTGCTGCCACGGCGGCGCTCGCGATCAGCCGGCCTGAGCCGTGCGCCGGGCTGGTCACCTGAACCAGCGCGAGCGTGCCGGCCAGGACCACCGCGAAGTAGGTGTCCCAGAGCCGCTCGCCGCCGGCCCACGCGTGCGCGGTCGCCGCCTGAGCCGGCTGGGCCTCGTGAGCCGGCTGGGCCTCCTGGGCCTCCTGGGCCGGCTGGGCCGGGTCGCCCGGGCCCGGATTTGTCACCTGGCCTCCTGCCCGCGCCAGCGGAAGGTTCGCACGCACACCACCAAGCTAACGACCAGCCAGGCCGCGAGCACCAGCGCGATCCTGCCATGTTCCCAGCTCCCGGCCGGCTCGGCCGCGAGCATCCGGTCCGGCAGGAACACCGAGCGCAGGCCCTGGCAGATCCACTTGAGCGGGAACACCGCGGCGACGTGCTGCAGCCCGGCGGGCAGCCTGGAGAACACGAAGTAGACGCCGGAGATGAACGAGAGCACCAGGTAGGGCAGGTTCAGCACCGCGAACGAGCTCCTCGTCGAGCTGGCCACGCACCCGGCCGCGATGCCCAGCAGCGAACAGGTGAGGCTGCCGAGCAGCAGCACCCAGCCGAAGGTCAGCCAGCGCCCTGGCGTGGCCGGAAGGTGCAGCCCGAGCACGCTGACCCCGACGCCGAGGAGCGCGGTGACTTCGGCCAGGCTCAGCCCGATGGCCAGGATCGCCTTGCCAGCGAAGTACGCGGCGGGCGGCAGCGGGGTCCCGGCCAGCCTGCCCAGGGTGCCGTCTTCGCGGTCGGCCGCGATGCTGACGCCCAGGCCCACGAAGGTAGTGGACATCAGGCCGCTCGCGATGATTCCGGCGATGAAGTACTGCCGGAAACTCACGCCGGTGTGCCCGATCTGGCCGTGGAAGATCTGCCCGAAGAGCAGCAGCAAGATGACCGGCAGCGCGAACGTGAAGATGACCGAGTCCCGCTGCCTGGAGAACTGGCGCAACTCGGTCCGGCCCCGCACCAGGCTGGTGCGCAGCAGCGACGGCAGCGCGACGGGCTGGCGGCCGGGACGCGGCAGGGCGCTAACGGGCTCGCGGCCGGTTTCGGCGAAGGATGTGGTGGTCATCGCGGGTCTCCTTCCATAGTGGCGCCGACCGCCTGGCCGGAGCCGATCAGCTCGAGGTACACCTCTTCCAGCGACGGCCGGGTGATGGTCAGGCCGGGCGGCTCCCCGCCGGCCCGCCTGACCAGCTCGAGCACGGCGGCCCCCGGGTTGGCGGTCCGCAGCGAGCGCCGGCCGCCTGGGCCGTCCCAGCCGACCGTCGCGAGCTCGCCGTCATCCCCGCTCCCCCGCCGCAGTTCCTCCGGCGTGCCCTCGGCCACGATCCGGCCGCCCGCCAGCACCGCGACCCGGCTGGCCAGCGCGGCCGCTTCGTCCAGGTAGTGGGTCGTGAGCAAGATCGTCGTGCCGCCCCTGGCCAGGCCCGCGATCAGGTCCCAGAACTGGCGCCTGGCCTGCGGGTCGAAACCCGTCGTCGGCTCGTCGAGGAACAGCAGCTCGGGCCGGCCGACCAGGCCGACCGCGACGTCCGCGCGGCGCCGCTGCCCGCCGGACAGCCGCCGCAGCCGGGTCTGCGCCTGCCCGGTCAGCCCGACGGCGGCGATGACCTCATCCGGGTCGCGCGGGTCGGGAAAGTAGGCGCCGAACTGGGCAACCAGTTCCCTGACGGTGAACTCGCCGGCCGCCAGCGGTGTCTGCGGCACGATGCCGATCCGTGCCCGCCAGGCCCGGTCCGCCCGCTCAGGATCGCTGCCGAGCACGCGAACCTCGCCGCCGTCCCGGCGCCGGCGGCCGGCCAGGATCTCGACCGTGCTGGTCTTGCCGGCCCCGTTCGGCCCGAGCAGGGCGACGATCTCCCCCGCCGGGATGGTCAGGTCGATCCCGTCCACCGCGGTCGTCCCGCCGTACTTCTTGCGCAGCCCGTGCACGGTCACGGCGGCTGGGCCGCCGTGCTGCGGCGCCGTACCGCGCCCTTGTCCGCGGGTGAGATCCCGCGCTGATGTCGGTGTCATGACTCCAGCCTGCGGCGGCCAGTGCCTCCGCCGCGTCGGCTAGGTCGCTACCGCGGTGTCCACCATTCGGCGGACACCGCGCCAGGTCCGCCGCCCTGGCGGCGCGGCCAGGCGGAAGGGGTCATTCCCGCGGATGACCTGGCGGTATCCCGCGGGATGACGCCATCGGCCCGGGCCGCCACTAGCCTGGAGGGCGTGTCCGCCATGTACGCCTGGCTCCGCCGCCATCCGCGGCTCGTGGATGGCGTGCTGGCGGCGGCGCTGGCGTTCGGCGGCCTGGTGACCGCCATCGGCTTGCAGCGCTACCTGGTCATCCCGGTAACGGTTGCCCTCACGGTGCCGGTGATCTTCCGCCGCACGCATCCGGTCGGCGCGTTCTGGACGGCGACGGCGGTCGGCGCGATCCAGCTCGTCACCTGGTCCCGCCCGGTCCCGCCCGACCTCGCCATCCTTGTCTTGCTGTACACGCTGGCCGCCTACACGACCAGGCGGAAATCGGTACTGGGGCTAGCCGCGTGCCTGTTCGGCTCGGCCGCCGAACTCGGCGAGCTGTACACGCACCTGGTCCGCTACGGGGTCGCGAACTGGCTGATGATCGGGGCCGTCCTGCTGGCCGGCCCCTCCGTGCTGGCCTGGCTGCTCGGCGACGCGATGCGCTACCGCCGCGCCTATTACCTGAACCTGGAGGAGCGAGCCGCCCGGCTGGAGCGGGACCGGGACGTGCAGGCCAAGATGGCCGCGGCCGCCGAGCGGGCCAGGATCGCCAGGGAACTGCACGACGTGGTCGCCCACAACGTCAGCGTCATGGTGGTCCAGGCGGACGGCGCCGCCTACGCCCTCGCCAGCGATCCGGAGCGGACCCGCCAGGCCCTCGCGGCGATCGCCGCGACCGGCCGGCAAGCGCTGGCCGAGATGCGGGTCATGCTCGGGTTGCTCCGCCGGTCCGGCGAAACCGAATCCGCGACTGCGTTCGCCCCAGCCGGGCAACTGGCCGCCGGGCTCCCCGCCACCGCGCAAACCGCCGCGCTGTCGGCAAGCGCGCTACCCGCCGCGTTGTCGGCCACCGCCCCCACCACCCCCGCGTTCTCCGCCTCCGGCCAACCCGCCACCGGGCAACCCACCACCACGGCGGCGCGATCCGCAACCGTCGCGGCCTGGTCGGCCGGTACCGCCGCCCCGGCGGCCACCCAGCCGACCCTGACGCCGGCCAAGCCGATCGCCCGGGAGCCAGGTCCGCGGCCGGCCGCCCAGTCCCCTAACCTCGCGCCGATACCCGGCATCGGCCAGCTAGACGACTTGCTGGACCAAGCCAGAGCGGCCGGGCTAGCTGTTTCCTGCACCATCGAAGGGCCGGTGCGGCCACTGTCCAGCGGGACAGAACTGGCCGCCTACCGGATCATCCAGGAGTCGCTGACCAACACGCGTAAGCACGGCGGCCCCGGCGCACGGGCGAGCGTCGGCCTGCGCTACCGGCAGGACGCGATCGAAGTCACCGTGACCGACAACGGCATCGGCGCGGCCGCGCCGTGCGACGGCGGCGGCCACGGCCTGACTGGTATGCGCGAGCGGGTCGCCCTGTACGACGGAACCCTCGCCGTCGGCCCCCTGCCCGGCGGCGGCTTCGCGGTCCGGGCGGCACTGCCCGCGACCCTGCCGCAGGCGGGTGCGGCGTGAGCATCCGGGTCGTCCTGGTCGACGACCAGGAGCTGGTAAGGGCCGGGTTCCGGATGGTGCTCGACGCGCAGCCAGACATGGCCGTCGTCGGCGAGGCCGGCGACGGCGAGGCCGCCGTCGGCCTGCTCAGGGCCACGTCGGCCGATGTCGTGGTCATGGACGTGCGGATGCCGAAGCTCGACGGGATCGAGGCCACCAGGCGCATCTGCCAGCGCGGCGAGCGGCCCCGGGTGCTCATGCTGACCACGTTCGACCTCGACGAATACGCATACGCGGCGCTGAAAGCCGGCGCGAGCGGCTTCCTGCTCAAGGACGTCCCGCCCGAGGAACTGCTGTTCGGCATCCGCTCGGTGCACTCCGGCGACGCCGTCGTGGCCCCGTCGACGACCCGCCGGCTGATCGACCGGTTCGCGCCGATGTTCCCGGCCGACGCCGCGGCGGAGCCGGACAGCCTCGCCGGTCTGACCAGCCGGGAACGGGAGGTGCTGACCCTCATTGCGCAAGGGCTGAGCAACACTGAGATCGCCGAGCGGCTGTTCGTCTCCGAGGCCACCGTGAAGACCCATGTCGGCCGGGTGCTAGCCAAGCTCCGACTGCGGGACCGGGTCCAGGCCGTCGTCTTCGCCTACGAAACCGGCCTGGTCAGGGCGCGCGGCCAGTTCTCCTGACCCCGTCCCGAGGTTCCAGCCCGCCCGAGCGCCCGCCGCCGTCCCCCCACCCTCGCCGCCCGGCCTTCCCCGCCTCGCCGCCCCCGCCGCCTCCGGCCGTGCTTGACATATCTTGCTTTGCAAACTATAGTTAGCTCATAACCAACGAGGAGGATCCCATGATCGACACCCGCGCCGTGGGGCAGGAACTGCAGGAGCAGGTCTTTGCCGCTGCCCGTAAGGGCCACCGGAGGGTGACTACCACGATGAAGAACGTGACGGCCACCGCTCAGATGATCCGGCCGCAGCTTCCGGCACTTCCCACGATCGACCTCGCCGCCGTGAAGCTTCCCACCCCCGACCAGCTCGCCAAGCGGACCGAGCGGCAGCTCAGCCAGCTGCGCAAGACGGCCCCCGGCCTGATCGCCAGGATCCCGAACGCGGATTACCTGGCCAGGCTCACCGAGAAGCAGATCGACCAGCTGCGCAAGACCGCGCCCGGCCTGATCGCCAGGCTGCCGAGCCCTGAGCACCTCAGGACCGGCGCGTCCGAACTGGCCGGTCAGGTGCGCTCGGTCCAGCGCCAGGTCACCGACCAGGTGCGCACCGTAACCACGCCGCTGGCCGAGCAGGCCGCGGCCGCGTTCGCGCAGGCGACCAGCGTGACCGGCGCGACCACGAAGGCCCGCCCGATCACGCACACCCCGGCTCAGTCGCACACCAGCGAGTCGACGACTGCGCACGCGAGCGAGAACGGCGACAATGGCTCGGCGAGCGCCAGCCCCAAGGCGGCCACGAGCCACAACGGCTCGTCCGCGCCACGTAAGGCACGGTCGGCCAGGAGCACGCAGAACAAGGCCACGCCGACCAGGACCACGCCGAACAAGGCCGCGTCCGCCAGGACGTCCTCGGCGGCGACTGCGAACGCCAAGACGACCAAGGCGGCCAAGCCGGCGTCGCGGCGTGCCAGCACCAGCAAGAAGGCCAAGCCCACCAGCAAGTAAGGGGCGGCGGTCATTCGGGGCGCGGCTGACGGCGAGTCCGTCGGCCGCGCTCCGCCTGTTTCCGGCCCGGGGAGCGACAATGAACGAACCATGGGATAACCAGATGGAGGCGCTCGGCGACTTCATCCGCCGCCAGCGCAAGCTGGCCAACCTGTCGCTGCGCCAGCTCGCCGAGAAGACCAGGCTGTCCAATCCGTACCTCAGCCAGGTTGAACGCGGCCTGCATCAGCCGTCGATGCGGGTGATCAAGTCCATTTCCGAGGCCCTGAACGTCTCGGCAGAGACGCTGCTCACCCACGCCGGGCTACTGGCTCACGCCAATAGCGACGCCGACGGCGATCCGGCCACCGGGCCGGCCCCGACGGTGGAGCAGGCGATCGAGGCGGACAACCGGCTGTCCGGCCAGCAGAAGGCCGCGCTGATCTCGGTGTACCGGAGCATGCTGGGCGCGAGCTGACGAACGCGACATGATCACGGAAGTCTTACCGCTCGCGCGGGAAAGTTCCGCGATCATGGCCGCGCCGCCGGCCATGGCAACTAAGCCGGCTCGTCCGCGATTCACAAATAGTGAATACACGCACTTTTAGGTGCGAACATCACAGAACGGCGCCCGGCCTTGCCGGGAGAGCATTACGATACATGAGCGTGACTGACCACAGCCCGGAGTCGGCGCCGTTCGCCCCGTATCCGCAGCGCCGGCCGGCCTCGGCCAACGGGGATCACCCGGGCGCCCCGCCGTCCCTGAACCACGGCCAGGACGGCCGAGACGGCCAGGACGACGTGCCGCCGCGTGACGCCAGGCCATTCCGGCCAGCTGACCCGGGCAGCCTTCCTCAGCGCCCCGGGGGGTCGTTGCCCGGGCGTGGCACGTATTCGCTGCCCCGCCGGAACGCTGACCCGGTTCCGCAACGGGGCCCGGAGCCTCTGCCACCACGCGGGCCCGAACCGCTGCCCAACCGCCAAGGGCCCGAGCCACTGCCCCGCCGCGGCGCCGAGCCGCTGCCCAGGCGCGGCGGAGCCGAGCCCGGCCTGCCGCAACGCTTCCCGCCGGGTCCCGGCACGGCGCCGGGCCCGGGCCAGGGACCGGCCGGACTCCCCGAAGGCAGGCTGCCCCGCCGTGGCCAGGGCCGGCCGCGCCGGGTCGGCCGGCATCGCAGCCTGCACCGGATCAGCGTCGCATCCGACGCGCCGGCGCTGGTGCTCGCCGTTCCCGGCCGTGGTGACGCGATGGCTGATCTGGCCGGCCGCATCGCCGAGGAGGCCATGGAGTCCTGCCCTGGCGTGCAGATCAGGATCGGCTTCCTCGACGGCGGCACCGAGACGCTCGCCGAACTGCTCGGCGCCGGCAACGGCCTGCCCGCCATGTCCGGCTTCAGCGACTTTCCTAGCCTGGACTCCACTACGGGCCACGGTCGCCGGGCGGCCGGATCTGCGCCGGGGCCAGGACCAGGGCCGGCCAGCCTGAGTCCAGGCCAGGCACCCGATGCCGTGGTGGTTCCGCTGCTGGCCGGACCGCATCCCCGCTACGACGCGGCGATCGCGGCCGCGATCGGCTCGGCGGCCTGCCGGGTCATGCTCGCGACCTCGCTCGGCCCGCACCCGCTGCTGGCCGGCGCGCTGCATGACCGGCTGCACGACGTCGGCCTGGCCAGGGCCGGGCGGGCCCGCGGCCTGAACATCGCGGCCGGGGCGACCGGCGTCATCGTGGTCGCCGACCGCGGACCGCAGGCGCTCGCGGACGCAGGGGTGACCACGCTGCTGCTCTCCTCGCGGCTGGCCATCCCGGCCGCGCCCGCCGCGCTCGGCGACCCGGCCAGCATCGACGCCGCGGCGACCAGGCTGCGTGAGGCCGGCACCACCCATCTGGCCCTGTCCCCCTGCGTGATCGGACCGGAGACCGACCCGGCCGAGTTCGCGGCGCTGAGCGCGGCCCTCAATGCGCCGTCCGCGCCCCCGCTCGGCGCGCACCCGGCCATCGCCCAGCTGGTCGCGGTGCGCTACGGCGAAGCCTTGGCCAGGATCGCCGTCGCCAGCCACTGACGCCGCCGTTCATTGCCCGGGCCGGCCATTGACACCGCCGGCCGAGTGCGCTGAGGTTCGTGATATGCGCCGCCCGGCCGCGCTCGCTGCGCCATGCAGGCTCCCACCGGCCGGGCCGCTGCGCCGTCCGATCTCAACCGAAAAGGTGACGGCTATGAGGCGAGCAGGAGACACGACATGACCGAGTGGAACGCGATGACCTACGAGGGCAAGGACACCATCTTGCGGGTCGTCCGCGAGCAGGCGGGCCAGATGTTCTCGCTGGCTGAGCAGCCGGGGGCGTGGGACGCTAGCACCGCTTGCGAGAGCTGGGAAGTCAGGGACATCATCGGGCACCTGGTCGACACGATGGAGGGCTATTTCCGCGCCTTCGAGGTCGCCAGGTCCGGCGCCACCGCGGAAAACGCCTACGGACTGCTCGGCATGCACGAGCGGGCCGGTGACTCAGCCCGGGCGTTCCGCGACCTGCCGCAGGCCGAGATGATGGCCAGGGTCCGCCAAGACCTGGATCATATGATGGGCATCTTGCAGCCGCTCAGCGCGGACGAGTGGTCCTCGATGATCGTGCCGCACTTCTACATGGGCCCGGTCCCGGCCTTCATCTACGCCGCCGGCCAGCTGATGGACTTCGGCGTGCACACCTGGGATGTCCGCGAAGGTCAGGGCACGTCCCACGCGCTGCCCGGCGAGGTAGCCGACCTGCTGGTGCCGTTCATGTTCATCATCTGGCAGTCGACGATCAGGCCCGACGCCGACCGCAGCGCGTTCAGCCTCGGCATCAACGTCACCACCGGGCACAACGCGGGCACGACCAGGGTCACCGTGGACGAGAACGGGATGACCTACGAGCCGGGACCGGTCGACGACCTGCCCGCCGTCATCGAGTTCGACGCCGGCAGCATGGTGCTCACCGCGTTCGGCCGGATCAGGGCGGGCACGACCCGCGGCGACCAGGCCGTGGCCGACCGGTTCCTGAACCTGTTCCACTGGATCTGACCGGCGCCGGTTGTCGCTGACGGTCGCCGGCGCCGTCCGGCGCCGGCGGCCCGGACTCGTCCTCAGCTAGCCTCGGCGTCGTACTCGCCCGGCTGGTGCCCGGCCGGCAGCCGGTGCTTGGCGATCCTGGCCGTCGGCGTGCGCGGCAGTTCCGCGATCACCTGCCAGAACCTGGGCACCTTGAACGCGCTGAGCCGCCCGGCGGCGTACTCGCGGAGCCTGGCCAGGTCCAGGCCGGCGCCGGCGACCGGCACCACGAACGCCTTGATCTCCTCTTCGGTCAGGTCCGAGGCGACGCCGACCACGACCGATTCGAGCACGTCAGGGTGCCCGTCAAGCACCTCCTCGACCTCCAGCGGCGACAGGTTCTCGCCCCGCCGGCGGAGCACCTCCTTGCGGCGGCCGACGAAGGTGTACGTCCCGTCCGCGTTCACGGTGGCCAGGTCGCCGGTGCGCAGCCAGCCGTCGGCCGTCATGATCGCGGCGGTCTCGTCCGGCATGCCCCAGTACCCCGGGGTAAGCACCGGGTTGCGGAGCAGGATCTCCCCGATCCGGCCGGCCTCCAGTGCCGGCCCGCTCTCCGTCCCGGCCGGCCCGCCGTCCGCCGGCTTGGCCGCCGCGGCGGCCCCCGGCTCGCGGTCCCCGGCCGCCACGACCTTGGCCTCGTTGATCAGGCCCAGGTACGGATGCTGGCGGGCGGCGCCGAGCGTTCCGTACGGGCGCGTACCGGGCGGCCAGATCAGACCGTACGGCGACTCGGACATCGCGTACCCGACCACGATCTCCAGCCCGAACCGGCGCTCGATCTGCTGATGCCGGTCGCGATCTGGGGCGGGGCCCGCGTAGCACAGCCGCAGCGGGTTGTCGAGGTCGTCGGACCGCTCGGGCTGGCGCATCAAGATCTCCAGCATCGCGCCGATCGCGTTGAACTCGGTCGCACCGTGCCGCCGCGCGGTGTCCAGGAACCCGCTGGCCGAGAAGCGCGGCACCAGCACCAGCCCGGCCCCGCAGGCCAGCGAGCCCAGCACCGAGTAGATCGGCGCGTTGATATGGAACAGCGGCAGCGAGGTCATCAGCCGGTCGGCCGGCGTCAGCCGCATCCAGAACGGGAACCCCTCGGCCGCCATCGCGTACGCCCGGTGCGTCTGCATGACCAGCTTGGAACGCCCCGTCGTGCCCGATGTCGGGATCAGGACGGCCAGGTCGTCCGGGCGCACGGGCGCGGCCGCGGGTCCCCGGAGCGGCTGTCCGGCCGACCGGGCCCCGAGCGCAGCGACATCCAGAACAACTGGCCGCGGTGACTGCGGCTGGCCGCCCGGCCGGCCAGGGCCGGCCGCCTCGTCCAGCACCGAACGCAGGCCAGCATCGGTCAGCACCGCCCGCGGCTGCACCTGCCGGAGCAGCCCGTCCAGTTCGGCGGCCGCGCTGGCCGGGTTGACCGGCACGGTGACCGCTCCGAGTGAGGCGAGGGCCAGCCAGGCGAGCAGGTAAGGGGGCGTGGTTCTGGCGGTCAGCATCACCAGGTCGCCGTGGCCCAGGCCGGCCTCGGCCAGTTCCCCGGCCAGCCCGGCCACCCGGTCCGCGGCCTGGCCGAACGTCAAGCTCAGGTCGTCGGTGCGCAGCCAGACGCCGCCAGGATCACGCTCGGCGGCCCGTTCCAGCAGGCCAGGGATGGTGCCTGAGTAGTACGCGAGGCTCGAGCCGAACGCGCCGGTCATGTCCCAGACAATACGGCTTGCGGCTGCGCGGGCTTGCGTGGCCCGGCGGTGCACGATAACCATGGCGAGATGACCGCGAAGGCGACGGCGAGATGACCGGGGAGGGCGACGGCGAGATCGCGGACTGGGTCCGCCGGGTCGGCGCGGTCACGGTGCTGACCGGAGCCGGCATCTCGACCGACAGCGGCATCCCCGACTTCCGCGGGCCCCAGGGGCTGTGGACCCGCGATCCCGGCGCCGAGCGGCTGTCGACCTACCAGGCCTACCTGGCCGACCCGGCCCTGCGGCGCCGGTCCTGGCAGGCCAGGCTGGCTCATCCGGCCTGGTCGGCAGCGCCCAACGCGGCCCACGTGGCCCTGGCCAGGCTCGCCGGGGCGGTCGAGACCATGGTAATCACGCAGAACATCGACGGACTCCACCAGCGGGCCGGGTCCTCGCCCGACCGGGTGCTCGAACTGCACGGGACCATGTACGAGGTGGTCTGCGTCGGCTGCGACGCCCGCTCGCCGATGGCGCGCGCCCTGGACCGGGTCAGGGCCGGCCAGCCCGACCCGGCCTGCGAACGTTGCGGCGGGATCCTCAAGTCCGCGACCGTCATGTTCGGCCAGCCGCTGGACCGCGAGGTGCTCAAGGCCGCGATCCGGGCCGCATCCGGCTGTGACCTGATGCTCGCGGTCGGCAGCACGCTCACCGTCGAGCCCGCCGCCTCGCTGTGCGCGGTGGCCGCGGACGCCGGCGCGCGCCTGGTCGTGATCAACCGCGACCCGACGCCCTACGACGCGCTGGCCACCGAGGTGATCAGGGAGCCGATCGGCCTGGCCGTGCCGAGGATCACCGGCGATTTGCTCGCGGCCCGCACCGCCTGACTAGCCGCCGGTCGCGACTGCTAGGACGACGGCCCGGACGCCGGCTCGGCCTTCGGCACGCGCTGTCCGGTCACCGGGTCGATGATCCACTGGCTGACCAGCTGGTCGTTGGTCATGCGGCTGATCCTGCGCCTGGCCGCAAAGCTCAGGCCCGCGAAGGCCGCGATCGCCACGCCCATGATGACGAATCCGGTCAGTCCGCCCACGGCGGCCTCCTCGCGGTCAGCTTATGACGGCGCGGCCGGCCAGGCCATGGCCCGCGATCCCGCCGTGCGGCACCGGGATACGGTTCGCGTGTGCGCCATGTTCAGCCCGACGTGCTCGTGATCGGCGCCGGCGTCATCGGCCTGTCGGTGACGGCGGCCTTGCTCGAGGCCGGGCTGGCGGTCACGGTCTACGCCGCCGAGCCGCCGGACCGCACGACCTCCGCGGCTGCCGGGGCACTGTGGGGACCGCACCTGGTCGGCGCGGACGAACGGGTGGGCCGGTGGGCGGCGCTGACCTCCGCGCGCTCCCGCGAGCTCGCGGAAGCGCCAGGCACGGGCGTGGCGGTCCTGACCGGGCTGGCCGCCTCGGCCGGGGCGGCCGGCCAGGACGACGGGCCGCCGCCGTTTACCGAGGGGGCCGGCGAGCCGCTGCGGTGCGACCCGGCCCGGCTGCCGCCCGGCTACACGGCGGGCTGGCGGTACGCGGCCCCGGTCATCGACATGGTCGCCTACCTGGATCACCTGCTCGGCCTGGTGCGCGCGGGCGGGGGCCGGCTTGAGACCGGCCCGGCCGTGCCGGACCTCGCCGCGGGGCTGCGGCGCCGGGCGGCCCCGGTGCTGGTGAACTGCGCCGGCATCGGCGCCCGCGGCCTGGTGCCGGACCCGGCGCTGGTGCCGGTGCGCGGGCAAGTCGTGGTGGCCGCCAATCCAGGCCTCGGCGAGTTCTTCGTCGGCGAGGGGGCCGACGGCGAGGTGACCTACATCTTTCCCCACGGCCGCACCGTCGTCCTGGGCGGAACGCATCAGCACGGATCGGCCAGCCTGCACGCCGATCCTGCCGATGCCCGGCGCATCCTGGACCGTTGCGCGGCGGCCGAGCCGCGACTGGCCCGGGCCAGGGTGCTGGCTCACCGGGTCGGGCTGCGGCCGGTGCGGCCGTCGGTCCGGCTGGACGCCGAGCCGGCCGCCGACGGCCGTCATGTGGTGCATTGCTACGGCCACGGCGGCGCCGGAGTGACGTTGTCCTGGGGCTGCGCGCTGGACGTCGCCGACCTGATAGCCGGGCTCCGCTGAATCGGAAATAGCCGGTTTAAGAACCGGTAAAGCCTGCTGGTCGGCACACTTGATTACCGATCGGGATACGTTTCCGGCTCGCGCTTGACCCCGCTACGGACCGTTGTTAGATTCCGCCCGTATCGCCGCGCTCTGTGACGAGATCGACATGGAAGTGCACATGAGCCGCGCCGCATCACAGGAAGTGCTCGAACGAAAGGACAACGCGTGCAACGTCGCTGGTCGTTCAACAAACGTTCTCACTGGGCGGTCGTCTCGGCGCCTATCCTGGCGATGGCCAGCCTGTCGGTCGCTGCCGCGGGCCCGGCTCAGGCCCACAGCGCTCCTGCGGCAGCCAAGGTCCTGATCCCGAACAAGACCAACAACCTGGACTGCAACGCCTGGAGCCCCAAGTACCGCTCGGTCGATCCGGCCCACCGCGGGCTGTGCACAGACCCGCACGGCCCCCTGCGCACGCGCTACGGTGCGAGCGGCAATGCCACCCGCAAGGTCTGGTCCCGGTTCGTCGACAACGGCCACTATGTCGGCCATGACGAGCCGAGCGTGAAGTTCATCTCCAGCGCGGCCGGCTCGGGCAACACGATGACCTACTTCATGCGGCTGCCGAAGGACCCGGCCAAGAAGCCGACGAACAGCGGCTCGGTGGTCGACGCGGCCGAGCTGAGCCCGGCGATCTGGTTCGGGCTGCCGATGTGCGACCCGCACTCCTACCCGCAGAACCCGTGCACGCCGGACAGCGACTCCAATAGCGGCGGAATCTCCGACCCGAACGCGGCCGGATCGGCGTTCATGGAGTTGCAGTTCTACGCGCCTGGCTTCACGGGCCCGGACGAGCCTGGCTGCCTGCGCACCAAGTGGTGCTCGGCGCTGAACATCGACAGCGTGGAGTCCCAGTTCAACTTCGTCAACATCAACCCCAACTGCCAGGAGCCGGTCAACTTCGCGTTCCTGCAGCGCAACGGCGTTCCGGCCGGGCCGCCGAGCCCGCAGAAGGCGAACATCAAGACCAACACTCCGAACGGCCAGACGCTCACGATGAATCCCGGTGACGTGCTCAAGGTCGCCATCACCGACCCGGCGGCCGGGTTCACCACCCGGATCACCGACCTGACCACCCATCAGAGCGGGTTCATGGTGGCCAGCGCGCACAATGGCTTCGCGGACACCAACTACAAGGACTGCAGCGGCTTCCCGCACACCTTCCACGCGGAGTACTCCACGGCCAGCCAGCAGAACCAGGTGCCGTGGGCGGCGCTCGAGGGCGGCGTTCTCATGCAGGAGGAGATCGGCCACGCCGAGACCTGCGCATCGCTGACCCACAAGGACGCCTTCAACGCGCCCGGGTTCTTCATCGACACGCACGTGTTCGACACCTGCGTCGGTGGCACCGAAGGCCGGGTCCACCATCACAACCGCGTGGGCGAGGGCAGCTGCAACCCGCAGACCGGCGTCTGCAAGGGCGCGGAGACGGAGGGCACCAGAGGACCGCAGGCCTGCCCGAGCAACAACTTCGCCAGCGGCCAGCTGTGCGAGTACGCGGACGGCTATTGCGTGCCCGCGGGCACCAGGACCGTGACGGTCGGGCACCACAGGGCCAGGGAAGTGTCGCCGGTGAACTTCTGCGGCGACAACCGTTTCCAGAACGGAGACCTGGACTTCGAGGGCATCGACTACCGGGCGACGAGCTGGCCGGACGGCTCGCCGAACGTGCCGACGTCGGCGCGGTTCGCCGGGCCGTTCACGGCCTCAGGGGCTACGTATCCGCAGATCCAGTTCGAGACGGACGCACCAGGCTCGGAGTTCTTGTGCAACTTCGCGACCCAGTTCAATTGCGTGGTGCCGCCGCTGGGGGCCAAGTTCTACCCGTTCTGGACGCTGACCAACAAGAAGGGCCAGGGCGTAGGCCACGGGCTCTTCAAGACCGGAGCCTGCACCTGGAACTTCGGGAACGTCATCCCCAAGGTCACGACCAGGACCTTCGGCAAGGATGTCCAGTATGGCTCGGCCGACTTCGCCAGGTACGGCGGCACGGCGGCCTCGGGCATCCAGTCCAACCCGGAGGTGACCGGCAAGTGCCCGGGCCTGACCGCACCGTCGAGCCTGTGGTAACGGCTCGCTGACCCGCGATGGCCCCTTCCGCCCCGGCGGCAGGGGCCATCGCCTCGCTAGGGTGAGGCCATGCAGATCGGATTCGGCCTCCCGGTCTCGGGTGCCTGGGCGACTCCGGCGAACATCCTGCGGTTCGCCCGCGACGCGGAGCGGGCTGGCTACGCCTCTTTGTGGACCTTCCAGCGGCTGCTGGTGCCGGAAGGCTCGGGCCTGGAGCCGGTGTACCGCAGCGTGCTCGACCCGGTCGCGGCGCTGTCCTTCGCGGCCGCCGTGACCTCGCAGGTCCGGCTCGGGGTGGCGGTCATCAACGCGCCCTACGTCTCCCCCGGCTACCTCGCCAAGCAGGCGGCCAGCGTGGACGTGCTGTCGGCCGGACGGCTCGATCTGGGCATCGGCCTCGGCTGGATGCCCGAGGAATTCGCGCTGACCGGCGCGTCGATGGACCGCCGCGGGGCCAGGGCCACCGAGTACCTGCGCGTGCTCCGGGCCGTGTGGGGCGAGCAGCCGGCCGAGTTCAGCGGCGAGTTCTACACCGTGCCGCGCAGCACCGCGCTGCCGCGTCCGGTGCAGCCCGGCGGGCCGCCGGTCCTGCTCGGCGGCACCGCGCCGGTGGCGCTGCGCCGGGCCGGGCGGATCGCCGACGGCTGGGTCACCTCGAGCCGGGCCGACCTGTCCAGGATCGCCGAGAGCGTCGCGATCGTGCGGGAGGCAGCCGCCGGGGCGGGCCGCGACCCGGCCGCGGTGCGGATCATCTGCCGGGGCGTGATCCGCTGGGGCGAGCAGGCAGCCGGCCAGGACGGGAGCAGGCTGCTGCTCTCGGGCGGGGCCGGCCAGATCACGGCCGACCTCGGCTGGCTGGAAAGCCAGCGCGTGACCGAGGTGTTCTGCGACCTGAACTGGGACCCGGAGGTCGGCTCGCCAGACGCCGACCAGGCCGCGGCGACCGACCGCGCGGCCGAGATCCTGGCCGCGCTCGCGCCGCGGGCGTAGCCGGCGCCGGGTAATGCCCAGGTCAACCTTCCCCCTGCAGCGGGTCAGCCGCCGCCGTCGCTGCTTGCGCGCCGGCACCGGCGGCTGTTAGCTGCGGCGCGTAGCCCACACCAGGCAGGTCAGAGCGGGGGAACACGCGTGCGTAGTTACTGGTCACTCAGCAGGCGCCGGGCCTGGGCGCTGGTCGCCACGCCCGCGGTCGGGATCGCCTGCCTGTCCGTCGCGATCGGCCCGGCCGCGGCCGGGACCGGGCACGCCGGGACCCACCGGAAGGGCGTCGCGCCGCGGCATATCAGTGAGGTCGACTGCAACGGCTGGAGCCCGAAGTACCACGCGGTTGCCGCGCTGCACCGGTCCACCTGCGTCGACCCGCGCGGGCCGCGCAAGCTCAGGGGAAAATGGGCCGCGCCTGCGCTCAGCTACAACGACCGCGGCCGGTTCATCGACAACCGGCATTACGTGGGGCACGACGAGCCGAGCGTCAAGTTCATCTCCTCGGCGCCCCGTTCTGGCAACACGATGACCTACTACATGAAGCTGCCGAAGGACCCGGCGAAGCGGCCCACCAACAGCGGCAGCGTGGTGAAGTACGCCGAGCTCAGCGTGGCGCCGTGGTTCGGCCTGCCGATCTGCGACGCGCGGTCCTACCCGCAGAATCCGTGCTCGCCCGACAGCGACGCCAACACCGGCGCAGGGCTGCCATCGGACGCTGGCTCGGCCTTCATGGAGTTGCAGTTCTACCCGCCGGGTTTCGCGCCCTGGCTGGACGGCCCGAGCTGCAACTCCGTCAAGTGGTGCGTCGCGCTGAACATCGACAGCCTGGAATCGGAGTTCAACTTCGTCAACCTGAACCCGAATTGCGAGGAGCCGCTGAACTTCGCCTACCTGACCACCAACGGCAGGCCGGGCGGCCCGCCCGGGCCGCAGACGGCCAACGCCCGCACGTTCCAGCCGGGACGGCACACGCTGTTCCTGCACTCCAGTGACGTGGTCAAGGTCGCTATTTCCGACCCGGCGGCCGGCCTGACAATCGTGGTGCGCGACCTGACCACCGGGCGGACCGGGCGGATGACGGCCAGCGCCCGCAATGGCTTCATGAACACCAGCTACAAGACCTGCCAGGGGTTCCGGCACACCTTCCACGCCGAGTACGCGACGGCCGCCCAGCAGAACCAGGTCCCGTGGACCGCGCTCGAGGGCGGCGTGCTCATGCAGCAGGAAATCGGCCACTCCGAGGTCTGCGCCTCACTCGCCAACCGTGACCCGACCAATCAGCCGGGGCTGATCGTCGACAAGAACACCTACGACACCTGCGTCGGCGGCAGCGAAGGCCGCTCGCACCACCGCCACCGCCCGGGCGAAGGCGGCTGCAACCCGCGGACCGGCGTCTGCACGGGCGCGACCACCGAGGGCACCACCGGGCCGATCGCCTGCCCGAGCAACAACTTCGCCAGCGGCCAGCTGTGCGAGTATGCCGACGGCACCTGCCTGCCCCAGGGCAGCCGGACGGTGGTCGTCGGCGGGCACGCGATGCGCACGACCGCGCCAGTCAACCTGTGCGGCGACAACCGGTTCCAGAACGGCGACCTGGACTTCGACGGGATGTCCTACCAGAAGGGCAAGTGGCCGAACGGATCGCCGGACGTACCGACGTCGTTCAGGTACGCCGGGCCGTTCGACCGGTCAGGACAGCCGTACCCGAAGGTCCAGTTCGAGACCGACGCTCCCGGCTCGGCGTTCTTGTGCAACGTGTTCACCGGGAACCTGTGCACCGCCCCGCCGGTCGGCGCGAAGTTCTACCCGTTCTGGACGCTGACCGACAAGAGCGGCCAGAACGTGGGAACCGGGCTGTTCCCGCGCGGTGCCTGCGTATGGAACTTCGGCGACGTGGTCAAGGGCGTCACCACCCGCGCCCTGGGCAAGGACCGCCAGTACGGCGCGCCGAACCTGGCCAGGTTCGGGGGCACGACGATCTCGCCGGTGCGCCAGAACCCGGAAGTCGGCCAGGGCTGCCCGGCCCTGCACCAGCCGCACTGACTCAGGCGGCGGCGGGGTCCCGGCGGGCGCGAGTTAGTCGAGTGCGCCCGCCGGTTGGCGCGGTATCATCGCCGCCATGAACGCCGATCCCGCTGCCGCCCGCCTCGTGCCCGCCAAGCCCGCGCTTGACGGCCTCGAGGACACCTGGTCGAGCGCCTGGGACAAGGAGCGGGTAGTACAAGTTTGACCGGACGAAGAGCCGGAGCCAGATCTACTCGATCGACACCCCGCCGCTGACCGCGAGCGGCTCGCTGCACCTCGGTCACGCGTTCTCGTTCACCCATACCGACGTCATCGCCCGCTACCAGCGCATGCTCGGCCGGGAGGTGTTCTACCCGGTCGGCTGGGACGACAACGGGCTGGCCACCGAGCGCCGGGTCCAGAACTACTTCGGCATCAGCTGCGATCCCGCCCGGCCGTACGAGCCCGGCCTGGTGCCTCCTGGTCCCGGCCGGCCCGCCGCCGACCGCGACGTCAGGCGGCCGGTGTCGAGAAGGAACTTCATCGAGCTGTGCCGCGAGCTGACCGGCCGGGATGAGCAGGCCTACGAGGAGACCTGGCGCCGCCTCGGCCTGTCGGTGGACTGGTCGACCAGCTACCGGACCATCGATGACCGGCCCGCCGTGGCCTCGCAGCGGGCATTCCTGCGGGCCCTGGCGGCCGGCCAGGCGTACCAGGCCCAGGCGCCGGTGCTGTGGGACGTCACGTTCGGCACCGCGGTCGCGCAAGCCGAGATCGAGGACCGGGAGATGGCCGGCCGCTACCTGCGGCTGGCCTTCGCCAGGCCCGGCTCCGGCGGCGAGGTCGTCGTGGCCACCACCCGGCCGGAGTTGCTGCCCGCGTGCGTGGCCCTGGTCGCCCACCCGCAGGACGAGCGGTACCGGGACCTGATCGGCACCGCGGTGATGACGCCGCTGTTCGGCGCGGCGGTCCCGGTCCTCGCGCACCGCCTGGCCGACCCGGCCAAGGGCACGGGCATCGCGATGATCTGCACGTTCGGCGACATCACCGACGTGACCTGGTGGCGCGACCTCGGCCTGGAGGCCAGGCCGGTGATCGGGCCGGACGGCCGCCTGCTGGCCGATCCGCCGGCCGCGATCTCCGGCCCCGCGGCCCGCGCCGCCTACGCCGAGCTGGCCGGCCGGACCGCCCGCTCGGCCAGGAAGCGGGTCGCCGAGCTGCTGGCCGATGCCGGCGCCGTGCGGGGCCAGCCCGAGCCGGTGCGGCACCCGGTGAAGTTCTACGAGAAGGGCGAGCTGCCGCTGGAGATCATCAGCGCCCGGCAGTGGTACCTCGTCAACAGCAGCGCCGACCAGCATTTGCGCGAACAGCTGCTCGCCCGCGGCCGTGAGCTGGACTGGCACCCGGCTCACATGCGGACCAGGTACGAGAACTGGGTGCTCGGGCTGACCGGCGACTGGCTGGTCAGCCGGCAGCGCTACTTCGGCGTGCCGATCCCGGTCTGGTACCCGCTCGACGCCGAGGGCGAGCCGCGCTACGACGCCCCGATCGCGGCGGACGAGGCCGCCCTGCCGGTGGACCCGATGACCGGCACCCCGCCCGGGTACGCGCCCGGCCAGCGGGACGCGCCGGGCGGTTTCACCGGCGACCGGGACGTGATGGACACGTGGGCCACGTCGTCGCTGACCCCGCAGATCGCCGGCGGCTGGCCGGGTGACGATGATCTGTACCAGCGGGTGTTCCCGATGGACCTGCGGCCGCAGGCCCACGAGATCATCAGGACCTGGCTGTTCTATACCGTGCTGCGGTCGCAGGTGCTGGCCGGCGCGCTGCCGTGGCGGCACGCGGCGATCTCGGGCTGGATCCTCGATCCCGACCGCAAGAAGATGTCGAAGTCCGCGGGCAACGTGGTCACGCCGACCGACCTGCTGCGCGAGTACGGCAGCGACGCGGTGCGGTACTGGGCGGCCAGCGCCCGGCTGGGCGTGGACACGGCGTTCGACCTGGCCCAGATCAAGGTGGGCAGGCGGCTGGCGGTCAAGATCCTGAACGCCTCGCGCTTCGTGCTGGGCTTCGACCGGCCCGAGGCCGCCGGCGCGGCCGTGACCGAGCCGCTCGACCTGGCCATGCTGGCCAGGCTGGCCGACGTGATCACGCGCTGCACGGCCGCCCTCGGCGATTATGACCACGCCGGCGCGCTGCAGGCGGCCGAGCAGTTCTTCTGGCACTTCTGCGACGACTACCTGGAGCTGGTGAAGCCACGGGCCTACGCGGCGGATCAGGATCCCGGCCGCGCGGGGTCGGCGGTGCTGGCTTTGCGGCTGGCGCTGTCGGTTGTGCTGCGGTTGCTGGCGCCGATGATGCCGTTTGTGACCGAAGAGACGTGGTCGTGGTTTAACTCGGGATCTATCCACCGCGCGCCGTGGCCGGTTGCTGACGAGTTCGGGGGGGGCGGGGGGGGGGGGGAGGGGGAGGGGAGGGAGAAGGGGCGCGGAACGGAGAGGGGGGGGGTGGG
>JBPCKO010000429.1:0-3282 GCA_051004215.1 Streptosporangiaceae bacterium | reverse complement strand
TCCTGGTGCCGGTCCGGCCGACACCGGGCTGGCTTGGGCGGGCAGGCCGGCCGCCGTGATCGCGGCCGCCGCGACCAGCAGGCCGGAAGCGAGCCGCGGCGCGGCGTGACGGACGGGGGGAAAGGCCATGATGAGTCCTCGGACGAATAGTGGGGCCAGGCCGGAAATCTCCATGCGCCCCGTGATTACCCGGCCGGGGATTGCCAGGTTAGCTTAGCCAATACCAAATAGAAATCCGCGCTGCTTTGAGAAAGCCTTTCCTGCAATTCATATGACAATGCCGGCCGGAATGCGGCGAGCCGGGCTAATCAGCTGACAAGCCGAATACCCGGACGGCGTTCCCGCCCAGCGCGCCCGCGATCTGGTCGGGCGTGCAGCCGGCCGCGCCGAGGATGGTCGCCAGCGTCCTGGCGTTCGCGGCCACGCTCGGCACGCCCGGCCAGTCGGTGCCGAAGATCATCTTTGCGGCGAGCCGCCGGAGGGAGCTGCCGTAATAGTCGGGCAGGCGCTGCGGTGGCAGGCCGGAGACCTCGAGCCATACGGTCGGCTTCATCAGCGCGAGAAAGGCTGCCTGCTCGTACCACCAGCCGCGCCCGCCGTGCGCGAGCACGACCACCAGCTCGGGAAAGTCGCGGAACACCGCATCGAGCAAGATCGGGTCGGCGTAGGCGTTCACCGAGCCGGCGAACGTCGAGGTGCCGCAGTGCACGATGACCGGCATCCGGTGCTCCTGCGCCCAGGCGTAGGCCGGGTACAGCATCCGGTCACTGGCCTCGAACCCGCCGTGCACCGGGTGGATCTTGACCGCGACAGCCCCGGCCCCGGCCTGGCGGGCCAGTTCCCGATCGACCGGGTAGTGCAGGTGCGGGTTGAGGTTCGCGACCAGGTGGAAGCGGTCCGGGTTGTGCCGCACGACCGGCAGCACGTCCGCCACGGGCTGGATGCCGGTCACCTTCGGGCTGTGCTCGGTGAACAGCAGCACGTGGTCAGCGCCCTCGGCGGCGAAGTGCTCGTCGAGCCGGGCCGGCCTGGGCACCCCGTCGGCGTCGAACAGCTCGCCGAGCGGCGTCCGCGCGCCGAACGCGCGGGCCCAGTCCTGCCAGTCCGGTGACAGCGTCGGCAGCCGGGCGACGTGCACGTGCGCGTCGACGAGGAGCCGACCGTCGAGCATCAGGACCGGGGGCGCTGGTCGGCCAGGTCCCCGGCGATCAGGCCGAGGCCGATGCCGAGCATCCAGACGTCCTTGCTCACCCCGGTGCCGGCCTGGCTGGGCCAGATGCTGCCCGGCTTGCGCAGGGCCGGCGTCCGCCCGTACAGGGCTAGCAGCGAGCCGGAGAAGCCGGTGAGCGCAGCGCCGGCGACCGCGCCAGGCACCACCGGCAGCAGCAGGGCAGAACCGACCGCGATCTCGCCGGCCGCCAGCATCTTCAGGAACCGCTCAGGCGGGATGGCCTTGAGGAACGGGAAGGCGTTGGCCGCCATCCGGTGCACGGCCTCGGCCCTGGCCTGGTCGCCGTGCCACTTCTCCAGGCCGGCGTGCAGGATGTACCCGCCGGTCGAGATCCGGCCCGGAATGTCACGGGCCTTGAGGGGGAGACGCACGACAACTCCTTTCGCGTCATCTGCTCACCAGCTGGGCGGCCGCCGCCGGTCAGAGCCCGGGGAAGGTCGCCCGCAGCTCGTCCAGGTCCACGCCGTCGGCGTGCACCGGCGGCGTGTGGGCCGGGTCGAGCCGGCCGTAGATCAGCCGGATCAGCGCCTCGGCCGGCAGCCGCAGCTCGGGTCCGCTCTCGGCCGCCCGTCCCGGCTGGACCGACACCGTGTCGCCGGAGCGCAGCGCGAGCGTGCGGTCAGGATCGGTGGTCACCACGGTCACCGCCAGCGGCGTGCCCTGCGGCTTGCCTCCCCAGGTCGCGATCTGCGCGAGCGAGTCGATCATCAAGGCGGTGGCCTCAGGGGCCAGCGTCGCGGCCGGGTCGCCGGGCACGATGACGTCCCAGGTGTGCACGGCGTGCTCGTTCAGCCGCATGCCGACCAGGCCGGTCAGGCCCACGTCCATGCCGAACAGGTTCAGCCGCAGGCTGGCTCGCTGAGCCGGGTCAAGCGACTCGATGCTGGTCAGCAGCTTCTCGTCGGCGTCCAGGCCATCGGCCGCCTGAGCCTGCGGCGAGCGCTGGTTCCAGCGCTGCCAGATCGGGCCGAACGCGTCCTGGCCCGGCGGGTCCTCGCCGCGCAGGCCTGCCTCCAGGAACAGGCCGAAGATCTCCGCGCCAGAACCAAGATGGCTCATCACCTGCGCGATGGACCACTCGCTCGCATAGGACGGCCGCTCCACAGCGGCCGCGTCCATGGGCTGGATGTGAGCCTGCAGCAGGTCGCGGGAGTTGCGCAGGGCGCGGATCCACGGGTCCGGGCTGAGTTCCACTGGGTACTCCTGTCGTCGGTCGTGCAGGCGGAGCCGGGCGGGAACGGATTTCCGATCGTACCGGCGACCTGAGGGCAGCCGCCGGTCAGGAGTAGTCCCGGAACGCCGGCCAGGCCAGCCGCCAGGGCAGCCGGCGGCCGGCCGCCAGGTAGATCGCCGCGCCCTGCTCGTCGTCGCTGACGCCGATCCCGTTCCAGTACGTGGCAACCCGGCGCACGGTCGTGAACTCGCGCCGCAGCAGCGCCGGGTCGACGTTGACGGCGACCGCAGCCGTGTCCGCGGCCGGCGGGGGTCCCCACAGCCAGAACGAGTTGGCCCCGCTGTACTCCGCGGGCAAGCCCGCGCTGGCGCCGTACCGGTCCAGCGCTCCGGCTTCACCGTAGTTCCCGGCCAGGATGGTGGTGCGGCGGCGCAGCGAGGGCGGCAGGCGGTGATAGATCCGGGCGATGAGCCCGACCTGCCTGGTCCAGCCGATCGACTCGGCCAGGTCGTAGTTGATCTTCTGCATCGGTACCGTGCGCAGGACGGTGGCGGGGAGTACCGGGATCGCCATCGGCAGCATGGCCGCGCACCCGGCGGTCATCGCGACGCCCAGCAGCACCGCCGGGCGCAGCAGCACAGGACCGCGGGCCGGGCGCCGCCGGGCGGCCAGCCAGCGCTCGGCGGCCACGCAGCCGGCCGCGAGCAAGAACACGTAGGCGCCACCCGGGTAGTAGGCCTTGCCGCCGAGGGCGAACTCCAGCGCGATCGCGATCGCGCAGCCCAGGGCGACCGGCCGGAACGGCCGCCCAGCCGGGCGGCGCCAGGCACAGGCAAGGCCGGCGACCCGGAGCGGAGTCGGCAACCAGCCGGTGAAC
>JBPCKO010000428.1:0-9547 GCA_051004215.1 Streptosporangiaceae bacterium | reverse complement strand
ACCCGGACGTATGGGCCGGCGGGCCGGCCAGGAGCACGGCGCGCCCGCGGTTCGCGCCGCCACGGCGGGCCGAGGTGATCGCCCGGCTGGACCGGGCCGGGCTGCTGCCCGCGATCACGTTCATATTCAGCCGGGCCGGCTGTGACGCCGCGGTGCAGCAGTGCCTGGTGGCCGGACTGCGGCTGACCACGCCGGAGGAGGCCGACGAGATCGCCGCGATCGCGACCCGGCGGACGGCCGACATCCCATCGGCGGACCTTCCGGTACTCGGCTACGAGGACTGGCTGGCCGGGCTGGAGCGCGGCATCGCGGCTCACCACGCCGGGCTGCTGCCCACGTTCAAGGAGGTCGTCGAGGAGCTGTTCGCGGCCGGCCTGATCCGGGCAGTGTTTGCCACCGAGACCTTGGCCCTGGGCATCAACATGCCCGCCAGGTCGGTGGTGGTGGAAAAGCTCGACAAGTGGAACGGCGAGACCCACGCGGCGCTGACACCGGGGGAGTACACCCAGCTCACGGGACGGGCCGGCCGGCGCGGAATCGACGTCGAGGGGCACGCGGTCGTGCTGTGGCAGCCGGGCATCGACCCGGCGGTGGTCGCCGGGCTGGCCGGCACCCGCACCTACCCGCTGCACTCCAGCTTCCCGCCGTCCTACAACATGGCGGTCAACCTGCTCGCCCAGGTCGGCCATGAGCGGGCCAGCAAGCTGCTGGAGTCATCGTTCGCCCAGTTCCAGGCGGACCGGGCCGTGGTGGGCATCGCCAGGCAGGCCCGCCGGATCCGCGACTCGATGGACGGTCTGGCCGCGGCGAGCTGCGACCGCGGCAACTTCACCGAGTACGCCCGGCTGCGGGCCGAGCTGACGCGCCGGGAACGCGAGCTGTCCAAGGGCAAGTCGGCCGCCCGGCGGGTCGCGGTGAGCGATTCGCTGGGCGCGCTCAGCCGGGGCGACATCATCGTCGTGCCGGGTGGCCGGCGGGCCGGCAC
This sequence comes from Streptosporangiaceae bacterium, assembly GCA_051004215.1. Classification (GTDB taxonomy): domain Bacteria; phylum Actinomycetota; class Actinomycetes; order Streptosporangiales; family Streptosporangiaceae; genus Chersky-822. The sequence goes on along the minus strand of JBPCKO010000428.1, from coordinate 8,562 downwards.
CGCGGTGGTGATTGAGCCGACCGCCGACCCGGCCGCCCCGATCCCGGTCGTCCTGACCGAGCACCGCCAGCTCAAGCGGCTCGCCGCGGGCGAGTGCCCCGATCCGGTCGTGGCGGTCGAGCGGATCACGATCCCCGGGAAGTTCAATCCGCGCTCGCCGCACTCCCGCAAGGACCTCGCCGCCACGATGCGGAACAAGCTGGCCGGGGCCGACCACCGCGACCTGCGACGGGCCGCGCGGCGCGACGGCGCCGGGCCGCCCGCCCTGGCCGAGGCCGAGGGGTCGATCGCGGACCTGCGCCGCGAATTGCGGGCGCACCCGTGCCACGGTTGCCCGGACGAGCAGACCCACGCCCGGCAGGCCGAGAAATACCTGCGGCTGGAACGTGAGGCCCAGGCGCTGGACAAGCGGGTTGCAGGCCGTTCTCACGTTATCGCGCGCACGTTCGACCGGGTCTGCGCGGTGCTGGGGCAGCTTGGCTACACCGAAGCGGACGAGGTCACGGCGGACGGCCGGATGCTCGCCGCCATCTACTCCGAACTCGACTTGCTCACCGCTGAGTGCCTGCGCCGCGACGTCTGGTCCGGCCTGAACCACGCCGACCTCGCGGCCTGCGTCTCCGCGCTCACCTTCGAGGCCAGGCGCCCGGACGACGCCGGACCTCCCCGGCTGCCCACCGCCAAGGTCAGCGCGGTCATGACCACGATGAACCGGCTCTGGGCCGAACTGGACGGGATCGAAAAGCAGCACAAGCTGTCGTTCCTGCGCGAGCCGGACGCCGGGTTCGCGGCCAAGGCGCACGCCTGGGCCTCCGGCCGGCCGCTGGAAGCGCTACTCGGCAACGACATGACTCCGGGCGACTTCGTCAGGGCGGTCAAGCAGCTCATCGACCTGCTCGACCAGATCCGCGAGGCAGCCGGGCAGGCACCGCTGGCCGACACGGCGGCCACCGCGATCCGGGCACTGCGCCGCGGCGTCGTGGCCTACACCTCGGTGCAATGACGGCCGGTCAGGTAGTGGTCAGGCAGCTGACTCCGGCCGACTGGGCGGTGAGCCGCCAGGTCAGGCTGACCGCGCTGGCCGAGGCGCCGTACGCCTTCATGTCCACCCTGGCCCGGGAGCAGGCCTTCGACGAACTGGCCTGGCAGCAGCGGCTCGCCTCGCCAGCTGCCGCCACGTTCCTGGCCTGGGTCGGCGACGAGCCGGCCGGGACCGCGACCAGCAAGATCGACGACCCCGGCGACGAGTTCGCCGTGCCCGGGGCCTGGCAGCTGGTCGGCATGTGGGTGGACCCGAAGGCGCGTGGCACCGGGGTCGCCGGAACGCTGGTCGAGGCCGTGGCCGGGCACGCAGCCGGTCAGGGTGCGCACGCGCTGGTGCTGTGGGTGACCGAGGTCAACGACCGGGCGATGGCGTTCTACCGGCGGCTCGGCTTCGCTTTGACCGGGGCCCGGCAGCCTGTACGGCCGGACGAACCTGACCATCTGGAACTGCAGATGGTCCGGCCGCTGCCCTAGCGGCGGCGCCGTTCTGGCAGGATCGGCAGGGTGCCTCCGCTGCTGCTGCTCGACACCGCGTCGCTGTACTTCCGCGCCTATTACGGGGTGCCGCCGGAGAGCATGACGGCGCCCGACGGAACCCCGGTCAACGCCGTGCGCGGCCTGCTCGACATGATCGCGCGCCTGATCAGGGCGCGCCATCCCGGCCAGCTCGTCGCCTGCCTGGATGCGGACTGGCGGCCAGCGTTCCGGGTCAAGGCGATCGGTTCGTACAAACAGCACCGGGCCAACCCCGACGGCTCTGAGCAAGTGCCCGACGCGCTGACCACCCAGATCGCGGTGATCTTGCAGGTGCTGGCGGCCGCCGGAGTCGCGACCGCCGAGGCGGCCGGCTATGAGGCCGACGACGTGATCGGCACGCTGGCGGGCCGGGCCACCGGCCCGGTCGAGGTGGTCACCGGCGACCGGGACCTGTTCCAGCTGGTCGATGACGCTCGCGCGGTCACGATCTTGTACACCGCGAAAGGCGTTGGCCGGGCCGAGGTGATCGACGAGGCCGCGGTCACGGCCCGGTACCAGATTCCCGGCCGCGCCTACGCGGCGTTCGCGACACTGCGCGGCGATCCCAGCGACGGGCTGCCCGGCGTGCCGGGGGTGGGGGAGAAGACCGCCGCCGCACTTGTCCGCGTGTTCGGGTCGGTGCCGGGCATGCTGGCCGCGATCGATGCCGGGCACGGCGGCTGGCCGGCGGGCAGCCGGGCCAAGCTGGTCGCCGCGCGTGCGTACCTCGAGATCGCCCAGCCGGTCGTGCGGGTCGCCACCGACGCTCCAGTGCCCGACACCGACGGCACGCTGCCGGTCAGACCGCCAGACCCGGCTGCGCTCGCGGCGCTGGACGAACGCTGGGACCTCGGCAGCTCGCTCGGCCGGGCGCTGTCAGCACTGGCGGCCAGGCCGGGCTAGCGATCCGGGGCACCGGGAGCGATGGCCGCGCCGAGCGTATCTAGCCGGACCTGCCAGGACAGCTCGAACTCCAGCTTGCCCGGATCCGCCGCCAGGTCGGCCGGCGCCAGCCGCAAGGCCGGCGCCTGGCTTCGGTAAGCCGCGATGATTCGGGCCTTCAGCTCCCGATGCTGCGGGCTCAGCCTGGTCACCACCGGGGCAAGGCCGACCTCGCTCAGCCCGGCCGAGGCAAGCTGATCGGTGAGCCAGAACCCGGCGTCCACGTAGCCGCCGTCCGGCCGGCCGCTCACCCAGGCCGGCCACCCATACGCGATCACGTACGGGAAGTCGGCGTACAGCACCACCTCGTCGTGGCCGGCCGCGGCGGCGGCCCGCAGTCCCGCATTCCTGGCGAACATGTGATCGCGGTGACGGCCGATCGCCGACGGCAGCCAGGCCTGACCCGCCCCGGCGAGCAGCTCGGTTAGGCGGGCCGCAGCCCGGTCCAGGTCGGGGTCCCCGTCGCGGTACAGCGCCTCGGGCTCATCCAGGTGCACGCCGCGGGCGCCGAGCAGGGTCATGGCGGCGGCGTCCTCAGCCAGCCGCTCCCGCTGCCGCTGCGACGAACTGGTCGCCCCGGTCAGCTGGTCCCACCAGGTCACCGGCCGGTCGGCGCCGGGCATCGCGGTGAACACCGTGACGACCGTGGCCTCGCGGCCGGCCAGCGCCGCGGTTGCCGACAAGGCCGCGTCGTCCAGGTGCGGGGAGACGGCCGTTATCGTCATGCCGGGGGAACCTTCATGAACGAAGTACTCTATTGGGCCTCGCCTCCTCGCGGAAGGCAGGTCCAGTGTCCCGGCCCGAGCTTGGCCCGGCCTGGCCCGGCGTCCCGAGCCCGGCCCGGCGTCCCGAGCCCGGCCCGGCGTCTACGGCCTCAGGCGGGCGCAACCGCTTGCCCCGAGCCGGAGGAAGCGAGATATTACTTAACAGCGGCAGGTCGACTGGTGCGGTTGGCCGGAGCTGCATCGGACCGGGAGACTCGGAGTAGGCAGGCCGGACTGACAGACCGGATCGAGCGACGCGGAATGCGCAGGCCGGAACGACTGACCGCGACGGCGACGGAACGGGCGACGCGGAATGCGCAGCCCGGAACGACTGACTGAAACCAGCGTGACGCGGAACGCCGGCCAGCCGGCGACGGTCGCTGCGCCCGACTCGGCGAGGTGAGGGGAGAACCGTGGGGTACGCGCTTGCGATGTCGGCGGAGATCCGGGCCTGGCTGGACGAGCTTCAGGCCGGCGATCCGGCCACGGCGGGGGCGGTCGGGCAGGCGCTGATCGCGCTGGCGGAGCTGGGTCCCGCCCTCGGGCGGCCGCTGGTGCGCCAGCTGCCGACCGCCTGGTCGCCCGGCACCGACCCGCGCGAGGCCTTGGACTACGCCTTCTCCGACCGGCTCGAGCGGGCGCGGGTACTCCGCCGCGGCCGCTCGGAGGCGCAGGTTGTGCGGACCGAGATCGAGGCGCGAGTCGCCGAGCTGGAAGCCGGGCCAGCCGGCCAGGAGCCGGCGACCGCAGACTCGGCCGCCGGCGAGGCCGCCGAGCTGCGAGCCCTGCTGCCCGGGCTGGTCAGGGCGGAGCATCGGCTGAGCGAGGCAAGCGGCCGGCTGCAGCGCGACAACGAGATGTTCCGCGCTCGGAAGGAGACGCTCAAGGCGGCCTACACCGCGGCCGAAGCGGAGCGCGACCTGGCCGGCCTGCTCGGCGAGGTCACGGATGCAAGCGGGGATCAGCTGAGCGCGGTCAAGGCGTCGTCCCGGCTAGCCAACCTGGAGACGCAGATCGACCAGGTGCTGGCGTGGCAGAACGATCCGTTTCGGCTGCTTGAGCTGCGGCCCGGCCGGCCCGGCGAGCCGGGCAACGATGTCAGCCTGATCTTCGCCGCCGAGCCGCCCGGCACCGCGTTGCTCATCTCGGTCGTGCACGGCGACGACGCGCTGCGGTACGAATGGCGGCAGGCCGCGGAGGTCGCGGCCGAGGTGCTCCGGCGGGTCAGGGCCGGCCAGGATCCCGGGGCCAGCGCGGTCAGGTTCGCCGATCCGGCCGGTATCGCGGCGGCGTTTGCCTCGGCCGCGACGTCGACCTCGCTGGCCCGGCCGGCCGCAGAATCCAGTGGCGAGGGCGCCGGCCTGTCCGTGCCGTGGCTGCCGTTCCCGCTGATCGCGCAGGGACAGCCGCCCTGCCAGTACCAGGTTCTGGCGGGCGCACTCGAGCTGACCAGTGAGCCGGGAACCGACCTGTTCATCGACCCGGCCGGCGCCGGCCAGCCGCCGGACGCCGGGTACCTGACCGGCACCCCGCCGCCCGGAGACTTCATGCTGAGCGCCCGGGTCAGCGTCGGCTTCGGCAGCACCTACGACGCGGGCGTGCTGCTGGTGCATGCGGGCCAGCGCCGGTGGGCCAAGCTCTGCTTCGAGCTGTCGCCCCAGCTCCGCCCGACGGCCGTCACGGTAGTGACCAGGGAAACTTCGGACGACTGCAACTCCTTTGAGGTGACCGGGGACACCTTGTGGCTACGGATCAGCCGGACCGGCCGGGCCTGGGCGTTTCATGCCAGCACCGACGGTTCCTGGTGGCGGCTGCTGCGCTACTTCGACCTCGGCGCCCAAGCGCCGGCCAGGGTCGGGTTCCTGGCTCAGTCGCCGACCGGTGCGGGCTGCACGGCCAGCTTCGCCAGCATCGCGTTCCGTGCGGGCGCGCCGTCTGACCTGCGCGACGGCAGCTAGCCTGGTCGGCTTGTTACTGAACCGCTAGCGCAACCAGGCAGGTGTCGTCGTCGGTGTGAACCGGCTGCAGCGCGTCCAGCGCCACGGCGACCATCCGCTCCGGGTCGGTGATGCCGCGGACCGCGCTGACCAGCCGGTCGACGCCTTCGTCGATCGCCTGGTCCCGCCGCTCGACCAGGCCGTCGCTGTACAGCAGCAGCAGGTCACCCGGTCGCAGCTGGAGCCGTCCCAGTGCGTATTCGCTGCGGCCGGCCCCGAGCAGGATGCCGGCCGGCATGTCCAGCGGGCGGGCCCAGGCGCCGCGGACCAGCACCGGCGGCGGGTGCCCGGCCTGGGCCCAGGTCAGCGTCCGCCTGGCCGGGTCGAAGTAACCCGCGATCACCGATGCGGTGTGCTCGGGGCCGACGTGCCAGACCAGGTCGTTCAGCCAGCCGACCAGCCGGTCAGGCGGGGCGCCGGTGATCGCCAGGCCGGCCAGCGCGCCGCGCAGCCGGGCCATCCCGGCGGCCGCGGTCAGGCCGTGACCGCCGACATCGCCAATGGCCAGCAGCACCTGGTTGTCGGGCATGTCGGCCGTGATGTACCAGTCTCCGCCGACCCGGCCGGCCCGCGACGCGGGCAGGTACCTGACCACGGCCCGCAGGCCAGGCAAGTCGAACGGCTCCTCGTGCAGCGGCAGGATCGCGCGCTGCAGCTCCAGCACGATGTGCCGTTCCTGCGCCAGCTCGGCGGCCAGGCTCGCCTCGACGGACCTGGCCGCGAGAAAGCGAACGCCGGACCGGCCAGCTGGCTCCGGCCCCGGGGGCGTGGGAGGTACCGCCGCTGCCTCAGGCATCAATTTTGCTCACACTTCGTGAGACGACGTTCACCCATCGTGAGGCATTGCGGGTATGGCTGTCTAGATGCGGGCAGGAGGAGGCGTGGTGAGATGATTCCCGGTAGAAACGCGGACCGGGAACCGCAGACCGGGACCGTAATCCTGCCGGGCCGGTAGCAGCCCGGGCACTGCCCCAGGGAGCTGTCACGATGACCATGCTAGACGAGCTCTACCCGGCCGCGCGAGTGGCGGATGCGGCCGCCGCGGCGGGGCGGGCCGGGCTGGACGCGCTGCTGCTGACCCCAGGGCCCGATCTTCGCTACGTGGCCGGATATGACGCTCACGCGCTGGAGCGGCTCACCTGCCTGGCCGTGCCGGCCGCCGGCGCTCCGTTCCTGGTCGTGCCGCGGCTCGAGCTGCCCGCCGCGCAGGCCTCGCCGGCCGGCCAGATCGGCCTTGACCTGCTCGCCTGGGACGAGACCGACGACCCTTACCAGCTCGTGGCGCGGCGGCTCGGCCAGCCGGCCGCGGTCGGGCTCGCCGACCGCATGTGGGCCCTGATGGTGCTGCGGTTCGCCGCCGCGCTGCCGGGCACCAGGCAGGACCTGGCCAGCCGCGCGCTCGGCCCGCTCCGGGCCCGCAAGTCCGCCGCCGAGATCTCGGCGTTGCGCGAGGCCGGCCAGGCGATCGACCGCGTGCATGCCCAGGTTCCCGGCTGGCTGCGGCCGGGAAGGACCGAGGCCCAGGTCGCGGCCGACATCGCCGACGCGATCCTGGCCGCCGGGCATGCCACCGTCGATTTCACGATCGTCGCGTCCGGGCCGAACGGCGCGAGCCCGCACCACACCGCGAGCGAGCGGGCGCTGCGGGCTGGCGACGCGGTGGTGGTCGACATCGGCGGCACGATGCCGAGCGGCTACTGCTCGGACAGCACCAGGACCTACGCGATCGGCACTCCGCCGGACGACTTCGCCGCCTACTACCAGGTGCTCAAGGACGCCCAGGACGCGGCCTGCGCCGCGGTCAGGCCGGGCGTCAGCGCCGAGTCGGTCGACGCGGCGGCCAGGGAGCCGATCACGGCGGCCGGCTACGGCCCGTTCTTCGTGCACAGGACCGGGCACGGCATCGGGCTGGAGACGCATGAAGACCCCTACATCGTCGCGGGCAACGCCGAGCCGCTGCAGCCAGGACACGCCTTTTCCGTCGAGCCCGGGATCTATCCTGGACCGCATGGGGCCAGAATCGAAGACATCGTCGTCTGCACCGACACCGGGTGCGAACGGCTCAACACGGTGACCCGCGAGCTGGTCTGCGTACCGGCCTGATGAGCACGGTCGAGCGCGAATACCACGACGAGGCGGCCAAGGCGCTGCTCGAGCTGACCGGGGAGATCGCCGACGCCGAACTGCGCCCTGCGGCGGCGGCGGCCGAGCGAGAGGGACGGTTCCCGCGCGAGGAGTTTCGACTCCTCGGCCGGTCGGGACTGCTCGGCCTGCCCTATGCCGAAGATCTCGGCGGCGCCGGCCAGCCGTATGAGACCTACCTGCAGGTGGTGGAGGAACTCGCCGGCGCCTGGCTGACCATCGGCCTCGGCCTGTCCGTGCACGTGCTGAGCTGCTTCCCGCTGGCCACCGCGGGCACGCCGGAGCAGCAGCAGCGCTGGCTGCCCGGCCTGCTCGGCGGCGACCTGCTCGGCGCGTACTGCCTGTCAGAGCCGGGCAGCGGATCGGACGCCGGGGCGATGAGCACGGCCGCGAAACGGGATGGCGACCTTTTCCGCATCGACGGCACCAAGGCCTGGATCACCCACGGCGGGCTGGCCGACTTCTACACCGTGTTCGCGCGGACCTCGGGCGCGCCCGAGGGCCGGGAGCGGGCCAGGGGCATCAGCTGCTTCCATGTCCCGGCCGCGACGGACGGGGTCAGCGCGGCACCGCCTGAGCGCAAGATGGGCATGCGCGGCTCGGCCACCGCCCAGATGCGGTTCGCCGGGGCCGAGGTGCCGGCCGGGAACCTGGTCGGGGAGCGGGACCGCGGGTTCTCGATCGCGCTCGCGGCCCTGGACGCTGGCCGGCTGGGCATCGCCGCCTGCTCGACCGGCGTGGCCCAGGCAGCACTGGACACGGCCACCACCTGGGCTAGCGAGCGCCGCCAGTTCGGCCGCCCGATCATCGAGTTCCAGGGGCTGGCGTTCCTGCTCGCCGACATGGCCACCGCGGTCGCGGCCGCCCGCGCCCTGTACCTGGCCGCGGCCAGGCGCAAGGACGCCGGCCTGCCCTACGGGCAGCAGGCCGCGATGGCCAAGCTGTTCGCCAGCGACACTGCCATGAGGGTCAGCACCGACGCGGTCCAGGTGCTCGGCGGCTACGGTTACGTCGAGGACTTTCCGGCCGAGCGGTACATACGCGATGCGAAGGTACTGCAGATCGTGGAGGGAACCAACCAGATCCAGCGGATGGTGATCGGCCGGTCACTGGCGGCCGGAGCCGGCCGAACCGCCCGGGCCAGCACGGCAGGGGGG
>JBPCKO010000427.1:0-15984 GCA_051004215.1 Streptosporangiaceae bacterium | reverse complement strand
TGACGCCGGCCGCCAGCGCGGAACCGAGCGCGGTGAGCAGCGTGAACACGGCGAGGAACTTGATCAGCCCGACCGGTACGAGCTGGTAGACCGCCGCCGGATCCGGCCACGAGGTGCCCAGCGTGATGTTCGGGCTCAGCGGGTCAGAGCCCATGATCACGAGGACGATGACGCCGATCGCGGCCACCGCCAGCCGCATCGCGAACCGGCTGATGATGCTGCGGCCGACCAGTTCGACCAGGCCGAGGCACAGGGCCAGCGGCGCGACCGCCTGGGCGCCGAGTTCCATGGCGCGGAAGATAAGGTCGCTGAAACCGGACAGGTAACCGAGGGCCTGGGCGGCCAGGGCCACAGCCAGCGCGAACACGGCCACCGTCCACGCGAGCAGGAACAGCCGCGGCGTCCTGGCGCAGCGTGCGGCGAGGATGCCGGTCCCGGCCGCGGCGGCCACCGCGCCCAGCGCAACCACGATCAGCGAGCCTGTCATCCCTGCCTTTGCCGCCGGATACTCGCGGGCCGCCCGCGGGTACTCCGCTGACCAGGTAAGTAGCGGCCCTTCCTGGCGAGGCCCGCTCAGGACTCCCAAGCGTACCCATTAGGCTCGGCTATCGTGACGGCGCTACCAAGACGGCACGATAGGGCCGTTGTTGTGGGGGCCGCATCGGCGGCCGCGGCGGCGGTGCGGCCCCCGGTCATCACGCCCGACCCGCGGGCGGGCGCGTTCTTCGACGTCGACAACACCCTGATGCGCGGGGCCTCGATCTACCACTTCGCCAGGGGACTCGCGGCCCGCAAGATGTTCGGCCCGCGTGACCTGGTGAAAATGGCGATCGGCCAGGTGATCTTCCGTGCCCACGGCCGGGAGAGCGCCGAACGTATCGATGCCGCCCGCGAGGCGGCGCTCGCCTTCGTGGCCGGTCACGAGGTCTCCGACATCACCTCGCTCGGCGAGGAAATTTACGACGAGACCATGGCCGACCGGATCTGGGAAGGTTCGCGCGAGCTGACTAAGGGCCACCTCGACGCCGGCCAGCGGGTCTGGCTGGTGACCGCGACCCCGGTCGAGCTCGCCGAGATCCTGGCCCGCAGGCTCGGCTTGACCGGGGCGCTGGGAACCGTGGCCGAGGCCGAAGACGGCATTTATACCGGACGCCTCGTCGGAGGACTCCTGCATGGCGAGGCCAAGGCCGCCGCGATGCTCGCACTTGCCGAGCGGGAAGGCCTCGATCTGGCCCGGTGCAGCGCCTACAGCGACTCCTGTAACGACCTGCCGATGCTGGAGCTGGTCGGGCACCCGAACGCGGTCAACCCGGATGCTCAGCTCAGGGCGGTCGCCAGGGAACGGCAATGGCCGATCCACGACTTCCGCCGGGGCCGCCGGGCCACGATCATCGCGATCCCGGTAGCGGCCGGGGCCGGGGTAGTGGCCGGCGGCCTGGCGGCGGGCATCGCGGTGCGGCGGCACCGGGCCGCAAGCTAGCCGTCATCCCGGTCGCGGGCCGCCGCATCGCCGCCCGCCCGATCAGCGCCCGCCCGATCGGCGGCCGCCCGATCGCCGCCTGCCTGATCGCCGGCCTCCTGGTCCGGAGCGTTCAGGGCGAGCTGGTCGCCAAACGCAGGGCCGCGCTCGGCCAGCAGCTCGCCGATCTTGCCGGCGATCGTGTCCTTGACCTTGCCGGCCAGCTCGGCGACGACCTCGTCATCGTCGCACTGATCGGCGGTGAACCCGTCGGTCGGCACCGGGTCGCAGAACTCGATCAGCCAGTTCGACGGCAGCGGGATCGCGCCGAGCGGGCCGAACCACGGGAAGAGCGGCGTGATCGGGAAGTATGGCAGCTTCAGCGTGGTCGCCAGCTCGCGCCAGTCGGCCACCATCGGGTAGATCTCCTCGGCCCCGACGATCGCGCACGGGATCATCGGCACCTCGTTGCGCAGCGCGGTGCGCACGAACCCGCCGCGGCCGAACTGCTGCAGCTGGTAACGGTCGCTGAACGGCTTGCCGATTCCCTTGAACCCCTCGGGAAAGACCCCGACGAGCTCGCCGGCTCCCAGCAGGTGATTGGCCTCTCTCCGATGGGCGGGCACATGCCCGCTCGCCCTGGCCAGCCGGCCGAGCAGCGGCACCGAGTACACCAGGTCGGCGCTGAGCAGCCGCAGGTTCCGGCTTGCCGGGTGCTCGTCCAGGAGGCCGACCTGCAGCATCAGCGCGTCGACGGGCAGCACGCCAGAATGGTTCGCGACCACCAGGGCGGCGCCACGGCCGGGAACATGCTCCAGCCCGCGCATGCGGACCCGGAACCAGCCGCGGTACAGAGCCCGGGCGGCGGGCATCAAGACGGCACGGTTGAGTTCCGGATCGAATCCGGTATCAGGGTCTACCTCGAACTGGCCCGCGACCCGGCGCCGCACGAAGTCCGCGGCCTCGTTCAGCCGCCTGATCAAATCGCCCGCGAGGGGCGGCCCTGGGTCGTCACTCATCTCCGGATCACCCGTATCACCAGCCGACCGCAAGTCCGCGCGGCCGCTCCCGGGTCGCCCGGGGGGCCGTTACTTCTTGTTCCTGCGCTGGACGCGCGTCTTGCGCAGCAGCTTGCGGTGCTTCTTCTTCGCCATCCGCTTGCGGCGCTTCTTGATAACTGAGCCCACGAAACCACCCTCGATCGATACCCACGCGCGACGGCGTGCCTAACATTTCACCGCCGCGACTACGCGGGCAGGCGCACGCCAGTGCCACAGCGTACCCCGGCCGGGTTACCCCGGCGTCCGCGGCTGCGCTTCAGACCCGCTCGCGCGGGCGCGCGGCCGCCTTACCGAGCCCGTCCCCGCCGGCCGTCAGCCTGCTTCGACGAAGGCGTCCCGTAGGTACTGGTCCACCGCCCGCTCGGGCACCCGGAAAGAACGACCGACCCGGATTGCCTCGAGGTCCCCCGAGTGAACGAGACGGTAGACGGTCATTTTCGATACACGCATGATCGCCGCCACCTCAGCCACCGTCAGGAATCGGACGGCACTGAGCGGAGTTGCCTCTGCTGCCATCGATAGCCCTCTCCGGCGCTGTCCGCTGCGCCAAGCGATATCCAGCGCACCAGTCACGCCCGTATCCAGCGTAATTGGTACACGCGAAAGGGCAACCCCCGAGCGGGTGCCTGATTTGGACGTCCAGCGGCAGCGGGAGGGCCAGTTGTTCCGCCGCTGCGATATCGGTGTAACGCTCGCCGGCCGTTTCCTGGCTAGCCCGCGCCTAGCTCACGCCCGCGATCCCTGGCCGCCTCGATCGCGGCGAGGAACGCGGCGCGCACCCCATGCCGCTCCAGTTCCCTGATCGCGCTGATGGTTGTCCCGCCCGGGGAGGTGACCGCCTCGCGCAAGATCACCGGATGCTCGCCTGACTCGCGCAGCATCGTCGCCGCGCCGAAGACAGCCTGCTTGACCATCTCCAGCGCCGACGCGCGCGACATCCCCAGCAAGATCCCCGCGTCGACCATCGCCTCGACCAGGAAGTACACGTAGGCCGGCCCGCTGCCGGACAGCGCGGTGGCCGCGTCCTGCTGGGACTCGGGGATGCGCAGCACCTTGCCGACCGGCCTGAGCAGCTCCTCGGTCCGCTTCAGGTGCTCCTCGCGAGCATGGCGGCCGGCCGAGATCACGCTCATCGCCTCGTCGACCAGGACCGGCGTGTTGGACATCACCCTGACCACGGCGATGCCGGCCGGAAGCCTGGCCTCGATGGTCTTAGTCGGGATCCCGGCCGCGACCGAGATCACCAGCTGATCGGTGCGCACGGTGGGGGCGATTTCCTCGAGCAGGGTCGCCATGTCCTGCGGCTTGACCGTGATGACCAGGGTCGCGGCCTTCGCCGCGGCCTCGCTCGCCGACGTGACCTCGATGCCGTAGGAATCCCGCAGCGCCTCGGCCCGGTCGCCCCGCCGCACGGCCGCGATCACGCCATCCGGCGCGACCCCGGCTCGCAGCATCCCGGAGAGCAGGGCCTCGCCCATCTTGCCAGCGCCAAGGATCCCGATCATGAAGACGAGCCTAGCGCCGTAGCCGGTCCCCGGCGGGAGCGTCGGTGAGCGGCCGGCCGGCGAGCGGGGTGAGCGGCTAGTGGCGGGAGGCCAGCGCGCGGAGGAAGAACATCAGGTTGGCCGGGCGTTCGGCCAGCCGCCGCATGAAGTATCCGTACCAGTCACTGCCGTACGGCACGTACACCCGGACCTGGGCACCCTTGGCGGCCAGGGCGGCCTGCTCGTCGGTTCTGATGCCGTACAGCATCTGGTACTCGAAGCTGCCCAGGTCCCGGCCGATTGTGGCCGTCCGCGACTTGGCGATCCCGACCAGCCGCGGGTCGTGCGTGGCCAGCATCGGGTAACCCGCGCCGTCCAGCAAAATCCGCATGCACCGGGCGTAGCTGCGATCCACCTCGGAGCGCGCGGCGAACGCGACGCCATCGGGGGCGCGGTAGGCGCCCTTGCACAGCCGCACCCGGGACCCCGGGCCGGCCAGCGCCTCGCAGTCGGCCGGGCTGCGCCGCAGGTAGGACTGGATCACGCAGCCGAGGTCGGGAAACTCGGACCGCAGTTCCCTGACCAGGCGCAGGGTGGTCTCGATCCTGGTGTGATCCTCCATGTCCACGGTCACGGTGGTCCCGGCCGCCTTCGCGGCCGCGCAGATCCGCCTGATGTTCTCGGTCGCGGTCTTGTCACCCTGCTCGGCCAGGCCGAGCCCGACGGCGGTCGGCTTGACCGACACCTCGGCCCGGCCGCCGACGGTCAGGCCGGCCGTGGCGAGGAGTTCGAGCAGGGACACGTATTCGCCGGCCACGGCGGCGGCCTGGTCCGGGTCGGTGGTGTCCTCGCCGAGATAGTCGATGCTGACCGAGCGCCCCTGTTCGAGCAGGTGCCTGGTTACCGCGAGCGCATCGGCGGCGGTGTCACCGGCGACGAAACGACGCACCACGGCCCTGGTCAGCGGTGTGGTCGTGATCAGGTCGCGGACGCGCTGGCTGGCCGAAGCGGCCAGCAGAACTCGGCGCAGCACCGTTGGTGCACCTCCGTCATGCACGGGCCAAGAAGGGGACGTTCCTGCCGGCACAGGGTACTCCCGGCGCCCGAGCGCAGGCTCCCGCCTGCCTTCCCGACGACAGCGACCCGATCACGCTGGGGGCTGGCTCGCGCTGCGCCGCGACAGCAATGTCACCACGTTGCTGCCCTAACGACAGCAACTCCACCACGTTGCGGGATGGCTCGCGCCGCCAGGGCCAGCGAGCAGCTGCACGTGGCGGCGGTCTGATGCCGCTCGGCGCCGTGCGCGAGGGGTTACACCAGGCCGCGGCGGCGGGTCATGGCGATCTTGACGTGGGCGCCGGCGTCCGGGGACACGATCACCTCCTGGGCCGCGCTGACCCCACCGGCCAGCAGCGTCGCCTCGACCGGGACCGTCCGCTTGACCAGCGCGAGAGCGATCGGGCCGAGCTCGTAGTGCCGGGCCGACGAGCCGACGAATCCGACCGCCTTGCCGTCCAGGCTCACCTCGGCACCGTGCCCGGGCAGCTCGCTGTCGCTGCCGTCCAGGTGCAGCATGACCAGCCGCCTGGGCGGGTGCCCCAGGTTGTGCACCCGGGCCACCGTCTCCTGACCCCGGTAACAGCCCTTGCTCAGATGCACGGCCTGCTCGATCCAGCCGACCTCGTGCGGGATGGTCCGGTGATCGGTATCGGCGCCGAACCTGACCCGGTGCCCGGCGATCCGGAGCGCCTCGTGCGCCCACAGGCCGGCCAGCGACCTCCCGCCGGACCGCAGCGTGTCGGCGGCCGCGCTGAGCCGGGCCCGCTCGACGACCAGGTCGGTGCCGAAGCCGAACGGCATCGTCGCGACCGGGCCGGCCGTCGAGTCAGCGCCGGCGGCGACCCCGGCGCCGGCCCCATCGCCGACCGCCGCCCCTGCGCTGGCCGCGGCGCCAGCGCCGGCCGGTTCCCCCCCGGCGGGAACCGTCAGCACGGCGTACTCGCTGGTCACGTCCTGCTCCTGCACTCGCATCATGAATCGCATCGAGGCGAGGAACTCCAGCAGGGGTGCGGCCTCGCCTGGTTCGACGTGGATCCAGATACTGCTGCCGTCGTCGACCAGGCTGAGGTGGTGCTCGACGTGCCCGTGCGGGCTGAGGATGAGGGCCTGCCGGGCCTCGCCGGCCGGCAGGTCATCGAGCTTGTTGGTGCTCAGGCTGTTCAGCCAGCCGAGCCGGTCCTGGCCGGTGATCCTGACCACGTCACGGTCGGAACGATCGACCACTGCCGCCGACCCGGCCAGCGCGCGCTGCTCGGCGAAGGGATCTCCGTAGTGCGCCGCGACGCCCCGGTCGGGCGGATCGGCCGGGACCGCGCCGGGGACGGCAAGCAGGGGACTGTCCATGCTCGCAAGGCTATGCGCTGCCCGCCGGTCAGGCTTCGGTGACCACTCCGCCATCGACCAGGACCCGGCGGGTGACCCTGACCTGCTCGGCCAGCCGCCGGTCGTGGGTGACGATCAGCAGCGTCCCGTCGTAGTGGTCAAGGGCCTGCTCCAGCTGCTCGATGGCCGGAAGGTCCAGGTGGTTGGTCGGTTCGTCCAGGACGAGCAGGTTCGCGCCCGACTGCATCAGCAGAGCCAGGTCGGCCCGCGTGCGCTCACCTGGGGACAGCGAAGCGATCCGACGTCCGACGTCGTCGGCGCCGAGGCCGAACTTCGCCAGGAGCGTCCTGGCGTCCGCCTCGGCCAGCCCTGCCGCCATCCGGAACGCCTCGAGCAGCCGGGCGTCGCGATCGAAGGTGAGGCGGCCCTGGTCGATCTCGCCGACCTTGACCGAGGAACCAAGCGATCCTCGTCCGCTGTCCAGCGGGATCCGCCCGAGCAGGGCCTGCAGCAAGGTTGTCTTCCCCGAGCCGTTGTCGCCGGCGACCAGCATCCGGTCGCCCCAGCTGAGCTGCAGGCTGACCGGTCCTAGCCGGAAACCGCCGCGCCGCACGACGGCATCGGATAGCACGGCCACGATGTCGCCGCTGCGGGCCGCGGCCCCGAACCGCAGGCGCAGTTCCCATTCCTTGCGCGGCTCGGCCACCGGCTCCAGCCGCTCGGCCGCGCGCAGCGACGCGGCGCCCCTGGCCGCCGCGGCCTGGGCGCCCTGGGTCATGCCGTACCGGATGTTCTTGTCCGGCTCCTTGCGCCGCGTCGCGGCGCTCTTCGCCGTGCGCTCACCGGAACGCGCCCACTCCTTCTGCCGCCTGGCCCGCTCGACCAGCTCGTCTTTGGCGCTCGCGTACACCTGGTAGGCCTCGGCGGCATGGGCACGGTCGCGATCCAGTTCCTCCCGGTAGGCGTCGTAACCACCACCGTAGAGCTTGACCTCGCGGGTATGCGGGTCAATCTGGAGCACCTGCGAGGCGGTCCGTTCCAGGAACGCCCGGTCGTGCGAGACCACGACGAGCCCGCCGGGGAACGCGGACACATGCTGCTCGAGCAACTCAAGCCCGGACAGGTCGAGGTCGTTGGTCGGCTCGTCCAGCAGCAGCACATCGAACCTGGCCAGCAGGACGGCCGCGAGCGCGAGCCTGGCCGCCTGGCCGCCGGAGAACCCGCTGGCCGCCCGGTCCAGGTCGGCCGGGAGGCCGAGCCCGGCCGCCAGCTCGCTCGCGCGGATCTCCAGGTCGGGGCCGCCGAGAGTCAGGTAGCTGTCGAGCGCGGCGGCGTACTCACGTCCCGCCCGCGCCTCGTCGGCCGCGGCCGCGCCGCTGGCTCCCGCCCCGGCCAGCCGGTCCGAGGCGGCGATCATCGCCTCCTCGGCGGCGGCCACCCCGGTGCGCCGGCCCAGGTACCCGATCGCTGTCTCGGCCTCGCGGCGGTCACGCTCCTGCGGCAGGTAGCCGACCGTGGCCGCCGCGCTGACCGTGCCCGCGTCCGGCTGTACCAGGCCGGCCAGCACTCGCAGCAGCGTCGACTTGCCCACCCCGTTCGGCCCGACGACCGCGATCCGGTCACCGGCCGCGACCGCGAGATCGGCCTTGTGCAGGACCGTCAGCGAGCCGAACGATACGGTCACGCCGCGAGCCGTCAGCAGGGACATCCCGCCACCATAGGCGGGCGGCGGCCGCGGGCGCCGTTTAATTTTCGAGCCGGAACTACCGCACGCAGCAGCGGTTGCCTGAGTGCAACGGGGACGGCCGGCCGAGCCGTTCGCCTCGCTAACCGGGCCGGCATCCTGGCGCCGCGGCTCCCCGCCGCGGCCCCCAGCCAGCCGCGGCCTCAGTCGCGGCCTCAGCCGCCTCAGCCGCGGCCGGCGCCAGCCTGGGCCGCCCGGCAGCCCGAGCACAGGCCGAACACGGTCAGGTGGCCGACATCGGTCTCGAAGCCGTACTCGTCGTCCAGCGCGCGCACCAGCGGGCCGACCGCGGCCGGGGCCAGCTGGGTGATCGACCCGCAGCCGCGGCAGACGAGGTGCACGTGCTGGGCGTCCGAGGCGAGGTGATAACGGTGCGCACCGTGTCCGAGGTGGGTGTGGGTGACCAGGCCGATCTGCTCGAGCAGTTCCAGGGTCCGGTAGACGGTGGAGAGGTTCACCCCCATCGCGGTCTGCTTCACCGCCGCGTAGATCTCTTCCGGCGTGGCGTGCTCGAGCCTGGTCACGGCCTCGAGGACAAGCTGGCGCTGCGGAGTGACCCGGTGGCCGCTGGCCCGCAGCGTGTGGTCCCACGTCTGCGACATGTGCCGAGTCTACGGCGGTCAGCCCCGGTCACCGCGCCACCACCGCGCGACGCGAGCGGGGCGGCGGCCGCCGCAGAAATTGCTCTTGCCCGGCGCCGCGCTCGTGACGTAGCGTGCTGCCTAACGCGGGAAAGGAGGTGGTCCAACAGTATGCATAGTTGTCGGACTCGTGAGGTGGCTGTCAGCTAGCCGCCGTCCCGTGCCGCGCACTGGGTTCAGGCCCGATGCGCGAGTCACCGGCCTGCGGACCATCCTTTCCTAGGCTGCGTCCTGCGTGCCGCCCTGGCGGCGGTCGGCGAATCCACGGCAGACACCGGACCCCCGGGTGACTGGCCCTCGTCCAGCCGGTCCCCGCGAAAGCCTGTCCAAGCAGGCTGGAGCGGGAATCGCCCGGGGGCTTCTCTTTGCCGGACATTGGTCAGTACGTCCGCGTATGTCAAGGTGCTGCCGCTTCGCGCGGCCGTTATCCAGCCGGAGTCGGACCGGCCGGCTTCGCCGCGTTCACCGCGGCGCCGACCCGCTTGAGCTGGGCGGACACGTGCGGCTGGAGCGGCTGCCCGACCTCGGCCATGTCGTAGGCGTAGGCGAGATCGCCGCCGACCAGGCCGTACAGCCGCGTGCCGGCGCTCACCAGCTTCGCCGTCGCCGTGCGCAGGACGGCATCCGTCGCCATCTCGATCTTCGTGCCGCTGACCTCACCGAGATAGATTTCGGTGATCCCGGTCGGATGAGTGAGCAGGACCTCCAGCACGCCATCGGCCTGGGGACGCCAGTAGCCGACCTCCATCGCCAGCGGCCGGCCGATCGTGCCGTCCTGCTCCAGCAGCCAGGTCCGGCTGGAGTAGATCAGGAACGGCTTGCCGTTGTGGCTGAACGAGATCTCCTGGCCAAAGTTGGCGCTGTCGATGGTCGGGTACCCGACCACGCCGGCTCCCTCCCACCGGCCAAGCAGGAAGCTGAGCGGCTCGATGGCGGGATGGGCGCCGGGAACCGGCCCGTTCGTCGCGGTGTCCATGGCGACAGCCTAGGGCTGCCCGGCCGGGCGGCGGCCGGCCCGCCACAGCCGCAGCACCAGCAGGGCGCAGCAAGCCGCGATCACCGCGCACGCCACCGTCAGCACGACGGCGGTGATATCGGCGGCCACGGCGGCAGTCTACGAGGAACGATCGCCCCCGCTCCCCCGACGCGCCCGCCCGCCGGCGTCCTAGGCTAGGCCGTATGGCTACCGGCTCACTTGTGGTGAAGGCAACGGCAGGCAAGGACGACGCCGAGCGGTGCAACCAGGCGTTCACGATCGCGGCGACAGCCATCGCCAGCGGCGTACCGGTATCGCTCTGGCTGACCGGCGAAGCGACCTGGCTCGCGCTGCCCGGCCAGGCCGAGGAATTCCGGCTGGCCTACGCGAGTCCGCTTGAAGACCTGCTCGCCACGATCATCAAGGGCGGCACGGTGACGGTCTGCTCCCAGTGCGCCGCCCGCCGCGAGATCGCCGAAGACGACCTCATCGACGGCGTCAGGATTGCCGGCGCGCCGACTTTCATTGCCGAAGTCATGGCCGACGGCGCCAAGCCCCTCGTCTACTAGCCCTTCATCGCCCCCCGGCCCTCCCCGGCCTCCCTGCCCCCGGACCGCGAGACAACGTGGTGACTTTGCTGTCGCTCTAGCAGCAGCAACTCCACCACGTTGTCCTCACGGCGGTGGCTCGAGGCAGCATCGTGGTGACGTTGATGCTCTTCCAACAGCAGCAACGCCGCCACGATGTCGCTGGAGAATGGGTGCGCGTGGGGCGGGGCGGCGCGGGGAGCGCCGGGAGCGCGGATGGGGGGTCGGGCTAGACGGGGACGGCGGCCAGGCGCTCGGACCTGAGGCGGTCGGACCAGACCTCGTCCTCGGCCGCGAGCGGCGGCAGCGGGCCAGCGGCCCAGCTCAGCAGCAGGTCAGCCAGACCCGGGTTGCGAACCAGGGCCGGTCCGTGCAGGTAGGTGCCGAGGATGCGACCCGCGTAGGCGCCCTCGGTCCCGTCGCCATTGCCCACGCCGTGCAGCACGCGGGCCAGCGGCTGGATGCCTGGTCCGAGTTTGGTGACGCCCTGATGGTTCTCGAATCCGGTCAGCCTGGGCACGCCGAGCTGCGGATCGACATCGGCGACGACCTCGCCGACACCGCGATGGTCGCCCCGGCTGCTGCTGATGTCCAGCAGGCCGAGTCCGTCAACCGGCTCGCCCTGAGCGCCGCCGAACACCGTTCCGATCAGCTGATAGCCGGCGCAGACGGCGAAGATCACGGCACCGTTGGCGACCGCCGCGGCCATGCCGCCGGCTCGCAGCCGCTGCGCGGCCAGGATCTGCGGCAGATCCTCGCCACCGCCGAGCAGGTAGACGTCGCCCTGGGCCGGGACCGGCTGATCGGAGTTGACCTGGACCGGGTCGACGGCCAGCCCGCGCAGCCGGGCCCGCCGGGCCAGCATGATCAGGTTGCCGCGATCGCCGTAGGTGCTGAGGAGGTCGGGATAGATCCAGATCAGCCGCAGCGCGCTCGGGCCGTTGCCGGCATGGCGGCCGGTCGCCTCGGGAGCGTGGCCGGACGCGCTGTGGTCAGGCTCTTCCGCGGTCCACAGCATGTCGCCCGCCTCGCCCGGCGAGCCCGGCGATTCATAGGGCGCGGCGGCGGGCGGGCGGCGGCGGCCGCTGCCGTTACGGCGACCGCCATTGCCGTTGCGGCTGGCCCCGTTGCGGCTGGCCCCGTTGCCGTTCGGGAACTCACCGTAGCCGGGACCACCGTAGCCAGGCCGGCCGTAGCCAGCGCCACCGTTGCCAGGGCCGCCAGAACCAGGGCCGCCAGAACCAGGGCCGCCGTGGCCGGGACCGTCCTGGCCCGCTCCGCTGTGCTTCATGCCGTCCGTCCCAGGGTCACGCGGATCTGCTGGAAGGCCGTGTAGTTGGCGATCACGTCGAGGGCGCCCGGCGGGACCGCGTCCACGGCCTCGTCGATCCCGGCCACCAGGTCGAACGGAACCTCGTCGGCCTCGAGCCGCACGGCCAGGTCGATCCGGCGCTCGCCGGCCACCAGCACCCGGCGGCCGCGGAGCACCCGGTAGTCGACGTCCCACAGCCAGGAGGTGTCCTTGCCGTCGGGGGTCTGGGCGTTGACCGCCAGCAGCACCGGGCGGCCGTCGGGGTCGAGCACGTCGAAAGCCTCCAGCCAGCCCGCCGGGTTCTTGGCCAGGAGCAGGTGCAGCGTACGGCCGCGTCGCTCCACCATGGTGTACCGGCCGGCCACGGAGACAACCGAGCGCAGGCCGGGCAGGGCCTGCTCGACGTCCGCCCCGAACAGGCCAGCTACCGCCAGCGCCATCACCGCGTTGGAGCGGTTCGCCCGGCCCGGCAGGGACAAGTCGAGTTCGTGCACCAGGCCGGCGCCGTCGATCACCGAGTCGGCTTCGAGCACCCAGCGGGCCGAGGACCTGGACAGCCCGCACTCGCCGCACCGCCAGCCGAGCTCGTCCCGGCGCAGGTGCGAGCCGCATTCCGGGCAGCACCAGGAGTCCTCGAGCCAGCGCTGGCCCGCCGCTACCCAGGTGACCTGGCTAGCCGAGCCGGCCGCCCAGGCGACCAGCGGGTCGTCAGCGTTGGCGACGACGCGGCACTCGGGCATCGCCGCGAAGGCCTCCCGCCAGCGCCTCGCGACCAGCCAGATCTCGGCCGCCCTGTCCATCTGGTCACGGCTGAGGTTGAGCAGCAGCACCACGCGCGGCTTGGTTGCCTGCATCATCGCGGGCAGGTAGCGCTCGTCGACCTCGAGCACGGCGTAGGGAGCGTCGGGGGAACCGCTGAGCGCCGAGACCAGACCGCTTTCCATGTTCGCGCCGAACGCGTTCGACGCCACATCCTGGCCCAGCGAGCCGAGCGCCGCAGTCACCAGCCTGGTCGTCGTGGTCTTCCCGTTGGTGCCGGTCACGAGCACGATCTGGCGCCCCGTGGCAAGCTGTCTGAGCAGGTCAGGAGCGAGGCGAAGACCGACGACCCCGCCGATGACCGAGCCGTCGCCCCGGCCCGCCAGCCGGGACATCTTGCCCGCGGCCTCGCCGAGCGTCGTCGCGACGCGGGCCCGGATGGGAAGCTTGCTCATGAGCGCCGATGCTATCCAGTGCTATCCGGCCGCCGGCGCGAATGCTCCGGCGGCCGTGGTCAGGACGTAGTCAGTTCCGGTACTCAGCAAGACACTCCCTCAAAGGGGCCGCAGTCCCGCCAGTCTATGGCACCGCGACCGGCACGGGCCGAGAACGCCCAGCCGCGACCCCCGTCGCCGGGCGGCGGCCGGGCGGCGGCCGGCCGGTCATTTCCACAGCCGCCAGTAGTACTGCCAGTACTTGACTAGCGAGGAATCGTAATTGGTCCCGTTGGCATACTGCGTGCCCTTGACCAGCTGGTGGTCGAACATGAACGGTCCTTTGCCCGCGTAGTCCGCCACCCAGTAGCCGTCGGCCGCCGGGTTACGGAACACCGTCGAGGCCGAGCCGTAGACCCACACGTAGAACCCGGCCCACCGCAGCACGGAGTGGAACTCGCGCACGTAGCCGCCGTCCACGGCGGTCTCGAGGTCAAGCGCCACCGTGATCCCGCGCGGATCCCGCAGCGCGAACAGGCCTTCCAGGGCCGCGAAGGCGTCCGCCTGGGCGGACACCGCGGCCGGGTCTGACCGGACCCAGATCGGCAGCTTGCGCAAGGCGCGGAACCGCCTCCACTCGGCGTCCGTCCACACGTGCGGTGTATCGCCGCCGATGTGCCCGGCGACCGCGCGGTAGCCGCCGGGGGCCGACTTCGGCGGGGTGCTCGCGTCGAACATCTTGACCGGGGGCAAGACCATTCTTTCCTCCTCATAACGGGAAGTTCACTGCCTTTCCCACGGAAACGTATTCGCTGCCAGCTCACCCGCACCCCGTTGGCCCCGCGAAAACGGCGGGCCCGCCATTCCGGCGCGAGCAGGCCGGCGGGTAGTTCCGGCTCCTTATCCGAGACGCGCGCGAAGCTGGCCGCGTTACCCGGACCCGGGCGAGCCGCTGGCCAGCGCAGGCTCCGCGCCGGCGTCGTAGCCGACGATGAACCGGCGGGGCCAGGACAGCACCGGCTCGAGCCAGCCGGCCACCCCCATCTCGCCGGCCGCCTGCAGCAACTGCCCTCGGTGGCTGGCGCCGACGGCGAGGATGGCCAGGTCCGCGCAGAACGCCCGCTGGTCGTCCTCGCCCAGCAGCGTCGTCCAGGCCGGCAGCCGGTTGCTGTCCAGCTCCATCGACAGCGCGTGCCGGCGCAGCGCGCTGACCCGCTGCCCGACCTTGATGTCCGGCCGGTCGACCAGGCCGGGCAGCTCGAACTCCAAGGGCAGCGCGAGCTCGAACGGGTCGACGCTGGGTCCGGTCAGCGGGAGTGCCCGCTCGATCTCGTGCAGCCACTGGACCTGCGGGATCACCCAGTCCCGGCCGGGCTGGGTACCCGCCCCCTTGCCGCCGTCGAGCATTCGCAGGGCCGACCCGGCGACCGCGCCGGCCAGCCGTTCCGGCGCGAAGAACTCCCTGATCGCCTGCGACCTGGCGGCGACGGCGCGTTCGGTCACGGTGGCGAGAACGCATTCGCGCAGCCGCGGATCCAGGCCCGACCAGTGCGCACGCAGCGCGGCCGGCACCACGGGCAGCGGCGAGTCGGTCAGGAAGGCCAGCACCATAGCCTCGGCCCAGACCCGAAGCCAGGCACTGCGGCCCGACCGGGCCTCCAGGTCGGCCGTCCGCAGCTCGAGCAGGGAGCAGGCCCGCGCCCCTGTGCAATGCGGGCCGCAGGCCGCCGAACGCCTTGCCGCGATCGGCGGAGCGGCTAGCCCGGCCGGTTCCGGCGCGCGCTCGGACCGGCCGCCGAACGGCACCAGGACCCGGACCGGGCGGTCCATGCCGTCGGCGAACACCGCCGCGATCCCGGGCGGAAACGACACCACCTGCCTGGACTGCTCGGCATCCAGGTTCATGGTCGCGCCGACCAGCTCGCGGTCGTCGTGGGCGGGCAGCCGGTGCACGATCTTCAGGGCGGTGTTCTTGACCACGTCGGGCACCAGCTTGGCCGGGATCTGCTCGGCGATCAGCAGCCCCTCACCGTAGGCCCGGATCTCGGCCAGCATGCTCGCGAACAGCTCGACTGCGTGCGCCCCGGCGCCCTCGCGTCCGGCCCGCAGCAGCCGGTGCGCCTCCTCGATCACGATCACATGGCGCAACTCCCGTCCAGAGTGCTCGCCATGTCCGGCCGCCCCGGCGGTCGCGGCGGCCCTCGCCCGCAGCCTCAGGTGCTCGGTGATCCTGATGATCAGCGTGCCGATCAGGAACGCCTTGTCCTCGTCGTTGGCGACATCCTCGATCGCGAGCACGGCGTAGCGCCTGAGCAGCTCGGCGATGTCGGCGGGATGCCCGCCCTCGAAGAACCGGCCGGCTGACCCGGTGCGCAGCGACCGCAGCCGGACGTCGACGAAGCCACGGACGTCGGCTTGCAGCTCGGGCCCGTAGCCGACGTCCTCGATCACGGCCAGGGCGGCGGCCTGCAGCTGGGCCAGGGTGGGCACGGCGGGAGGCACCGCCGCGCCGGGCCGGCCCGCGCCGCTGACCGGGTCCCAGCCGCAGGACTCGTACACCCTCTGCAGGGCCTGGGACATGATCTGCGGGAAGGGTTCGTGCGCGTCGAACGCGGCCAGGAACAGGGCCCGGACCATGTCGATGTGAGCCTGGACCGGGTAGCCGGGCTCGGGGGCGAGCGGGTTGACCGCGATGGGCACCGCGTCCGGGTCGGCCGGGTTGATGAGAGTCAGCGCGGCGCCGGCCCGGGCGATCCGGCCAGCCATCGCGCCGTACTCGGATTTCACCGGCTCGACGACGAGCCACGGGATCTGCGCCTCGGTCAGCTGCTCGAGCAGATGGCGGACGGTCTGCGACTTGCCCGAGCCGGTGGCCCCGGTGATCAGCGCGTGCCGGTTCAGCGTGGCCAGCGGGACGGCCAGGCTGCCGACCGGCCGGTCCTGGCCGTCCAGAATTGTTCCGACGCTGACCTCGGCTCCGGGGGCCGGCTCGGCGGTGACGTCGAAGTAGCCAACGTCCAGCAGCCGGACGCCAGGGACCTCGTGGTGGGGCAACCCGGCGGGCGCGGCCAGCAGGCCGGCGCTCGCGCGGAACGGCGCCTGGCTGGCGGGGGCCGCGGCGGGCGCCGCGGCCAGGGTTCCCGGC
>JBPCKO010000426.1:0-7150 GCA_051004215.1 Streptosporangiaceae bacterium | reverse complement strand
GGGGGTGGGGCAGTGGAGGGAACTGGTCGGCGGGGCGGATTGGGCTGTCGGGCCAGCACACCGCCCGCCCCGCTCCGCGGCGTTCAGCCAGCCGCCGGCACCTCGGCCAGGATCCGGCCGGGATGGGTGTACACGTTCATCGAGTTGCCGCGCAGGAAACCGACCAGGGTCAGCCCGGCCTCGGCGGCCAGGTCCGCAGCCAGCGAGGACGGCGCCGAGACCGCGGCCAGCACCGGGAACCCGGCCAGCACGGCCTTTTGCACCAGCTCGAACGAGGACCGCCCGCTGACCAGCAGCACGCAGCCGCGCAGCGGCAGCAGCTCCTGGGCCAGCGCCCAGCCGACCACCTTGTCGACCGCGTTGTGCCGGCCGACATCCTCCCGGACCACCAGCAGCTCGCCGCCGGGGCCGAACACTCCGGCCGCGTGCAGGCCGCCGGTACTGGCGAACACGCGCTGGGCGTCCCGCAGGACCTGGGGGAGCGCGGTCAGCCGGGCGGCCGGCATCCGGACCTGATCCTCGCCGAGATCCCAGGTTCTGGTCACGAACAGCTCGTCCGTGCTGGCCTTGCCGCACACGCCGCAGGCGCTGGTGGTCATGAAGTTCCGGCGCACGGCCGGACCGGCGGCCAGGCCAGGCCGCAATTCCACGTCGACGATGTTGCCCGTGCCGTCGTGTCCCGCGTGACCGCAGGCGGTGCCGTCGCAGAGCCGGATCGTGGCGATGTCGGCCGGCGCCCGGACGATGCCCTCGCTCACCAGGAATCCCGCGGCGAGCTCGACGTCGTCGCCAGGCGTGCGCATCGTCATCGTGAGGGCCTGCCCGCCCACCCTGATGCCGAGCGGTTCCTCCGCCGCCAGCAGGTCAGACCGCCCACTGACGTAGGTGTCGCCTGACCCGCCCTGGTCAGGCAGCCGGATCCGCACTACCCGCCTGCGCGCTGTCCTGCCGGTCATTGGCGCTCCTGTCGGCATCTGGTCGGCATTTACGAGGTTATGCCTGCCTCGGGGAAGCGGCACCACGCGTGTACACGTTGTCGGCTGCGCGTTTGTGCAGCACTATGACGTGATGGCGCAGGCAACCGAGGGGCGCGGCACCCAGCGCCGCCATCGCAGGGACACCTACCACCACGGTGATCTCCCTAACGCGCTGGCGGACGCCGCGACCGAGATGGCCAGGGCGGGCGGCCCTGACGCCGTGGTGCTGCGCGCCGCCGCCCGCGCGGCCGGGGTCTCGGCCGCTGCGGCGTACCGGCATTTCGCCGATCATGACGAACTCCTCTACGTGGTCAGGCTGCGTGCCCTGGACGAACTGGCCGATGCGATGAGGCGAAGCCTGGAGTCCGGTGAGCGGCTGGCCGATCCGGCTGACGAAGCCTTCCGGCGCCTGCGGGCGCTGGGCCGGGCCTACATCGGCTTCGCGCTGACCGAGCCAGGACTGTTCAGGACGGCCTTCTGCCGGCCCGACCGGCCCCGGCCCGACACGGCCGAGCGGATTTCCTCGCGCGGACCGTATGCGCTGCTCAGCGAGGTCCTCGACGAACTGGTCAGCTGCGGCGTGCTGGAGCCGGCCCGGCGCGAGGGCGCGGAGATCCCGGCCTGGGCAGCGGTGCACGGGCTGGCCACCCTGCTCATAGACGGCCCGCTGGCGCTGCTGAGCCCGCAGGAGCAGCTGAATGCGGCCGAGCGCTGCGCCGACTTCGTCCTGAACGGCATCCGGGGACTTCGCTAGCCTCAGCGGGCCGGGAGCGGCCTCGATGTTGACAACGTTCACTTCGCGACGGGCCAGCGCGACCGTCGCCGGCCCCAGGCCGGCCCCCCGGCCAGCCCGGCCGTCCTGACCACCGCTCCGGCTCCGCGCGAGCCGGCCCTGCGGTAAGCAGGCAGTTCCGGCCGGCCCGGCCAGGGCCCCTAGCTGACCGTCTTGGCGGTCGCCGTGCTGGCGCCGTCACCGGGACCACCGCCGGAGCCGTCGGCGGCCGGGCCCTCAGCACCCGGGCCGTTCGCGGTCGTGCCGCCAGCACCCGAGCCCTCAGCGCCTGGACCCTCCGCACCCGAGCCCTCAGCGCCCGGGCCCTCCACACCCGAGTCATTCGCGGTCGTGCCGTCAGCACCCGAGCCCCCAGTGCCTGCGCCGTCAGCACCCGAGCCGTTCGCGCTCCTGCTATTCGTCGTCGACCCGTTCTGGGCCGAGCTGGTTGCGGCCGAACTGTTTGCCGCCGAACTGATGGCCGTGGCACCGTTCCCAGGAGCGTCGGTAGCCGAGCCGCCGCCAGACAGGATCCCGTCCGGGCCGAGGATGCCGCCGCCGGCCTTGAGGATCGCGTCGGCCCGGGCTAGCAGGGCGTCGATCGGGCTGAGGGCGGCCGACTTAGCCGGCCCGGCGGTGACGGCCGGCGACTCCTTGACCGCGGCCGGACGCGCCCGGCGCCGCCAGGACACAACCGCCATGACCAGGAGGGCCAGGTAAATAACGCTCCCGACCGCGATCCACAGGTTCCAGGTCAGCAGCTGCCAGCCGTGCACGATGTGGACAAGCTCGATCTCGGGCGGCTTGATGAACCACCCGAGCAGCCCCCGGCTGGGCACCCACGCCCGCGGGCCGCTGTACCGCCACGGCCATGCCCCCAAGATCCCGGCCACGGCCAGGATCGCGGCGATGCAGCCTGCCTTGGCCAGGGGCCTGGCCGATATCGCCAGTCCGGCCAGCAGGCCCATGACCGGCACGATCCATACCCAGTGGTGATCCCAGCTGATCGGCGACACGAGCACGCTGGTGATGCCGACCAGGACCCAGCCCTGGACGGGCCGGCCGGTCCGGCTGAGCATCGCGCCGGCCACGACGCCGCACAAGGCGACCGCCAGCGCGAGCGGCACCCACGCGCCCTGAGCCGGGCCGACCGTGCCATACAGCCGGGCGATCAGTCCGAGCAGCGACTGATTGACCAGCGAGTGCACGCTGCCGGTCCGGCCCGGGCGCATGAAGTAGCCCGTCAGCCAGTAGGAAGCCGACGGGCCCGGCAGGGTGAGGAAGCCGAGAACGATCGTGGCCGCGAACGTCGCCGTCGCGACCAGCGCCTGCCTGATCTTCCCCGCGAGCAGCAGGTAGGGGATGAAGATCAGCGGCACGAGCTTGATCCCGGCCGCCAGGCCGATGCCGATGCCCTTCCATCGCCGCTCGTCGGACCTGGTCAGGTCCCAGACGACCAGCAGCATCAGCAGCGGCTCGATCTGGCCGAGGAACAGCGCCTTGCTGACCGGCTGGATCCACAGTGCCAGCGCACTGACCGCCAGCGCGGCGGCCAGCCGGGCGGCACCGCGCTTGCCCAGGCCGCCGATCGTCAGCCACGCGGTCAGCGGAATGGCCGCCAGGCTGGCCGAGGTCATGATCCAGCGCAACGTGCTGAACTTCAGCATCGAGCCGCCCGCGAAGATCAGCGCGGCGAACGGCGTATAGGTGAACTGGATGCCGACCTTCAGCTCCCAGGTGTACAAGATCGCCGGGAGTTGCCGGGTAATCAGGCCAGCGTCGTTGTAGACGTTGAGGTCGTACCAGCTCAGCACGGCGTGCCGGTGTACGCCCTGATCGACGAGGTAGGCGGTCAGCGACAGCGCGAACAGCAGCGCGCCCAGCACGAACCGGGCACTGCCGAACGTGCGCGACCATGGCGATCGCCGTCGGCGCGCGCGGGACGGGGCATCGGCCGGACCGATGCCCGCCTGTGCCTGCACGCTCGGATCCTCCTCATCCACGGCCGGAACCTGTCGCGACCAGAATCAGCTCGTCAACGGCGCGCCGACCGTCCGAGAGCGCGCCCTGACTCTTAGACGAACGGCTACCGCGAACCGTGCCAGCGACTTGCGTATCTGGCCAGACCGGCCACCGGGATAGTTTGCCCGATGTGCGGCTAACCGTGAGAGCAGCCTGCCCAGAAAACTCAGCCAGTAACTACGGAACGTAATCACTACACAATCTCGATGACTCGGTGAGACCGGGGGATGAGCTTACCGATCACCGGGGCCCCGGGAATCTCACCCGCGACCAGCAGGCCACCGGAGGTCTGCGCGTCGGCCAAGAGCAGCAGCACCTCGTCGGACAAGTCCCCGAAGTCGGCTTGCGGCGCTACCCAGCTCAGATTACGCCGGCTGCCGCCCGGCATGTAGCCGGCGCGCTGAGCCGTCCTGACCCCGGCGATCAGCGGCACCGCCCGGTGGTCGATGACCGCCGTCACCCCGCTGGCCCTGGCCAGCTTGTAGGCGTGCCCGAGCAGGCCGAACCCGGTCACATCGGTGGCACACAGGATCCCGGCCGCCAGCGCCGCCCGGCTCGCCTGCGCGTTCAGGGTGGTCATCACCTCGATCGCGGCCTCGCTGACCTTGCCGGTGGCCTTGTGCATCGCGTTCAGCACGCCGGTGCCGATGGGCTTGGTCAGCGACAGCGGCAGCCCGGGCTGGCCGGCGTCGATCCGCAGCAGCCGCCCGGGGTCGGCCAGCCCGGTGACGGCCATGCCGTACTTCGGTTCCGGGTCGTCGATGCTGTGCCCGCCCGCCACATGGCAGCCGGCCTGCCGGGCGATCTCGAGCCCGCCCGCGAGGACCTCGGCCGCGAGATCGGCGCTGAGAACGTCCCGCGGCCAGCCGAGCAGATTGAGCGCGACCAGCGGCTCGCCGCCGACCGCATAAACGTCGGAGAGCGCGTTGGCCGCGGCGATCCGGCCGAACGTGCGGGCGTCGTCCACCACCGGGGGGAAGAAATCCACCGTCGCCACCACGGCGCGGTCCTGGCTGATCCGCACGACCGCGGCGTCATCGCCGTGCTCGACTCCGATCAGCAGCTCATCGGGCTGGTTCTCGGGGATGAGCCGCGCGACCGCCTCCTCGAGCTCGCCGGGCGGGATCTTGCACGCACACCCGCCGCCGCGGGCGAACTGAGTGAGCCTGATGGCTTCCCGCGTCGTCACACCTGCACTCTAGGCCAGCTCCGCGCGGCCCCACCCGGGCCCGGCGGTCTTGCGCCACCGGCGCCCGCATGGTGGCATATCGCCCAGGCACCGACACCGGAGGAAATCAAGTGACCAGTGCAGTTATCGACCAGCGGGCCGAGGTCCAGGCCGCCACCGCGGGCCTGACGCTCTGCGGGCTGCTGGAAGCGACCACGGCCGAGCATGGCGACCTGCCCGCGTACTCCGACCGGCAGGGCGGCGGTGACTGGCAGACGCTGACCTGGCGGCAGTTCCGCGACCGGGTGCTGGCGCTGGCGGCCGGACTGGTCGAGCTCGGGCTGCGGCCAGGCGACCGGGTCGCGCTGATGCTGCCCAACCGGCTCGAGCACGTGCTCGCCGACCAGGCGGTGGTGCACGCGGGCGGGGTACCGGTCACGGTCTACGCCACCCTGGCCGCCAACCAGATCAAGTACGTCGCGTCGGACTGCGACGTGCGGTTCGCGGTACTGGACGGCGCGTCCGAGCTAGCCAGATGGGAGCCGCTGGCAGGCGAGCTGCCCGGGTTGTCCGCGGTGATCGTGCGGGACGCCGCCGCCTGCGGGCCGCACCTGAGCTGGGCCGCCTTCGAGGCGATGAGTGAGCAGGCTGCGGCCGGTCCGGCCGCGGCTGAGGTGAGCCGCCGGATCGCGGCGATCGGCCAGGCCGACCCGGTGACGCTGCTGTACACCTCAGGCACGACGGGAAACCCGAAGGGCGTGATCATCACCCACGCCAGCGTGCTCTACGAGTGCCGCACGGCCGAGCTCTCAGGCAGCACGATCAAGCACGTCAGGTGGGTGTCCTACCTCCCGCTGGCCCACATCGCGGAGCGGATGTTCACGCTCTACCTGGCCGTCTACTCGGCCGGGCATACCTATTTCTGCCCCGCCACCACCGACCTGGTCGCGGTCGTCAGCGCGGTTAAGCCGACCGCGTTCTTCGGGGTGCCCAGGGTCTGGGAGAAGATCCAGGCCGGCATCCAGGCCCTGCTGACGCTGGAACAGGACGGGGCCAAGCAGGCCGCGGTCGCCGCGGCCATGGACACCGGCCGCGAATACGTGCTCAGCTGCCAGTACGGGAGTTCCACTTCTGACGACCTCGCGGCCAGGTTCGCCGCCGCTGACGCCGCGGTCCTGACCCCGATCAAGAGCCTGCTCGGCCTGGATCAGGCCGTCAACGTGGTGAGCGCGGCTGCCCCGCTGCCGCCCGAGGTCGCCGGGTTCTTCGCGGGCCTGGGCATGAAGATCCTCGACGTCTACGGGATGACCGAGACGACCGGCGCGTTCACCACGAACACCCCGAAGGCGTTCCGGCTCGGCACGGTCGGCCGCGCGGTGCAGGGGATCGAGGTCAGGGTCGCCGAGGACGGGGAGATCCTGGCCCGCGGCCCGCTGAACACCCCCGGCTACCTCAACCTGCCCGAGCAGACCGAGGCGCTGCTCGACGAGGACGGCTGGCTGCATACCGGCGACATCGGCGCGATCGACCAGGACGGCTTCATCTCGGTGGTCGACCGCAAGAAGGAGCTGATCATCACATCGGGCGGGGAGAACATCTCCCCGGCCGCGGTCGAGAACGCCCTGGTCGCGCACCCCCTGATCGGCCAGGCGCTGGCCTTCGGCGACCGCCGTAAGTTCGTCATCGGCCTGCTCACCCTGGACGGCGAGGTCGCGCCCGCCTGGGCCAGGTCCCGCGGCATCCAGGCCTCCTCGCTCGCCGAGCTGGCCGGGAACCCGGTCGTCCTCGAGGCGGTCGGCGACGCCGTCGCCGCCGCGAACGAGCACCTCGCCCGGGTCCAGCAGGTCAAGCGCTGGCGGCTGCTACCGGTCGAGTGGACCGCCGAGAGCGAGGAGCTAACGCCGACCTTCAAGCTGAAGCGGCGGATCATCCACCACAAGTACGCCGACGTGATCGACTCCCTCTACGCCGACTCCGAGTGACCGGCACCATCTCGTTCCATGATCACGGAGCTTTTTCCGTACCGCCCGCGGTAAGGGCTTGGCGGTAAATAACCCGTAGGTTCCCTGGTCTGCGCCCGGCAATGTGGTATGGCGTATTGGCATGGCATTGGATACCGGGGAGATGCTGGCGGCGAAGTTCGGGGTGATCTTCCCGCATCTGGATGAGCGGCAGCGCCGGCTGCTGATGGGGGCTGAGGCCCGGGTCCTG
>JBPCKO010000425.1:0-24465 GCA_051004215.1 Streptosporangiaceae bacterium | reverse complement strand
AAAGAAAGGGCGGGGCCGTCTTCTCGGTTGGAAACGCCCGGATGAACCGGGAGCCCGCGGACCGGGCGCCCGGGCCCCGCCTGGCGGCGGGACCAGGGCGCTTGCCGATACCGTTGGCCCGTGGGCGCAGGCACCCTGAAGGCACGTAACCGGCCCTGCGGGCGATCATCACGCTGGTGCTGGCGATCGGCGTCACCATCGGTGTCAATGTGGCCGGCGTTCCGCTGGCCTCGGCGGCGCGGAACCCGGTGGTCAGCCTGCCGGTCGGGCACCTGATCACAATCGCCGGCCACCATCGTCTTCTTCATCCTCGCGATGGCCTCGACGTTCGCGTTCGCGGCCTGGGGCCGGGACGTGCTCGAGCGGCTTATCGGGGCGGCCTACGGGGCGATCGTCCGGTACGTGACGATCCTGATCGGCGTCGCCGTCGTGCTGCTGGTGTCGTTGTCGCTGCTCGGCTTCCGGGTCGGGCAGCTGATCGTTGGCGGGGCCGTCACCGGGGTGCTGCTCACGATCGCCGCCCAGCAGTCGTTGTCGAACCTGTTCGCGGGCGTGATGCTGCAGTTCGCGCAGCCGTTCCGGGTCGGCGAGCGGGTGCGGATCAGGTCGGGGGCGCTGGCCGGCACGATCGAGGGCACGGTCACCGAATTCAGCATCACCTATGTCCGGCTTGAGACCGATGAAGGCCGCGTCCTGCTGCCGAACTCGCAGGTGCTGGCCGCGGCGGTCAACCCGGCGCCACGGCCAGGACCGAGGGCCTGACTACGCCCCGCCTCCGGCGCCGGCCAGCCCTGGGCCGGGGCGCGACGGTACGGGACCGCCGCGGCCGTCAGCATGACGGTGGCCGGCCCCGGGCGGGGCCGGCCACCGTTGCCGTCAGCCGCGTGTCAGTGATTCGCCTCGTATTTCGAGATGACCTGCGACGGAATCCGGCCGCGGTCGCTGACCTCCATGCCCGAGTGCTTGGCCCAGGCACGAATTTCGGCGCTGCGCCGACGGTGCGCGGTCGTCCGCCTCTTGGTCCGGCCGACCTTGCCAGAAACCTTGCGCGCCCGGTCCGCGAAGCGCTTCATCACTTCGTCGAACTTCTGGCTGTGTTTCTCGCACAGGTCGATCTCGTAATCCCGGCCATCAAGGCTGAACGCGCGGGTCAGCTGCTCCCCGCTCGGAATCTCTTTAGCGTCGTAGTCACACGCGAATGTGACGGATAGCTTCTGTGCCACGTCTTTCCCCCTTCCCCTAACCGCGACAATATTCCCGCGCGTGGTCGGTTCATAACAGACAGTGATCAGTCAATTCGCGATCAGGGTTGGATGGGCTGCCCTCGAGCGTCGCGATAGTGCCCGGACTGCGGTGCGGTGCGGCCTGCCGAACAGGAAACCGCCGCTCGCGGTTTTGTCGCGGCAGCGATTCGGTTACGGCAGCGGGTAGGAGGCCGTCGCCGCTTCCCAATCGGCGTCCCGGCGCTCATCCTGGCCGTGATCGGCGTCTCCGCCTTGACCACGGGAAGCCGGCCCGGTGGCGGGCCCGGCCGGGTCCGCCCCGGCCTGGCCGGGAACGGACGCGGACCTGGCCTGGCCGGGAACGGACGCGGACCTGGCCTGGCCGGGAACGGACGCGGACCTGGCCTGGCCGGGAACGGACGCGGGCATGGGCGGGTGAGCGGCGGTGTCCGGCCCGGCGGCGGTGGTCGTCGCGCCGTTCGTCCTGGCCGCCCGGATGCCGCTGGCCGTCGCGTAGCTGCCCGGGTGCTCGTAACCCAGATCGGTATAGCTACTGGGATTCTCGTAGCTGCGCGGGCGCTCATAGCCGCTCGGGCCTGAATAGGCGCCCTGGCCAGAATCGCCGGCCGGATAACTGGCCGTACGGTCGTAGCTGCCGGTTCTCTCGTAACCGGCGCCTTCGAAGCCTGGCGGGCGCGGCTGGCCGGCCTCTTCCTGGCCGGCGCCATCGTAGTATCCGGACCCGTCGTAGCCAGCGCCGTCGTAGCCGGGCCGGTTGTCGGCCGCACCGTCGTAGGCCGCGCCGTCGTAGGCCGGACTGTCGTAGGCCGGACTGTCGTAGGCCGGGCCGTCGTAGGCCGGGCCGTCATAGGCCGGGCCGTCATAGGGCGCGCCGTCATAGGGCGCGCCGACATAGCCGGGGTCTTGGTAATTGGCCGCAGGCTCGGGATAGGCAGCGGGGTCCTGATAATCATCGCCCGGCTGGCCGTACCGGTGCCCGTCATACTCGCCTGAGGCGTAGCCGCCCGGGTGGCCGGCGCCCTCATACGCGGCGCCTTGGTAACCGGCGCCTTCGTATCCGGCGCCCTCGTACCCCGCCGCGGCATAGTCGCCGCCCTCGTAGGCGGCCGGCTGGTAGCCGTAGCCCGCGCCCTCGGCCGGCACCGCCGCCGGCGGGTACTGATCAGCCTGGTAGCGCCCGGGATCGCCATAACCGCCACCAGCGGCGTGCGGCCCTGATTGCAGGGTCTGGACCATCCTGGTCAGGTCGGCGAAGGGCAGCCGGAAAGTTCCTGTGCAGCGGTTGCCCTGCCAGATGCTGAAGACGGCGACCGCGCTGTCCGCATACCAGCTCAGGCGCATGCTCCTGGACTCGCCTCGGACATCGAAGAAGACCTGTCCCTCCCGTGGCAGGGGAACGGCATCGGGCTCGGACATGCTGCCTATCGTCGCCGGGGCGGGTCAGGTTGTCTAGCCAATGAGTCGCATTGGCCGGCCAGTTTGCCCGGAATCCAGCCAGTTACCGGATTTCGGGACGAGGCGGGGCGGATGGTCGGCCGCCGCCGGCGGGGGCCGTCGGCGCCATCCGGCGTCGGCGTCAGTGCGCGCGTCGGCGTCGGCGTCGGCGTCGGTGTCCGCGTCGGTGTCCGCTCCGGCACTGCGCCGATACTGGGCCGGCGCCTATTCGGTGTCCAGAAGTCGCCCGGTTACTGCTCGCCGCGAATTGAACGAGTCTTGTCATATTGCCTATGCAGCCGTGCGCGCGATGCCATGATTATCGGGCGGCGCTGACCGTGCGGGAACCTGCATCATCAGCCCTGCTGCCAGTCGGCTCGGATTCCGTCCTATTCCGAAGTCCGGCGTCGGCGCGGGCACCTCCTGCGGGGCGAAGGCGCCCGAACCGGGCGTCCGTGAGGGAACACTTCAGCGCTGTAAGGCGTTTGCATGATGCGACGGGGCGGTTGCCGCATCGCGCGGATTCGTTGTATTTGCGTCCAGCGAGCCAGATGCGTCGCTAGACGGATGTTAACGGCGAGCTGGTTGAGGAGAGTTTGTCATGTCTGATGTACGCCGTCAGGCCGTGTTGCTGCCGCGGCCTAACTGGAACTGGCAGGACGAGGCTGCCTGCCGCGGCGCAGCCGTTGTGCTGTTCTTTGGTCCCGATGGCGAGCGGCAGCCGGAGCGGGAGATTCGCGAGCGTAAGGCCAAGGCGCTGTGCGATTCGTGTCCCGTCCGGATGGAATGCCTAGGCTACGCGGTCAGCAGGCCTGAGAAGTACGGCACCTGGGGCGGCTTGAACGAGGACGAGCGCTCGGCTGAGCGCCGCCGCCGGATGCGCCGGGCGAACACCAACGCCGCCTGATCCCCTCTTGCCGATCGCGAAGGACACAACCGGCCAGTCAGAGCCCGGGGTTCTGGCCGGCCGCCTGCCGGTGAGAATGGCATCATGATCTGCCGAAGCTGCCGCCGCCACGATCACGAAGCCTGCAAGGGCGGTACCTGGTGTGACTGCCAGCACAAACCCGCGACCGACCTGCAGCCCGAGCCGATGATGGGCTGGGTCAGGCAGGGTTAAAGCCAGGGTTAGGCCGCCGCCACGCGGGCAGGTCGGCAGTAGCGGTGCTTGACCGGATGATGAGTCAGTGGCGGAATAGCAGGGCCGGGGGACCGGTTACGGGAGTCGTGCAGCGAGTCCAGGGCCGGGAGGAGATCGGCGTGAGCGACCGCTCTTCACCATCATGGCGTGCATTTAGCGCCTATTGGACCTACTCTGTCCTTCATGGACGCCTCCCGTGCTCCCGGTGACCGATGGGACGTAAGCCAGGCCGCGAGATGACGGGCAACGAGGAGCCGCACACGATGGAGACGCTGGCTATTCAGGCCGCCGAGCAGCTTCGCGGCGCGCCCGCCGAGGACGTCATCGCCTGGGCTGCGGAAACGTTCGGCAGCCGGCTGTGCATCACCTCGTCGATGACGGACGCGGTGATCGTGGACCTGGCCGCCCGGCAGGTGCCGGGCATCGACGTGATCTTCCTGGACACGGGTTATCACTTCGCCGAGACGACCGGCACCAGGGACGCAGTTTCCGCGGTTTACCCGGTCAACGTGATCAACGTCACACCGTCTACGACGGTGGCCGAGCAGGACACCGAGCTCGGCCCCAAGCTCTACGCGCGCAACCCGGACCTGTGCTGCTACCTGCGCAAGGTCGTGCCGCTTGAGAAGTCGCTCGAGCCGTACGACGCCTGGCTGACGGGCGTGCGGCGGGAAGAGACCGGCACCAGGACCGCCACCGGAGTCGTCCAGTGGGACGCCAAGCGGCAGATGGTGAAGGTCAACCCGATCATCGAATGGACCCAGAAGGACGTCGACGACTACATCGCCGAGCACGGCGTCCTGGTCAACCCGCTGGTCTACGACGGCTACCCGTCGGTCGGCTGCAGCACCTGCACGGTCCGGGTGAAGGCAGGCGAGGATCCGCGCAGCGGCCGCTGGGCGGGCACCGCTAAGACGGAGTGCGGCATCCACACCTCGTAGCGCCGGGGTGCCGACTGGCCCCGTGCCGACTGGCCCCGTGCAAGCTGGCACCATGCAGACTGGCAGCGTGACCATTACCCGCGGTTCACCGGCCACTCACGATGTCGTCAACCAGGTGCCGCCGCTGGCCGGGCACGATGTCGCCGCGGACGAGGCGCTGCTGACCGCGGTCGCGGCCCACGGCGCGGGCTGGGCCCTCCCCGAGTTGCGCCGGGTCGGCCGGGCGGCGGGCTCGGCCGAGGTGATCGAGCAGGCCAGGCTGGCCAATGAGCACTCCCCCCGGCTGCGCACGCACGACCGGACCGGGCACCGGATCGACGAGGTCGAGTTTCATCCGGCCTGGCACCAGCTGATGGCGGCCGCGGTCAGCCACGGCCTGCACGCCGCACCCTGGGCCAGCAGCCGGCCGGGCGCACACGTGGCCAGGGCGGCCAAGTTCTACGTCTGGTCCCAGGCCGAGGCCGGGCACGGCTGCCCGATCTCGATGACCTATTCGGTGGTTCCCGCGCTGCGGCAGGCCCCGGACCTGGCGGCCCGCTTCGAGCCGCGGCTGACCGCACCGGTCTACGACCCTCGCCTGCGGGTGCCCGAGTCCAAGGACGGCCTGCTGGCCGGCATGGCCATGACCGAGAAGCAAGGCGGCTCCGACGTCCGGGCCAACACGACCAGAGCCGAGCCCGCCGGGGACGGCAGCTACCTGATCACCGGGCACAAGTGGTTCTGCTCGGCCCCGATGTGCGACCTGTTCCTGATGCTGGCCCAGGCACCCGGCGGCCTCACCTGCTTCCTGCTCCCCCGCGTGCTGCCGGACGGCGCCAGGAACGCGATGCGCATCCAGCGGCTCAAGGACAAGCTCGGGAACAGGTCGAACGCCTCTGCGGAGGTGGAGTACTCCGACGCCGTCGCCTGGCCGGTGGGCGAACCAGGCCGCGGCGTGGCCACCATCATCGGGATGGTCAGTTCCACCCGGCTCGACTGCGTCCTCGGCAGTGCCGCCATCATCCGCCAGGCTTGCGTCGAGGCGGCCTACCACACGGCCCGCCGCGAGGCGTTCGGGCACAAGCTGGCCGAGCAGCCCGCGATGGCCGCGGTGCTGGCCGACCTGACCCTGGAATCGCAGGCGGCGACGACGCTGGCCCTGCGGCTGGCGGCGGCCGCCGATCTGGCCTCGCGCGGCGACGCCGCCGCGGCGGTGCTGCTGCGGGTGCTGCTGCCCGCGGCTAAGCACTGGGTCTGCAAGCGCGCTCCGGCCGTGGTCGGCGAGGCGCTGGAGTGCCTGGGCGGCAACGGCTACGTGGAGGAGTCTGTGCTGCCCAGGCTGTACCGGGACGCCCCGCTCAACTCCATCTGGGAGGGCTCGGGCAACGTGACCGCGCTCGACCTGCTGCGCGCGCTGGCCAGGACTCCTGGCGGCGTCGACGCCCTGCGCGATGAGGTCGGCCAGGCCGCGGGCGCCGACCCGCGGCTCGACCAGGCCGCCAGCCTGCTGTGGCGGGAGCTGGCCGAGGCGGCGGCCGATCCGGCCGGGGGCCAGGTTCTGCCTCGCCGGCTGGCCGGCCTGCTCACCGTCACCGTTCAGGCCGCGCTGCTGGTCAGGTACGCCCCGGCCGCGGTCGGCGACGCGTTCTGCGCTTCCCGGCTGGCGGCCGGCCCGCTCACGGGTCCCGGCGTGTCGTTCGGCACGCTGCCGGCCGGGCTGGATCTC
This sequence comes from Streptosporangiaceae bacterium, assembly GCA_051004215.1. Classification (GTDB taxonomy): domain Bacteria; phylum Actinomycetota; class Actinomycetes; order Streptosporangiales; family Streptosporangiaceae; genus Chersky-822. Next base: position 18,000 of record JBPCKO010000425.1, on the reverse strand, counting down.
GCCGCGATCCTGGCGCACTCGCAGCCCGAGTTCACCGGATAAGGTCGGCGGATGCGCGTGTGGCCGGGAACCGCTTACCCTCTTGGGGCGGTATGGGATGGGTCTGGCACTAATTTCGCGATTTTCTCGGAAGTCGCTGAGCTGGTCGAGCTGTGCCTGTTCGACGCCGACGACCAGGAGACGAGGATCGGGCTGTCCGAGGTCGATGGCTTCGTCTGGCATTGCTACCTGCCGGACACCGGGCCCGGGCAGCGCTACGCGTTCCGGGTGCACGGACCCTATGACCCCCGCCACGGCCACCGGTGCAATCCGGCCAAGCTGCTGCTCGACCCGTACGGCAAGGCCGTGGACGGCCAGGTCAGGCAGAACCCGGCACTCTACTCCCACCTGCCGGGCAGTGCGGGCCGGGGCGCGCTGAACACCGCCGACAGCGCGCCGTTCGTGCCGCGCAACGTCGTGGTCAACCCCTACTTCGACTGGGCCGGCGACCAGCGGCTGCGCACGCCCTACCACCAGACCCTCATCTATGAGGCGCACGTACGCGGCCTGACCTTGCGCCACCCCGCGGTCCCGGCCGACCTGCGCGGCAGCTACGCGGGCCTGGCCTCGCCGCCGGTCATCGAGCACCTGCAGCGGATCGGCGTGACCGCGATCGAACTGATGCCGGTGCATCAGGCCGTGGCCGAGCCGAGCCTGACCGACCGCGGGCTCACCAACTACTGGGGCTACAACACGATCGGCTTTTTCGCGCCGCACCAGCGCTACGGCTCCGCGGCCTCGGCGCACGGGCACGTGGCCGAGTTCAAGGCCATGGTCAAGACGCTGCATCAGGCCGGGATCGAGGTGATCCTGGACGTCGTCTACAACCACACCGCCGAGGGCGCCGAACTCGGCCCGACGCTCAGCTTCCGCGGCATCGACAATGCCGCCTACTACCGGCTGGCCGACGACGACCCGTCGGCGTACCTGGACTACACCGGCTGCGGCAACAGCCTGAACGTCCGCCACCCGCACACGCTGCAGCTGATCATGGACTCGCTGCGGTACTGGATCGACGAGATGCACGTGGACGGGTTCCGGTTCGACCTGGCCTCGGCCCTGGCCAGGGAACTGCACGACGTGGACCGGCTGTCCGCCTTCTTCGACCTGGTGCAGCAGGACCCGCTGGTGTCCCAGGTCAAGCTCATCGCCGAGCCGTGGGACGTGGGCGAGGGCGGTTACCAGGTGGGCAAGTTCCCGCCGCTGTGGACCGAGTGGAACGGCAAGTACCGCGATACCGTGCGCGACTACTGGCGGGGCGAGCCCGGCCGGCTGCCGGAACTGGCGTCCCGGCTCACCGGGTCAAGCGACCTGTACGAGACCAGCGCGCGGCGGCCGGTCGCCTCGGTGAACTTCGTCACCTGCCACGACGGGTTCACGCTGACCGACCTGGTCAGCTACGACGCCAAGCACAACGAGGCGAACGGCGAGCGGAACCGGGACGGCTCGGACGACAACCGGTCATGGAACTGCGGCGCCGAAGGCCCGAGCGACGACCAGGAAATCAACGCGCTGCGCCAGCGGCAGGCCCGCAACTTCCTGGCCACGCTGTTCTTGTCCCAGGGCATCCCGATGCTGCTGGCCGGGGATGAGCTGGGCCGGACCCAGTTCGGCAACAACAACAGCTACTGCCAGGACAACGAGATCTCCTGGGTGGACTGGGATGCCGCGGCCAAGCACGCCGACCTGATCGACTTCGTCTCGGCCCTGTCGGCGCTGCGCAAGGCGCATCCGGTGTTCCGGCGGCGCCGGTTCTTCAGCGGTCAGTCGGGCGACTCGGCCGACGGCCAGCGCGACATCGTCTGGCTCACCCCGTCCGGAGCGGACATGACCGGGGCGGACTGGAACTCGGGCTACGCGAAGGCTCTCGCCGTGTGCGTGAACGGGGACGCGATCACCGAGCCGGGCCCGCACGGCGAGCGGATCACCGACGCCGACTTCGTGCTGCTGATCAACGCGCACAGCGACCCGGTCCCGTTCTCGGTCCCGCCGCACCTCGGCTCGTCCGGCGGTTCCTGGCAGGTGGTCGTGGACACCGGTCCCGAGCAGGCGGTCGCGATCGCCCCCGGGCTGCGGCCCGCGGCCAGCTCGGCGATGTCCGCCGCCGACCGGTCGGCGGTGCGAGTCGAGGTGGCGTCCAGGGCCATGGTCGTGCTGCGGGGCGCCAGGCGGTCGTGACCCGGTCGCGGCCCGGTCGCGGCTAGCGGGCGGGGCCTGACCGGTAGCGGGCGGCCAGTTCCATCCTGGACCGCACGCCGAGCTTGGCGTAGACCTTGGTGAGGGTGGACTCGATCGCGCGCACGGTGACGAACAGCTCGGCCGCGGCGGCCCGGTTGGACAGCCCGGCGGCGATCAGCCCGGCGACCCGGTGCTCGGTCGCGGTCAGCTCTCCGGCCGAGGCCGGCCGGCCGCTGACCCTGGCCAGCTCGTCCCTGGCCCGGGCCGACCAGAGCGCCGCCCCGGCCCCGTCGAACCGCTCGATCGCCTGGGCCAGGCTCTCTCTGGCCGCCCGGCGCTGCTTGAGCCGCCGCTGTACCGACCCGAGCTGCAGCAGGATCCGGCCTTCGGGGGCCGGCTCACGGCTGGCCCTGGCCCGGAGCCGCAGCGCCTCGGCCGGCCCGATCTGGCCAGAGCCGGTCAGGGCCCTCGACGATCTCCGGGGCCCAGTAGCTTTCGAGCCACCGGCCCAGCTCGTCGAGACCGGCGATCAGCGGGCTCAGCTGGGCGGCCGCCGCGGCGTGGTCACCCTCGGCCAGGGCCAGGGCACCGAGCACCGCCTGGTGGGCCCGCAGGTAGACCCGGTCGCCGATGGCGCGGCTCAGGTCCCCGCCCCGGCCGCAGGCCTGCTCGGCGGCCGGCCGGTTGCCGAGATGCAGGGCGGCGAACCCCAGCCCGTACAGCAGCGCGCTGATGAGCTGGGACAGGCCGAGCTGCTCGGCGATGTCCGCGCCGGCGGTCGCCAGCTCGGCGCCGCGGCCGGGATCGCCGGTCCTGGTCGCGATCAGCGACAGCCTGAGCAGCACGTCGGACCGTACGTACTCCAGCCCCTCGGCCTCGGCCCTGGCCAGCGTCGTGGTCAGGATCTCGCGCGCCTCGTCGAGCTGGCCGGTTGCCAGCAGGTACAGCCCGGCGACCCCGCTGGCCGGCTCCAGCTGGCTGGCGCCCAGCCGGCCGACCTGGTCCTCCAGGTCCAGGGCCCGGCGCAGCTGGTCGCCGTTGACCGCCAGGTCGCACCGCCAGTCGCAGTAGAACGCGTGCGCGAGCAGGCCAGACAACAGGGCCGGGTCGCCGGCCCGCTCGGCGTACTCCAGGGCCCGGTACGCATCCGTCCTGGCCTGGCCAGGGGTCCCCCCTGATGGCCCAGTGATCAGACAGGAAGGCCAGGATCCTGGCTCGCAGCAGCGGGGCGTCGCCGGCCTCGGCGAGCGCCTGCTCGAGCAGCCTGGTCGATTCCGCGAAGTTGTCCTCGCTGGTCCAGCCGAGATGGGCCAGCACCTCGGCGTGCCGGGGCCCGGGCGGGGTGCGGTCGGCCAGGCTCCTGAAGAGCGCCTCGGCCGCGGGCGTATCGCCCGCGACGGCGAGCAGGCGGCCCGCGTTGATCAGCCGCCGGTGCACGTCCTCGTCCCGGCCCGCGGAGGTCAGCTCGGCCGCCAGCTCGAGCAGTTCGGCGGCGGCGGTGGGGGCGCCGCGGCGCTCGGCGATCACCGCCGCCTCGTCTAGTTCGGCCGCGACGCCATCATCGGCGGCGCCGGCGGACAGCGCGAGGTGCCTCGCCCGCTCCTCGGGGTCGGCGGCACTCGCCGCGGCCAGGGCATGCAGTTCCCGTCGCCTGGCGGTCGTCAGGGAGTCCAGCACGGTCGCCGCGATGAGCGGATGAGTGAACCTGACCAGGCCGGGTCCTGGCTCGACCACCCCGGCGTCGGCGGCCGCGGCGAGCTGGTCGGCGGCGAGCCCAGCCGCGATCAGCCGGTCCGGCGGGGCCTCCCGCAGCACCGCGAGCACCTCGACCGCCCGCTTGACCGCGGCCGGCAGCGCGGCCAGGCGCTCTCCGACCAGGCCGGCCAGGGTGTCGGGGACCGGCAGCGGGCCGCCGGCCACGCGGGTGATGCCGCGCCGGGCCAGAGCCCGGCCGATCTCCAGGGCGGCGAACGGGTTGCCCTCGGCGTCGGCATGAATGCGCCGCAGGGTCGGCCTGGCCAGTGCGATGTCCAGCCTGTCCCGCGGCAGCCGGTGCAGCGCCCCGAGGCTAATCCCCGGCACCGGGACGACCCGGCAAGCCAGGTCCGAGCGGGCCAGGTCAAACGGCAGGGCCGGGTCAGGGCGGTCGGCCCGGATCGCGCAGAGCAGGCCGACGGGGTCGGCGTCGATCCGGCGCAGCGCGAAGCTGAGCGCGGACGTGCTGGGCCCGTCCAGCCACTGCACGTCATCGATCACCAGCAGGACCGGCGTGGTCGCGGCGAGGGCGCGGAGCGCGCTCTTGACGGCGGCCGCGATCACGTTCGGCTCGGGCGGCGGATCCGGCGGGTCCTCGATCAGCAGCGCGGCGGACAGGGCCCGCCGCTGCGGCGGCGGCAGGTCGGGCAGCACGTCGTTCAGGTGCGGTCCGAGCAGGTCGGCCAGGCCCGCGAAAGCGAGCCGGACGTCGCCGGGAGCGGGCAGCGTGCGCAGTACCAGGTGGCCGGCCTGCCCGGCCTGCCGGTGTCCCTCCCTGAGCAGGGTCGTCTTGTCGGCCCCGGCCTGGCCGGCCAGGACGAGGGCGGCCGGGGCGGCCGGCAACGCGGCCAGGAAGTCGGCCAGGACCGCGAGTTCGCTCTCGCGGCCCACGACGGTTCCTGGCATGGCAGCAGCGTAAGGCGGCGTGCCCGTTCTGGCACCGAATCGGCCGGCCGGACGGCGGTCAAAGTATGTGGCTATCCGCGTTCACGCCCGCGAGACGTGCCCGCAAGATAGCCCTGATCGCGGGGCTGATCGCGGCCACCGTGGTGGGTAGCGGCACCGCCGGCGCCGCCATGACGCTACCGTATCGGGCGGCAGTGGCGACGACACCGTGGTCAGCGACACCGGCGGCATCGACTGCGGGCCGGGGGTGGCCAGCTCGACCTGCTCGGCTCAGGTACCGGTCGATGACACGGTCACGCTGACCGCCGAGCCGGCCGGCGGTGACACCTTTGCCGGCTGGAGTGGCGGCGGCTGTTCCGGCTCATCGCCGACGTGCGCGGTGACCATATCCGCCTCAGTTGATGGTCGAGTGAATCACGACCGGGTGCCCGTGGCCGAGGAAGAAGATGCCCGGGTACCCGGCCGTGTAGAAACCACGGTTCGGGTTGTCGTGCAGGGTCGAGTTCTCGATCAGGAGGGTGCCGGTCCTGTCGTTGCTGACATAGAAGATCGCGCCGCCGCCCTCGCGGGCGTGGTTGTACTTGATCACCGTGCCGGAGACGCGCAGCGTGTACTTGTCGCCGTCGTTGTAGATCGCGCCGCCGCTGCCGCCGCCCGGGGTGCCGTGCCTGGCCGGGTTCGCGCCGTTGCCGATGGCCTTGTTGTGCATCATCAGGCTGTTCAGCACCGTCCAGGAGACTCCGATGCTGCTGAGCGCGCCGCCATTGGAGCAGTAGCCGCCCAGGAATGTGCTGTGCACGATGTAGAGCGGGCGGTTGCGGTACTCGCTGAGCGCGCGGATGGCCGCGCCGCCGAGGTCAGGGCCGGTGCGGTCACAGCGGTTGCCGATGAACCGGGAGTTGACCACCTTCAGCTGGCCGCCCCGGGCGAAGATCGCGCCGCCGCCGCCGCCGTCGAACGTGTCGCCAATCGAGTTGCCGTGCGCGAGCGTGATGTTCTGCACGACCAGCCGCGGGGTGGCCTGGTCCTGGCAGTGCGACGTCGTCCACACCTGCCGCTTGTCGCAGGTGTCCATGTACAGGATCCGGCGGACGCCGCCCCCGCTCAGGGTGACCTTGCCGTCGCCGTCGATGACCACCTGGGCGCTGGTGTTGCGCACCTTCGCGGTGGCGTGCATCTGGATCGTCACCGGGCCAGGACCGCAGCGGAAGGTGATCACGCCGCCCCTGGCGACCGCCCGGACGACGGCGGCCGAGGTGCAGCTGGCCGGGGTGCCCTGGCCGATCACCGTGGCCGGGCGGGCGGTGCTGACGGCCCGGCCCGCGGCCGGCACGAACGCGTGGCCGGCCGGGTTGCCGGCCCCGGGGACCGTGGCGGCCGGCCGGGCCCGTACCACCTCGGGCCGGGCCCCGCCGTGCGCGGCCAGCCGGACATGCTCCTGCGGCCGGCCGGCCGCCCGCGCGGCCGGAGCAGCCTGAGCGCTGCAGCCAGCCGCCGCCGTCAGCGCCGACACGCCCGCTATGGCGATGATGCCGCCCAGAGTTCGCATGGCGCACCATGCTAGACCCGCAAGCCGACCCGGGCCGTTATTTCCGCGCCATTTCTGGCATCTGATGGAGTTCGCCCTGGTTGGTACGCGAGTGCTGGCCGTTTCGCCGGCCGCCTGACCGCCTGTTCACACGAGGAGGACCACGTGCGCCAGATCTTTCCGCTGCGCGAGGGCCGGCCTGGTCCGCTGCTCGGTCCTTCCGATCCGCTGAGTGGGACCGGGCGGATCCGGCCGCCGGCCGCATCACCGGAGATCGAGCGCCTGGTGGCGGCGCTCGGCGAGATCTACGCCTACCCGGAAGGCCCCTGGGTCAGGGCCAACATGGTGGCCAGCGCGGACGGTGCCGTCAGCGTGGACGGCCGGTCCGGCGGCCTGTCCGGAACCGCCGACAAGCTGGCCTTCACGGTGCTGCGCAGCCTCGCCGACGTGGTCCTGGTGGGCGGGGGCACCGCCAGGGCCGAGCGGTACAGGAAGGCTCAGCCCGATGAGCTGTGGCCGCAGCTGCGCGGTGGCCGGCCGGTGCCGCCGATCGCCGTCATCACCGGGCACCTGGACCTCGACCTGGACGGCCCGCTGTTCGTTCCCGGCGGCCCGCGCACGATCGTCCTGACCACCGGGCAGGCCGATGCCGGCCGCCGGGCCGCCGCCGCGCGGGTCGCCGACGTCGAGGTGGCGGGCGATGCGTCCGTGACCGCTACGGCCGCCGTCGGCGCGCTGACCAGCCGCGGGTTCGGCCGGATCCTGGTTGAAGGCGGTCCCAGCCTGCTCGGCCAGCTGGCCGCCGGGGGCCTGCTGGACGAGCTGTGCCTGACGGTCAGCCCGGTGCTGGAAGGCGGCCACTCGGCCGGCCGGATCACGGCTGCGCCCGCCACCGGCAGCCTGGCCGGCGGGGCTGGCCTGACCGGGCTGCGGCTGGCCAGCGTCACCGAAGACGGCGGCGCGCTGCTGACCAGGTACGTGCGCGCTTAGCCGCCGTGGCGGAGCCGGTCCAGGGCCTCGGCCAGGATCGCGGCGCCGTCGGTGGCCGACCGGCGCTCCTTGACGTAGGCGAGGTGCGTCTTGTACGGCTCGGAGTGGGGCAACGGCGGCGGAGCCGTGGAGTCCCGGCCCGCCGGCACGCCGCAGCGCGGGCAGTCCCAGGTGTCAGGGACGGGCGCGTCGTTGGCGAAGCTCGGCACCGTCTCGTGACCGTTGCAGCAGAAGAACGACACGCGGACCCGAGGTGCCGCCTCGCCGCGCTCTGCCTCGCCCATCGGTCCGGCGCCGACGCGGCTGCCGCGAATGGCGTTACCACTACTCAATGCTGGCCTCTTTCCGTGCAAACCGGCGGTACTGAGCTAGGCGCCGCGGCGTCGCGGCAGCCGCACGTCACTTCAGCAGCAGACCGAGCGCGACAATGCAGACGAACCACAGGATGCCAGTGAAGATCGTGATCCGGTCGAGATTCCGCTCAACCACTGATGACGATCCGAGCGAGGAGGACATCCCGCCGCCGAACAAGTCGGACAGCCCGCCGCCCTTGCCCTTATGCAGCAGCACGAGCAGCACCATGAGCCCGCTCGAAATGATCAGGACGATGGAAAAGGCGATAACCACTACAAATCGTCCCTCCGGGCGACTAGTCAGGCGGATGTCAGCGCATCGCGATAACGACAGATCCTCACGAATCCCTCGTGATCGAGGCTGGCGCCGCCCACTAGTGCGCCGTCGATGTCTGACTGCGCCATGATGGCGGGCATGTTGTCGGGTTTCACTGATCCCCCGTAAAGGATACGCAATCCTGCCCCTGCTTCGTGCCCATGGCGTGCGGAAACCCGCTCCCTGATGGCGCCGCAGACTTCCTGGGCGTCCTGCGGGGTGGCGACCTTGCCGGTCCCGATCGCCCAGATCGGCTCGTAGGCGATCACCATCCCGCCGATCTGCGGGCCGGACAGGCCGTCGAGCCCGCCGTCGACCTGGCGGAGCGTGTGCTCGAGCTGGCGGCCCTCCTCCCTGACCTCCAGCGGCTCGCCCACGCACAGCACCGGCGTGAGCTCGTACCCGAACGCGGCTTTGACCTTGGCGTTGACCAGCTCGTCGCTCTCGAAGTGGTACTGGCGGCGTTCGGAGTGCCCGGCCAGCACGTACTGGCAGCCCAGCTTGGCCAGCATCCCGCCGCTGATGTCGCCGGTGTAGGCGCCGTCGGGGTGCGGCGAGAGGTCCTGGGCGCCGTACTGGAGCTTCAGCTTGTCCCCCTGGACCAGGCTCTGGACGCTGCGCAGGGCGGTGAACGGCGGCAGCAGCGCGATGTCGGCGGCCGCGAAATCCTTGTCGGTTAGCCGGAAGGCGAGCTTCTGGGTCAGGGCCAGCGCCTCGAAGTGGTTGGTGTTCATCTTCCAGTTGCCGGCCACGAGCGGCTTGCGGCCGCTGCCCGCGGCGCTCACGGGCTGGCCTCCAGCGCGGCCAGGCCGGGCAGCTCCTTGCCCTCCAGGTACTCCAGGCTGGCCCCGCCGCCGGTAGAGATATGGCTGAACGCGCTGTCGGGGAAGCCGAGCGTGCGCACCGCGGCCGCCGAATCGCCGCCTCCGACTACGGTGAGGCCCCGGACCTGCGCGATCGCCTGGGCCACGGCCTGGGTGCCGGCCGCGAAGGCCGGGAACTCGAACACCCCGACCGGGCCATTCCAGAAGACGGTCGCGGCATCGGCGAGCTTGGCCGCGAACAGCTCCCTGGTCCGCGGGCCCATGTCGAGGGACTCGCGGTCGGCCGGGAACGCGTCGGCCGGGTACACCTCGTGCTCGGCGTCGGCCGCGAAGCCGGTGGCGCCGACGAGGTCCACCGGCAGCACGATCTCGACGCCGCGCCGGTCCGCCTCGGCCAGCACCTTCCCGACGTTGCCGACCTGATCGGCCTCCAGCAGCGACCTGCCGGTCTCGTGACCCTGGGCGGCCAGGAAGGTGTAGGACATGCCGCCGCCGATGATCAGCCGGTCGGCCTGGTCGAGCAGGTTCGCGATGACGGCGAGCTTGTCCGAGGGCTTGGCCCCGCCGAGTACGACCACGTAGGGCCTGGCCGGCCGCTCGGTCAGCCGCTGCAGCACGGCGACCTCGGCCTGCACCAGCTGCCCGGCCGCATGCGGCAGCAGGCCAGGTAGGTCGTAAACGCTGGCGTGCTTGCGGTGCAGGGCGCCGAAGCCGTCTCCGACATACCGGCTCGCCAGCCCGGCCAGGCGCGCCGCCAGGGCCGCCCTGACGGCGTCGGCCGGACTGGTTTCCGCGGGCTCGAAGCGCACGTTCTCCAGCAGCCCGACGTCGCCGTCGGACAGCCCGGCCGCGACCTCCGCCGCGGACGGCCCGGCGACGTCGGCGGCGAACGCCACCTTCCGCCCGAGCAGCTCGCCGATCCGGTCGGCCACCGGCCGCAGCGAAGGGCCGCCCGCCGCCCTGGCCCCGAAGTCCGCACCCTGCGGCCGGCCCAGGTGCGCGCAGATCAGTACCCGGGCGCCCCGGCCGGCGAGCTCGGTAACGGTCGGCAGGCTGGCCCTGATCCGGCCGTCGTCGGTGATGGTCGTCCCGTCCAGCGGGGTGTTGAGGTCGGCCCGAAGGAGCACGACCTGCCCGCCGACGTCGAGGTCGGCGATGGGGCGCATGGCGCTACGCGCCCAGGCGGCTGGCGACCAGCGAGGCCAGGTCGACCAGGCGGTTGGTGTAGCCCCATTCGTTGTCGTACCAGCCGATGACCTTGACCTGATCGCCCATGGCCATGGTCAGCGGCGAGTCGAACGTGCACGACCACTGGGTGCCGACGATGTCGGAGGACACGATCGGGTCGGTGGAGTAATGCAGGTAACCCTTCAGCGAACCTTGCGAGGCCGCGGTGCGGTAGGCCTCGTTGACTTCCTCGACGGTGGCCTCGCGCTCGAGCTGGACAACCAGGTCGGTGACCGAGCCGTCCATCACCGGCACCCGCATCGACATGCCGTCCAGCTTGCCTTTCAGCTCGGGCAGGACCAGCGAGGTGGCCTTGGCCGCCCCGGTCGTGGTCGGGATGATGTTCTGGGCCGCGGCCCTGGCCCGGCGCAGGTCCTTGTGCGCGAAGTCCAGGATCACCTGGTCGTTGGTGTAGGCGTGGATGGTCGTCATCAGGCCCTTGACGATGCCGAAGTTGTCCAGCAGCACCTTGGCCATCGGGGCCACGCAGTTCGTAGTGCAGGACGCGTTGGAGATGACGGTGTGCGCGGCCGGGTCGTAGGCGTCGTCGTTCACGCCCATCACGATCGTGATGTCCTCGCCGCTGGCCGGGGCCGAGATAATGACCTTCTTAGCGCCCGCCTCGATGTGCTTGTACGCGCCATCGTGGCTGGTGAAATGACCGGTGGACTCGATCACCACGTCGACGCCCAGGTCCGCCCACGGCAGTGCCGACGGGTCGCGCTCGGCCAGCCACTTGATCGTCGAATCACCCGCCGTGATGCTGCCGTCGGCCGCCCTGACGTCCACGTCGAGGGTCCCCAGCACGGTGTCGTACTTGAGCAGGTGCGCGAAGGTCGCGATGTCCCCGAGGTCGTTCGCGGCCACGATCTCGATGGCTGGTGCCTTCATCGCGTGCACGGCGCGCCAGAAGTTCCGCCCGATCCTGCCGAACCCGTTGATCCCTACCCTGACCGTCACCGCGCTGCTCCCCTTCGCCTCGTCGCGATCGATGTCTCGATCTTGTGTCGCCACGCGCACACTAACACCAGGCCTGGCGGGTCGGCCGGGCCGGTCATCCCGGCCTGGAAGGCCGTCCGGCCCGGCCGGAAACAGTTCAGGGCGCGAGCATTTCCGGCGTCAGGTGGGCCTCGGTCGCCGGGATGCCGAGCTCGCTCGCCCGCTTGTCGGCCAGGGCTAGCAGGCGCCTGATCCGGCCGGCGATCGCGTCCTTGGTCAGCGGCGGGTCCGCCGCCTGACCCAATTCCTCCAGGCTGGCCTGGCGGTGCTTGATCCGCAGCTGGCCCGCCTCGATCAGGTGCTCCGGCGCCTCGTCGCCGAGGATCTCCAGCGCGCGCTCCACCCTGGCCCCGGCCGCCACGGCCGCCCGGGCGCTGCGGCGCAGGTTTGCGTCGTCGAAGTTGGCCAGCCGGTTGGCCGTCCCGCGAACCGCCCGGCGGATTCTGCGCTCTTCCCAGGCCAGCACGCTGTCGTGCGCGCCGAGCCTGGTCAGGATCGCGCTGATCGCGTCGCCATCCCTGATCACTACCCGGTCGACGCCGCGCACGTCCCTGGCCTTGGCCTGGATCCGCAGCCGCCGGGCCGCGCCGACCATCGCCAGCGCTACCTCGGGACCCGGGCAGGTCAGCTCGAGCGACATGGACCGGCCTGGCTCGGTCAGCGAGCCGTGGGCCAGGAAGGCGCCGCGCCAGGCCGCCTCGCAGTCGCAGGTGCTGCCGGCCACGACCTGCCTGGGCAGTCCGCGCACCGGCCTGCCCCGGCCGTCCACTAGCCCGGTCTGCCTGGCCAGGCCGTCGCCGTCCTTGGTGACCCTGACCACGTACCGGTTCCCCTTCCGCAGCCCGCTCGGGGCCAGCACGATCAGCTCCGAGGAGTGCCCGAAGATCTCGTTGATGTCCTTGCGCAGCCGGCGCGCGGTTGAGCCGGTGTCGAGCTCGGCCTCGACCATGATGTGCCCGTTGTTCAGGTGCAGGCCGCCGGCGAACCGCAGCAGCGTGGATACCTCGGCCTTGCGGCAGCACGGCTTTACCACGCTCACGCGGCTCAGCTCATCCTTGACCAGGCTGGTCAGCGCCACCAGTCTCACTCCCCCTCGAAAATCCGCGCCAGCGCGCCCGCGAGCAGCAGCGGGTCATGCCGGTCAGGCCGGCCAGCCAGCGCCAGGTCGGCCAGCTCTAGCCGCCCGCCTTGCTGGCTGACCGCCTCGGTCAGATCGCCTGCCGTGTCCCTCACCGCCGATGTGTCGGCGAGGACGACATCGATCGCCAAGTCCGGGGCATGGCGGGCCAGCACCTCCAGGTGAGCACGCGGGGAGAACCCTTCGGTCTCCCCCGGCTGGGGCGCCAGGTTCAGCGTGACCAGCCTCCGGGCCGGGGTGGCGACCAGCGCGCGGGCCAGCTCGGGAACCAGCAGGTGCGGCAGCACGCTGGTGAACCACGACCCGGGGCCGAGCACCACCCAGTCTGCCTCCGCGACCGCCTGCACCGCCTGGGCGCACGCGGGCGGGTCGGCAGGAACCAGTGACATCGACCGTACCTGCCCGGTGGTCGTCGCGCAGGCCACCTGACCGCGAATCGTGCGGACCTGCCGGGGATGTTCCGGGTCAATCCCCTCCACCTCGGCCGCGAGGTCAAGCGGCACGGCGGTCATGGGCAGTACCCGGCCGTGTGCCCCGAGCAGCCTGGCGACCCACTCCAGGCCCTCGACCGGGTCGCCGAGCAGGTCCCACAGCGCGACGATCAGCAGGTTGCCGACCGCGTGCCCGCCCAGCTCGCCCGGGCCGCCGAACCGGTGCTGCACGACCCTGCTCCAGGTCGTTCCCCACGAGTCGTCGCCGCACAGGGCGGCAAGCGCCATCCGCAGGTCGCCCGGCGGGAGCACGCCGTACTCACGGCGCAGCCGCCCGCTCGACCCGCCGTCGTCGGCGACCGTCACGATCGCGGTCAGGTCCCTGGTCACCCGGCGCAGCGCCGACAGCGACGCGAACAGGCCGTGGCCGCCGCCGAGCGCGACCACCCGGCGCCTGGCCGGCCTACTCACGCCCGAGGTCGCGATGGGCGACCTGGACGCCCGGCCACGGGCCGGCCAGCCGCGAGGCCAGCTCCTCGGCGACGACCACGCTGCGGTGCTTGCCGCCGGTGCAGCCGACGGCGAGGGTCAGGAACCGCTTGCCGCTGCGCTCGTAGCCATTCAGGGTGATCTGCAGCACCTGGAGGTAGGACCGGATGAACTCCTCGGTGCCCGGCTGGCCGAGCACGTAGTCCTTGACCGGGCGGTCCTGGCCGCTCTGGGGGGCCAGCTCGGGAATCCAGTACGGGTTAGGCAGGAACCGGCAGTCGGCCACCATGTCGGCGTCCACCGGCAGCCCGTACTTGAAGCCGAACGAGAGCACGTTGATCCGGACGGCGGTGTCGCTCTCGTTGCCGAATGCCGCCCTGACCCGCGAGCTCAGCTCGTGGATGTTGAGCGCGGTGGTGTCGATGATCAGGTCCGCGTGCTCCCTGATCCCGCTCAGCTGCTCCCGCTCGGCTTTGATGCCGTCGATCACCCGGCCGTTCTCCTGCAGCGGGTGCGGCCGCCTGACGTTCTCGAACCGGCGCACCAGCGTCTCGTCGCCGGCCTCGAGGAACACCACGAACGGGTGGGCGCCGAGCGCGTCCAGGTCGGTGATCGATGACTGCATGTCGGTCGAGAACGCGCGGCTGCGGATGTCGACGACCGCCGCCACCCGCGGTACCTCGGCCCTGGCCCGGCGGGCCAGGTCAAGCATCGTCACCAGCAGGGCCGGCGGCAGGTTGTCGGCCACGAACCAGTCCAGGTCCTCCAGCGACTTGGCCGCGGTCGACCGGCCCGCGCCGGACATGCCGGTGATGATGACGAGCTCGGGCGCGGCCCCGTGGTTAAGGACACCGTGCTGAGCGGCACCGTGGCTGGCGGTCCCGTGCGTGGTCATCTCATGGCCCCCCGATCTGGCTCGCCGGGCCGGCTCCCGGCCTGCGCGTCCCCATCCTGGCGGTCGCGCAGCGCCCGCGCGACCACCCCGGCCAGGCGCGGTCCGAAACCCTCCACCTCGGCGATCTGGTCGGGCTCGGCTTCCCGCAGCCGCTTGATCGAGCCGAAGTGCCTGAGCAGCGCCTGCTTCCTGGCCGGCCCGAGGCCCGGCAGGTCGTCCAGCGCGCTGGCCCGCTGGGCCGCGGTGCGCTTGGCCCGGTGATAGGTGATCGCGAAGCGGTGCGCCTCGTCCCGCACCCGCTGCAGCAGGTACAGTCCCTCGCTGGTCCTCGGCATGATCACCGGGCTGTCCTCGCCCGGCAGCCAGACCTCCTCCAGGCGCTTGGCCAGGCCGCACACGGCGATGTCGGTGATGCCAAGGTCGGTCAGGGCCCGCACGGCCGCCTCGACCTGGCCGGCCCCGCCGTCGACGACGAGCAGGCTCGGCGGGTAGGCGAACTTGCGCCGCCCTCCGTCGGCCGGCTCCAGCTCACCGACGTCGATGGTCTGCTCGGCCTGCCGCTCCTCCTCCCGCGCGGCCAAATACCGGCGGAAGCGCCGGCTCACCACCTCATAGATCGCGGACAGGTCATCGGTCGCGCCGCGGATCGCGAACTTGCGGTACTCGGACTTGCGGGCCAGGCCGTCCTCGAACACCACCATCGACGCGACCACGTGCGTGCCCTGCAGGTTGGAGACGTCGATGCACTCGATCCGCAGCGGCGCGTTATCCAGCCCGAGCGCGTCCTGGATCTCGCGCAGGGCCTGGCTGCGCGTGGTCAGGTCGCTGGCCCGCCTGGTCTTGTGCAGCGCCAGCGCCTCGGTCGCGTTCCTGGTCACGGTGTCCAGCAGCGCCTTCTTGTCGCCGCGCTGGGGCACCCGCAGGCTGACCCTGCTGCCCCGCCGGGCGGCCAGCCAGTCCTGGACCGCGGCCGCGTCCGGCGGCAGCACCGGGACCAGCACCTCGCGCGGCACCGCCTGCCGGTCGGGTTCGGCCCGCCAGTCTGCGCTGCGCCTGCTCGCGTCGCCGCGCCGGTTATGCCGGGCCGGCCCGGGGTCGCCTGGCCCGTCCGGTCCGGCCGCGTCCTGGCCCGCGGCGTCGTGGCTGGTCAGGTCCTGCGAGACGGCCGGGTCGTCCCGGTACACCTGGCCGAGGAAGTGCTCGACGAGCTCGCTGGCCGACAGGTCCTCGACCTTGTCCACGACCCAGCCGCGCTGGCCGCGGATCCGGCCGCCGCGGATATAGAAGACCTGGACGGCCGCCTCCAGCTGGTCCTCGACCAGGCCGATCACGTCGCAGTCGGTGCCGTCGGGGAGCACGACGGCCTGCTTTTCCAGCGCCCGCTGTAGGGCCTGCAGGTCGTCGCGCAGCCTGGCCGCCCGCTCGAATTCCTCGGCCTGCGCGGCCTGGAGCATCTGCACCTCGAGCCGCCTGGTGAACTTGCCCGTCTGCCCGGCCATGAAGTCGCAGAACTCCTCGGCCAGCTGGCGGTGGTCGGCCTCGCTGATCCGGCCGACGCACGGAGCCGAGCACTTGCCGATGTAGCCGAGCAGGCAGGGCCGGCCGATCTGGCCGGCCCGCTTGAAGACCCCGGCCGAGCAGGTGCGGACCGGGAACACCCGCAGCAGCGTGTCGACGGTGTCCCTGATCGCCCATGCGTGCGAGTACGGGCCGAAGTAGCGGGTGCCGCGGCGCTTGGTCCCGCGCAGCACGGTGACCCGCGGGTACTCCTCGCTCATGGTGACGGCCAGGTACGGGTAGCTCTTGTCGTCGCGGTACCTGATGTTCCAGCGCGGGTCGAACTGTTTGATCCAGGAGTACTCGAGCTGGAGCGCCTCGACCTCGGTGCCGACCACCGTCCACTCGACGCGCGCGGCATCGAGCAGCATCGACTGGGTGCGCGGGTGCAGGCTCGCGAAATCGGCGAAGTAGGAATTCAGCCGGGAGCGCAGGTTCTTGGCCTTGCCGACATAAACGACGCGGTCGTGCTTGTCACGGAACCGGTAGACACCTGGAGACTCCGGGATCGAGCCTGGCGCCGGCCGGTAGCTTGCCGGATCTGCCACGCAGTAACTCTAGTCAGTCCTGCCGTCAGCGCGATCAGCCGAAGATGATCGTCATGGACTGGATCAGCCCGTCGGTGACGGTGAGATCGAGCACGCCGGTGCCGCCGTCCCGGCGCCAGGCGAACGTGCCGACGAGGTGCTCGCCGTCCGCGGCCGGCTCGCCGGTCAGGTCGATCTGGTCGTCCGGCGGGTTGTCGGTGTACGCGGTCGTGTAGTCGCGGCGGCCGGTGTATTCCTGCGTGCTGCTGTCCGGCGGGACGTTCTCGAACCTGAGCACCGCGCCGTCGGCGAACCTCGACAGCACCGGCGCGAAATCCCCGCTGGCCACCGCCGCGTTGAACGTCGCCACGTACTCGGTGAGGAAATCGCTCGCCCAGGACATCGCCCGACCATAGCAGCGCGGAGGCCATGAAAGGCGGGCAGGCGCGCGAACCCCATTATTCAGAGCCCTCCTAGCCGGCCGCGCGGGTCCCCTCGGCCGGCCCGAATACCACTACGACGGCCAGGTCCTCGGTCACGTCGGTGAACCGGTGCACCTCGCCGGCCGGGACGAACAATGCGGTGCCCGGTCCGGCCGCGACCCGCTGGCCGCCCGCCTCGAAGCTGGCCTGCCCGGCCGTCACCAGGTAGATCTCGTCCTCGGCGTGCGGCTCCTGGTCGTCGGTGCCGCCCGCGGCAATGCAGTAGGTGCCGACGCTGAGGTCGGCGACCCGCAGCTGCTCGGCCCATCCGGTGCCGCCGCCGTCCGGCGCGGTGTACGCGCCCGCGCCCTTGATGACCTTCATGTCCGCCTCCTCGCGTCCCGGCCCGGGCTGACACTGTAGCGGGCCCGATCTGCCAGGCTGGGCGGGTGCTGCCCGCGATCGCCGTCACCGCCCTGGCCGCGCTTGCCTGGCTCGGCCTGCTGACCGGCCACGGCGGCTTCTGGCGCACGGACCAGCGGCTGCCGCCGGCCGGCCGGAGTGCTGGCGGCCGGAGTGCCGCGGGCCAGGACTGGCCGGCCATCGTGGCCGTGATCCCGGCCAGGGACGAAGCCGGGGTGCTGCCCGCGTCCCTGCCCAGCCTGCTGAGCCAGGACTATCCGGGCTCGCTGCGGGTGGTGCTGGTCGACGACGAGAGCACCGACGGCACCGCCGCCGTCGCGGCCCGGCTGGCCGAACAGGCCGGCCGGGCAGGCCGGCTGACCGTGCTGGCGGGCGAGCCGCTGCCGCCCGGATGGGCGGGCAAGGTCTGGGCCATGCACCAGGGCCTGCGCGCGGCCGGCGATGCCAGGTACGTGCTGTTCACCGACGCCGACATCGCGTACCGCCCGGGCGTGCTCCGCGCGCTGGCCAGGTCGGCGGCCGGCTCGGACCGCGTGCTGGTCTCGCAGATGGCGTTGCTGCGGGCCGATTCCGGCTGGGAGCGGCTGCTGGTCCCCGCGTTCGTGTACTTCTTCGCCCAGCTCTACCCGTTCCGCCGGGTGAACCGGCCGGGCGGCCGGACCGCGGCCGCGGCCGGCGGCTGCATGCTGGTGCGCCGGACGGCGCTGGCCGCGGCCGGCGGCCTGGAGCCGATCAGGTCGGCCAGGATCGACGACGTCGCCCTGGGCACGCTGCTCAAGCGGTCGGGCGGCAGCACCTGGCTCGGCTTCAGCACCGATGTGGTGAGCACCCGCGGCTGCCGGCGCCTGGCCGAGATCTGGGACATGGTCGCCCGGAGCGCTTACACCCAGCTCCGCTATTCCCCGGCCGCGCTGGCCGGGACCGTGCTCGGGATGATCTGGCTGTACCTGGTGCCCGCGGCGGCCGGGCTGGCGGGACTGCTGCTGGCCGCGCTCGGCCCGGC
>JBPCKO010000424.1:0-34256 GCA_051004215.1 Streptosporangiaceae bacterium | reverse complement strand
GCGCTGGAGCGCCTGGTCGCGCGGCGGGCCGACATCGTGCTCTGCGTCTCGGCCGACCTGACGGCCAGGATGCGCAGGCTCGGAGCCCGGGAGGTCGGCCGGGCCCTGGTCCCGGCTCCGGCCGCCTGGCCGGCTGCTGACGCCGTGCGGCGGGGGCCGGCCGGCCCGGCGACCGGCGGCCGGGGCACGGACGGGCTGGATGCGGGCGGTCTGGATGCGGGCGGGCTGGAAGCGGGCGGGCTGGAAGCGGGCGGCCGGCCGCTCGTGCTGGCCGACAGCCTGGAGGCGGACGGCCGCCCGGTCGTGCTGGCAGTCGGCCGCCTGACCGCGCAGAAGGGCCTGGACACGCTGGTCGCCGCCGCGGCCAGGTGGCGGAGCCGGCGCCCTGAGCCGGTGCTCGCGATCGCCGGGACCGGCCCGCTGGCCGGCCCGCTGGCCCGCCAGGCGGCCGAGTTCGGGGTCGATGTCCGGTTCCTCGGCTGGCGGGACGACGTGCCCGCGCTGATCGCGGCGGCCGACGTATTCGTGCTGCCCAGCCGGTGGGAAGGCCAGCCGCTGGTGCTGCAGGAGGCGTTGCGGGCCGGGCGGCCGGTCGTCGCGGCCGACGTCGGCGGCGTCCGGGAGGTCACCGCGGATGCCGCGCTGCTCGTCTCGCCCGGCGACCCGCAGGCCCTGGCCGCGGCCGTGCTTCGCGTGCTGGACGATGCCGGGCTGTCGGATGGCCTGGCCCGGGCCGCGGCGGCCAGGTCGCGGGAGCTTCCGGCCGATGCGGACGCGGTCGCCGCGGCGATCGCGCTCTACGAGCGGCTGTCCTGAGCCAGGATGGCGGCGAGGTATCCGCGGAAGGCCGAGGCGGACGGCTCGCCGCCGTCCAGCGCGGTGCGCAGCCAGGCCGCGGCCTGCTCGGCCATCGTGATCACCTCGGCCGGGTAGGCGTACCTGGCCTGATGCTCGGCGAACTCATCCTCGTCATGCAGCACGATCTCGCCGCTCCTGGTCCTGGACACTCGCCGAGCAGGCGTCCGCTCATGTGCCAGTGCAGCGAGCCGTCGAACGTGCGATAGACCACCCGGACGCTCGACGCCATGCCCTGACGTTAACCCGGCCAGCGTCGCCCGGACAGGCCGCCTAGAACCGGCTGAGCGCGAACCGCCCGGGAACGCCGGCGTCGTCCTGGCCGCCGGCCAGGCTGGCCAGCCACTCGCCGAGCAGCGGCCCGAACTTGAACCCGTGCCCGGAGGTGCCGCTGCCGATGACGATGTTGCCAATCTTGTCGACCACGAAGTCGGTGTCGGGCGTGTTGTCGTACAAGCACCGCTCGGCGGCTACCGGCACCGGGTTATGGCCGGGCAGGAATTGCCTGGCCGCGCTCTGGATCCGGTCAGCCAGGACGGCGTCGGGGGAGCGGTCCTGGCCGTCCGGACCGGCCGGCGGCCCGCTGTGATGCAGGCCCAGCTTGTACCGGTCCGATCCCGGCACCGGCAGGCCGTAAGGGAACTCGCCGCCGTAATGGACGAAGATCGGCATCCCCTGGCTCTCAGGAAGTGGCCGGCCCTGAGCCTGGCCGGCCGGAACGAGGTAGGCCACCTGCTCCAGGGTCGCCCCGCCGGGCACCGTGACCCCAAACGGGGCGAGCAGCCCGGCCGTCCACGGACCGGCGCACACGATGACCCGGTTAGCCAGCACGCGGCCCGACCCGGTGCGGACCAGCACCCGGCGCCCGTCGTCGGCCAGCCCGGTGACCGCCGTCCCGGTGCGGACCTCGCCGCCGCGGCTCACCAGGGCGGCCAGCCCAGCCAGCGTCCGGTCGGCTGCGATCACCGCGGAATCGGGCTCGTACAGCACGTCGCCGTCGGCCGCGACGCCCGGGAACCGCGCGGCCGCCTCGGGCGCGGGCAGCAACTCGCAGGGCGCGCCCGCCTGCCGCATCGCCGCGAGCACACCGGGCAGGGCCGGGCCGAAAGTGAGCTGCGGGGTCGGGTGCAGCAGCACGCTGCCGCAGGCATCCTCCAGGTCCGGCCAGAGCGCCCTGGCCCGGCCGACCAGCCGGACGTAGTCCGGGTCGTCGTAGCCGAACCGGAAGATCCGGCACGAGCCGTGCGAGCCGCCGCCCTGGTGGCCGACCTCGGCTTGTTCCAGCACCAGCACCTCGCGCCCGCGCCTGGCCACGGCCCACGCGGCGCACAGCCCGGTCAGGCCGGCCCCGATCACGACGACATCGGCCCGCGCACCCCCCGCGGTGCTGGCCCGGGGGGACGACCCCCCGGCACCCCCCGCCATCACCAGCCGCGGGCGCGCCACTCAGGCACGTGCGGGCGCTCGGCGCCGAGGGTGGTGTCGCCGCCATGACCCGGGTACACCCAGGTGCCGTCGGGGAGCACGGCGAAGATCCGGTCCTCCAGATCGGTGATCAGCGACCCGAACCGCTGCGGGTCGCTGTCGGTGTTGCCGGGGCCGCCGGGGAACAGCGAGTCGCCGGTGAACAGGTGCGGCTCGTCGGCCAGCGCGCCGCCGCCGTCGTAGCACAGGGCGATGCTGCCCGGGGTGTGCCCGCGCAGGTGAATGACGGACAGGGTGGCGTCGCCGACGCTGATCGTGTCGCCGTTGCTGACCAGCATGGAGGGGGCGACCGGCAGGCCCGGCGCGTCCTCCAGGTGCGCGACCGTCTGCGCCCCGGTCGCCTTGGACACCGCCACCAGCGCCTGCCAGTGGTCCCCGTGCTCGTGCGTGGTCACGATCGTGGCCAGCGGCGCGCCGCCGAGCAGGCCGATCAGGGTGTCTGGCTCGTTCGCCGCGTCGATCAGCAGCTGCTCGCCGGTGTTCGGGCAACGCAGCAGGTAGCAGTCGTTGTTCATCGGGCCCACGGCGACCTTGGTGATGGTCAGGCCGGGCAGCTCCCTGGTCTGGGCCGGTCCGCCGACACTGACGTTGCCTGTATAGGTCATGGTGTCCTCTCGGTGTGGTGCGGTCAGGGTTCCGGGGCGATCAGAAGGGCGGGACGGCCGGCAGCGGGCCGTCCGGGTCCGCCACCAGCCCTTGTCCCGCGGACCGCCCGAGTAGCCAGGCGAGGAGTTCCGCTCCGGTGCCGGTGATCTCGCGGTCCGATCGCGCGTCCCGGCGCAGCAGGTATTGCCGCCCGCTGCTGGCATCGGTCACGGTCACCGGCGGTGCGTCCGCGTCGTCGGCGATGCCCCCGGTCACCTGGTACAACATGTCGGTGACGAACCAGTCCGGCCAGTCCGGCGGGCCGTACCCGAGGTCGAGATCGACGTGGTGGATCTCGACCTCGGTCAGCCGCCGGTGCAGCGTGAACCAGGCCGGGTGGGCCGGGCCGCGCAGGCCTTGCACCTCGGCACGCCAGGCGTCGGCGCCCAGCTCGCCGGCCTGAGCCAGGAACGCCTGGGCCGAGCCGCTCAGGTCCTCGGCGAGCTCGGCCGCGCCGCGCTCGGCGCCGGCCTCGATCTGCGCGTTCCGCTCGTCCCAGTTTGCGTACTGCGGCGTCTGCACCCCGGTCTGAGCCCAGATCAGAAGATTACCGAGGCTGTCGGCGTTACGGGCGATATGGGTAATCACGTGCCCTCTGGTCCAGCCGGGCAGCAGTGACGGCGCGCGCGCCTGCTCATCGGTCAGGGCGGCGGCGGTAGTCATCAGGCGATCGTGGGCCTGAGTGATCCGGCCGAGGTTCTGCTCGACCGCGTGCGCATCGGCGGGCTGGCTCACGGGAGTCATCCTCTCGTATCGGCGGCCGGGGCGGCGCATCGCCCTGCGCACGGCGGTCGGCGGATCAATTCGCGGCCCCGGATTGTTACCACACGGGGGAGCACGGGAGCGCCCGTCCGGTCGCGACCCCCAGACACTGTCAGTGCCCCCGGATACGATTGAACGCGCGTCATGCACGCCCGCGCTTGTCCCGATCATGCCCCCGGTGAGCCCAGCCAGACCAGGAGAAACAGAGCGCACAGTGGCAGAACGACTGGTAGTCCGCGGTGCCCGCGAGCACAACCTGAAGGACGTCTCGCTGGACCTGCCCAGGGATGCCATGATCGTGTTCACCGGGCTGTCCGGCTCGGGGAAGTCCAGCCTGGCCTTCGACACGATCTTTGCCGAAGGGCAGCGTCGTTATGTCGAGTCGCTGTCGGCCTACGCCAGGCAGTTCCTCGGCCAGATGGACAAACCCGACGTTGACTTCATCGACGGGCTGTCCCCGGCGGTCTCGATCGACCAGAAGGCCGCCAGCCGCAATCCGCGGTCAACCGTCGGCACCGTCACCGAGGTCTACGACTACCTGCGGCTGCTGTTCGCCAGGATCGGCAAGCCGCACTGCCCGCAGTGCGGGCGGCCGATCGCCAGGCAGACCCCCCAGCAGATCGTCGACCGGGTGCTGGAGTTCACCGAGGACACCAGGTTCCAGGTGCTCGCGCCGGTGATCAGGGGCCGTAAGGGCGAGTACACCGAACTGCTGCGCGAGCTGGTGACCAAGGGTTACTCCCGGGCCAGAGTCGACGGCGTGACGATCAGGCTGGACGACGCGACCACCAGCTCGGGAAACCTGCCCGCGCTGAAGAAGTACGAGAAGCACACGATCGAGGTCATCGTCGACCGGCTGTCGGTGAAGGAGTCGGCCAGGCGGCGGCTGACCGACTCGGTGGAAACCGCGCTCGGCCTGTCCGGCGGCGTGGTCGTGCTCGACTTCATCGACCTGCCCGAGTCCGACCCGAACCGGGAGCGGATGTACTCCGAGCACCTGGCCTGCCTGTACGACGACCTATCGTTCGAGGAGCTGGAGCCGCGGTCGTTCTCGTTCAACTCGCCCTGGGGTGCGTGCCCTGACTGCACCGGCCTGGGGACGCGGATGGAGGTCGACCCCGAGCTGGTGGTCTCCGACCCCGACCGGTCCCTGGCCGGGGGGGCCATCGCGGTCTGGAGCGGCGGCCACGTCAGCGATTACTTCCTGCGGCTGATGGAGGCGCTGGGCTCGGCCCTCGGGTTCACCGCGGACACCCCGTGGTCGAAGCTGCCGGCCGCGGGCCGCAACGCGCTGCTGCACGGTTACGGCGAGCAGGTGCACGTCAGGTACAAGAACCGGTACGGCCGGGAGCGCTCGTACTACACGAACTTCGAGGGCGCGATCCCGTACATCACGCGGCGGCACGCCGAGGCGGAGAGCGACTCCAGCCGGGAGCGGTTCGCCGGGTACATGCGCCAGGTGCCGTGCCCGTCCTGCCACGGGACCAGGCTCAAGCCGCTCACGCTGGCCGTCACGATGGACGGCCGGTCCATCGCCGCGTACTGCGCGCTGCCGATCGGCGAGCTGACCAAGCTGCTGCGGACGCTGGAGCTGTCCGAGCGGGACCAGCAGATCGCGGGCCGGGTGCTGAAGGAGATCAACGCCAGGCTGGGCTTCCTGCTCGACGTCGGGCTGGACTACCTGACCCTGGACCGGGCGTCGGCCACGCTGGCCGGCGGCGAGGCGCAGCGGATCCGGCTGGCCACCCAGATCGGCTCGGGGCTGGTCGGCGTGCTGTACGTGCTGGACGAGCCGTCGATCGGGCTGCACCAGCGGGACAACCACCGGCTGCTGGAGACGCTGCTGCGGCTCCGAGACCTCGGCAACACGCTGATCGTGGTCGAGCACGACGAGGACACGATCAGGGCGGCCGACTGGGTCGTCGACATCGGCCCGCGGGCGGGCGAGCACGGCGGCCAGATCGTGGTATCCGGCCCGCTGGAGGAGCTGCTGGCCAGCGAGGAGTCGCTGACCGGGGCCTACCTGACCGGCCGGGAGGCAATCGAGGTGCCGCGGAAGCGGCGCAAGATCTCGCGCGGCAAGGAAGTCGTGATCAAGGCCGCGACCGAGCACAACCTGCAGGGCGTGGACGTCGCGTTCCCGCTCGGCACGTTCATCGCGGTCACCGGCGTCTCCGGGTCGGGGAAATCGACGCTGGTCAACGACATCCTGTACGCGGCCCTGGCCAAGGAGCTGCACGGCGCGCGGATCGTGCCAGGGCGGCACGGCAAGGTGACCGGCATGCAGCACCTCGACAAGGTGGTGCACGTCGACCAGGGCCCGATCGGGCGCACGCCGCGCTCCAACCCGGCCACCTACACCGGGGTGTTCGACCACATCAGGCGGTTGTTCGCGCAGACCACCGAGGCCAAGGTGCGCGGCTACCAGCCCGGCCGGTTCTCGTTCAACATCAAGGGCGGCCGGTGCGAGGCCTGCGCGGGCGACGGCACTATCAAGATCGAGATGCAGTTCCTGCCCGATGTGTACGTGCCGTGCGAGGTCTGTCACGGCGCCCGGTACAACACCGACACCCTGCAGGTGCATTACAAGGGCAAGTCCATCGCCGACGTGCTGAACATGCCGATCGAGGAGGCCTCGGAGTTCTTCGAGCCGGTGCCGCCGATCCACCGGCACCTGAAGACGCTGGTCGACGTCGGGCTCGGCTACGTGCGGCTCGGCCAGCCGGCCCCGACCCTGTCCGGCGGCGAGGCCCAGCGGGTGAAGCTGGCGTCCGAGCTGCAGCGACGGTCGCCCGGCCGGACCATCTACGTGCTGGACGAGCCGACCACCGGGCTGCACTTCGATGACATCCGCAAGCTGCTCGGGGTGCTCGGGCGGCTCGTCGACGGCGGCAACACGGTGATCGTGATCGAGCACAACCTGGACGTGATCAAGACCGCGGACTGGGTGATCGACCTCGGCCCGGAGGGCGGCTCGCGCGGCGGCTCGGTGATCGCGACCGGCACGCCGGAGAAGATCGCCAAGGTCGCCGAGAGCTATACCGGCCAGTTCCTGGCCCGGGTCCTCGCTGGTTAAGGCTAACTCCGCGCCGGCCGCCGGAGCCGTCGGCGGGCTGCCCGGTCAGACATAGTCGGCCCGGTTCATCAGGCCGGTGACCTGCTCGCCGCGCAGGTAGCGGCGGGCGTTCTCGGCCGCTCTGGCCGCCGCGCCGAGCAGTACGCCTGGCACGATGCCGGAGTTGTGCGGGGAGCCGATCACGTTCGGCAGGTCGAAGAACGGATACTCGGTGCGGAACGGAGCGCCGCCCCGCGGTTCATGCCACCAGGCATCGATGCCCGCGCCGAAGTCGGGGTTCGCCGCCAGGTGCTCATACAGCGCCCGCTCATCGATGATCGCGCCGCGGGCCACGTTGACCACGATCGCGGCCGGCTTCATCAAAGCCAGCTCGCGGGCCCCGATCAGGCCGCGGGTGGTCTTGGTCAGCGGCAGCGAGACGACCACCACGTCGGCCGCGGCCAGGACCACGTCCAGGTCGGCCAGCGAGCCGGCGAACTCCACATCCTCGCTGGTCGTGCCCGAACTGTTGACCGCGTGGATACGCGCGCCGAACGGCCGCAGCAGGCGCGCGGTCGCCCGTCCGATGCCGCCGAAGCCGAGCACGCCGCAGACCGCCCCGCGTAGCGTGAGCACCGGCTCGGACTGCCGCCACTCGCCCCGCGCGAGCGCGGCGTGCCGCTGCGGCAGCCGCTTGGCCAGTGCCAGCGTCATCGCCAGCACGTGCTCGGCCATCGGCTCGGCGTAGGCGCCGACGTTCCCGGCCAGCAGCAGCGCAGGCGGGATCGCCGAGAAGTCCACGCTGTCCGCGCCGGCCGATAGCAGCTGAATGAACCGCAGTTCAGGCGCGTCCCGCAGGGCGCCGTCGGGTAGTTCTCGCCCCAGATTCCAGCCGATCAGGACCTCGGCCCGGCCCAGCACGCCGGGACGCTCGGCCTCGGGCAGGTCGCGCAGGAAGACGACGGTCGCGTCGGCTCCGAGAACCTCGGTGTTCATCCGGGCGTAATCTTCGTCGGCCGGGTAGCTGACGACCACTAGGCGCTCGCGGGACATCGGCCTCCTCGCTGATTCGGGATCCGGCTCGCTGGACTCCGGATCCGGCTAACCTGCCCGTCCAGAGTGCCCCACCCGCTCCGGATGATGCCTGCCGGGGCCCGACCGCGGAGGCTGACCAGATGACCGCCGGGGAAGACGCCGGGAACCGGGCCGCCGGGCCGGCCACGATGACCGAGGCCGAGTTCCGTGTCCTGTACGCGCACCTGCGCAACCAGCTTCCGTGGGGCCCGGGCGACCGCCGCGGCGCGCTGAACAACCTGCGGCCCGAGGACCTGCTGGCCGCGCTTGGCGAGGTCAGCCAGGGCCGGACGTTCTCGATGTCGGTGCCGATCGAGAGCAAGGTAGCGGCCGACAACCCGCATCCGGCCGTGCACCAGATGACGGGCACCGCCGCCTCGGCCAGCGACGAGGGCGTGTCGTTCGGGCTGGACCGGATCGCGATGAACGTGCACGGCAACGCGGACAGCCACATGGACGCGCTGTGCCACGTCATGTTCGACCACGCCCTCTACAACGGCGTCCCGGCCGATGCGGTCAGCGAATCCGGCGCCGAGGCCCTGTCCATCGCGATCGCCAGGGACGGCATCGCCGGGCGGGGCGTGCTGCTGGACATCCCGGCGGTCCGGGGCACGCCCTGGCTGGAGCCGGGCGACCACGTGACCGCGGCGGACATGATCGCTGCCGAGCAGCGGCAGCACGTCCGTTTCGGCCGCGGTGACCTGCTGTTCGTACGGGTCGGCCACCGGCTCAGGCGGACCGAGGAAGGCCCGTGGGACGCCGCGTCGGCCCGGGCCGGACTGCACCCGACGGTGGTACCGCTGCTGGCCGAGCGGCAGATCTCCATCCTCGGCTGCGACAGCAACAGCGACACGGCGGCCAGCGCCGTGCCGGGCGTGGACTTCCCCGTGCACGTGCTCGCAGTCAACGCGATCGGCCTGCCCCTGCTCGATTACCTGCAGTTCGAAGAACTTCTGCCGGCCTGCCGGCAGCTGGACCGCTGGTCGTTCCTGTGCGTGATCGCGCCGCTGCGCCTGGCCCGCGGCACCGGCTCCCCGGTCAACCCGATCGCGATCGTCTGACCGCGGCCGCGCCGTCAGGAGCAGACGAGCCAGCCGGCGTGCGTCGTCACGGCCAGGCGACCACCGGGCGCGAACTCCAGCCGCGCGGCGATCGCCCTGGCCACGCGCTCGCCGTCCGGACCAGGACGCAGCCCGCTCATGCTGCGCACGTAGTTCAGTACCGGCTCTGGCCCGGGTATCCGCAGCTGGCCCCGCAGGTCGTGCCTGACCACCGAGCCGAACTGCCGTCCGAGCAGCTCGGGACCCTGGTCCAGCGTGATGCGATCGAAGCTGACGAGGTCCGCTTGGTATCCGGACCCGGCGAAACCGGCCCTGATCAGCTGGCGCAGCTCGAGCAGATGGCCGGCGCCGTTCAGGGCCACGACCACGCGGCCGCCCGGCCTGGCGATCCGGCGCAGCTCGGCGACCGCCCGCTCCGGCTCGGGTACGTGGTACAGCATGTACATCCCAAGCGCGACGTCGGCGGCCCCGGTCCGCACCGGCAGCGCGGTCGCGTCGCCGCAGGCCAGGGCGGCCAGAGGCGCCGCCAGCCGGGCGGCCAGGTTGGCGTCGTCACGGTACTGGACATCCCGCAGGAACGCCTGGTCGGCCCACAGCGGCACGTGCTCGCCGGTCACGAGATTCACAGTAGACCCGCGCGCGCCGGGGCCCGGGCCCATGCCGTCAACGGGTCAGGCACCCAGTCCGCCACGGCGCACGCGCGCCTCTCGTATCGTGGCGGCCATGGAGTTCAGCACATCAGCCGGGCCGGCCGCGGCCGTCGTCGAGAATCCCGCGGCGCCCCGCGCGGAGCCGGCCTTCCTGCTGGTGCTGACCCACGGCGCG
Organism: Streptosporangiaceae bacterium; assembly: GCA_051004215.1. Taxonomy (GTDB): domain Bacteria; phylum Actinomycetota; class Actinomycetes; order Streptosporangiales; family Streptosporangiaceae; genus Chersky-822. Next base: position 24,494 of record JBPCKO010000424.1, on the reverse strand, counting down.
GGCGGCGGCACGGAGACGAAGGACCTGCTGGCCGCGAGCCGGGCCGGCCGGGACGCCGGCGGGGTGGCGGTGCGGGTGCTGCAGCCCTACCGGGTGCGCGGAGCGAGGGCACCCGGCGCGGCGGGCCCGCAGGACGCCGCCTGGCTGGAGATCATCGCGGCGCTGCGGTCGGAGTTCCCCGGGCTGCCGCTGATCCAGGGCGGGCGGAGCAACGGGGCGCGGGTCGGCTGCCGGACCGCGACGGCGGCCGGCGCGGCCGGGGTGGTCGCGCTGGCGTTCCCGCTGCACCCACCGGGGCGGGCCGGCTCGCCCGAGTACTCGCGGGCCGGAGAGCTGCGCGCGGCCGGAGTGCCGGTGCTGGTGATCAACGGCGCCGCCGACCCGTTCGGAGTCCCGGACCAGGCCGACGCCGGCCAGCTCGTGGTGCTGCCAGGCGAGACCCATGCGCTGTCGCGGAACCCGAGCGCAATTGCCGCGGCGGTCGCGTCCTGGCTGCCGACGGTGCTGGGCTGACCGCGCCTGGCCAGCGCCGGACTGGAGTAGCCGGAGGTAACGGGGTAGCTGGCCTACGGCCGGCTAGTGAGCCGGCTGACGGGCGGACTTCGATGGCCGCCGTCGCCGCGGGCGAGCGGCCTGACGCTGGTCAGGCTGCGGGGAAGGCCGGTACCGGCCGGATAATCAGGTCGGTCGGGCGGTGCGGGGCGATGACGTCGCCGCCGGGGAGAAGTTCGCCGGTGTCCTCAAATACGACGATGCCGTTGCAGAGCAGGCTCCAGCCCTGCTCGGGGTGGCTAATGAGGGTCCGGGCCGCTTCGTGGTCCGGGTCACTAGCACTCGGGCACGGGGGCGAATGCGGGCACATCCGTGCGCCTCCTGATCAGTGTGGGGGTAATGATCATCATCGGTATCCAATCTGCCAGGGTTCACACCGCCACGACATGGCACATCGTGATGGTTTCCCAGCAGGTTATTTGTAGCTTTCCTGGTAGTCCCGGACGCCTCGTCCGGCAGGTTTCACTACCGTCTTCAACGCTCGTCCATGCCTGCGGACATCCCGGGTACGGGACTTTTTCGTATCGCTGGCCGAATCCGCTAGTGCGCCGGTTCCCAGGCCAGCGGCTCAGGGCGAAGGCCGATCGGCTCCGGCCGGACCGGGATCCCGGTCAGCCGGTGCGTTTCGCGCATCGTCAGCAGCCGCTCGGCCTCCGCTTGCAGCTTGTGCACTGCGGGCGTCGCCATCGCCTTGCGCTTGAAGATCCGGTCGTCATAGCCGCGCGGGCCGATTTCGGCCCGTACCGCTGCGAAGGCCGAGCGCATGACCGCAGTGAGTACCGTGTCCAGTCGCTTCGCCAGCCCGAACTGCTCAGCACCCGGAGCGGCGGTCGCCTGTGCCGTCCGGTACTGCTTTTCCGCCGTCTGGGCGTTGGCGAGCAGTTCGTCGAAGTTCGCGGCAAGCGCGACGTCCGCTAGGTATTTAGCCTGCGCGTCATCGCTCGGCCGGTTACGTCCCGCCTTCACGCACGCCAGCCTAGCCGACCGCCCGCAGCGCTGCGTGCGACCGGGCCGTCCGTTGCCCGACCGTTGCCGTACCCGGACGGCCAGCAGGCCCACGGCGCGTCTTCCGCTTCGTCACGCCAGGCTCTCGAGCCAGCTCTGGTGCAGGTCGGAATACTCGCCGCCGCTGGCCAGCAGGTCCTCGGGCGAGCCGTCCTCAATTACCTCACCGTGGTCCAGTACCAGGACCCGGTCGGCGATCCGCACGGTCGAGAGCCGGTGCGCGATGATGACCGCCGTGCGCCCGGCCAGCACGGTCTGCAGGGCATGCTGGACGACCCGCTCGCCTGGCAGGTCGAGCAGCGAGGTCGCCTCGTCCAGGATCAGCACGCTGGGAGCGGCGAGGAAGGCCCTGGCGAAGGAGATTAGCTGCCGCTGCCCGGCCGACAGCCGGCCGCCGCGCTTGCCGGCATTGGTGTCGAAGCCCAGCGGCAGAGCGTCGATGAACTCGCCGGCCCCGACGGCCCGGGCCGCCGCCTCGATCTCGGCCCGGCTCGAGTCGGGCCGGCCGAGCGCGATGTTCTCCGCGATCGTCGCGCTGAACAGGAAGTTCTCCTGGGTGATCAGGATGACCTCGCGGCGCAGGTCGGCGTCGGTGACTGACCGCAGGTCGACGCCGTCCAGCAGCACGTGGCCCTCACCAGGGTCATAGAACCGGGCCAGCAGCCGCGCGATCGTGGTCTTGCCCGCCCCGGTGGCGCCTACCAGCGCGACCGTCTGCCCGGCCGGGATGGTCAGCTCCAGATGCGGGAGCACGATCGCCTCCCGGTAGCCGAACCGCACCCCGGCCAGCTCCAGCCGGCGGCCCGATCCGGCTCCGGCGGCCTGGCCCGGTAGCTCGGCCGGCTCGGCGGGCTCGGGTACCGACGGCTTTTCCTCCAGCACGCCGGAGAGCTTCTCCAGCGCCGCGGCGGCCGACTGGAAGGTGCTGTAGAACTGCGACACGTCCTGCAAGGGCTCGAAGAACCGGCGCAGGTACAACAGGAACGTGACCAGCACGCCGACGCGCATCGAGTGGTCGATCACGCGGATCCCGCCGTACAGGAGCACCGCCCCGACGGCCAGGTTGCCGATCAGCGTCACCCCGGGGAAGTAGACCGCGATCAGGCGCATCGACCGCCGCTGGGCGGTCGCGTAGTCGGAGTTCAGGCCGCCGAAGATCTGGTCGTTGCGTGGCTCCCGGCGGAACGCCTGCACGGCGCGGATCCCGTTGAAGGTTTCTACGAACTGGACGATCACCAGCGCGATCGTCTCCCTGGTCCGGCGGTAGGCGACCGCCGACTCGCGCTGGAACCAGGCGCTGAGCCAGGCCAGCGGCACGAATCCGGCCATCACCGCGAGCGCGAGCGGCCAGTCGAGCAACAGCATGGCGGTACCGACGAAGACCAGCGAGAACGCCGAGTACAGCAGCGAGTCCAGACCCTCGTCGAACAGCTCGGACAGCGAGTCCATGTCGGAGACCTGCCGCGAGATCACCTTGCCCGAGGTGTACCGCTCGTGGAAGGCGACCGACAATCGCTGAAAGTGCCCGAACACCTGGCCGCGGAGCTCGCGCACGACCTGGGCGCCCATGTTGCCCAGCAGTGAGATGAACGTGGCCGTGGCGACCGCCTGCAGCACGACCGCGGCCGCGAACTCGGCGACCACGACGACGATCGGCCCGGGGTTGCCGGTGCGGGTCAGCGCGGGGATCTTGTCCACGCCGACGCCGATCAGCCACGGGCCGGCCAGGCCGGCCAGCGTGGCGACCAGGGCCAGCGACGTGATCAGCAGCACGATCCGCCGGTGCGGGCGGAGCAGGTCGGCCAGCAGGGCCCGGCTGCGCTTGCGCAGCAGCGCGGACAGGCCCTTGGACAGCTCGCCGGCGTCCTCGGCGCCGATTCCGCGCCAGGCCTGGGCCGGGGCGGCCGGCTGGCTCATCGTCTGGCTCCCGTCTCCGCGTCGGTGCTCATCAGGAACTGGTAGTGCGGATCGGTGGCGAGCAGCTCGTGATGGGTGCCGACGGCGCTGATGACCCCGTCGGCCAGCACCGCGACCCGGTCGGCCAGCGCGACCGTGGATGGGCGGTGGGCGACGACCAGCGCGGTGGACGTCGCCAGCACCTCGCCCAGTGCCGCAGTCACCTTTGCCTCCGTGTGCACGTCAAGCGCGGAGAGCGGGTCATCAAGCAGCAGCACCGACGGCCGGGCGAGGATCGCCCTGGCCAGCGCGATGCGCTGCCGCTGGCCGCCGGACAGCGACATGCCCTGCTCGCCGATCCTGGTGTCCAGGCCCCACGGCAGCTCGTCGACGAACTCGGCCTGGGCCGCGGCCAGGGCGGCCAGGACCGCGGCGTCGGTGGCGCCCGCGGTGCCCAGGGCCACGTTCTCCCTGACGCTGGCCGAGAACAGCGTCGGATCCTCGAACGCGCAGGCGACCAGCGTCCGCAGCGTGTTCAGCGGCAGGTCGGTGATGTCGGTCCCGTCGAGGCGGATCGTGCCCCCGGTCGCGTCGGCAAGCCGCGGGATCAGCGAGAGCAGCGTGGTCTTGCCGGACCCGGTGCCCCCGACCAGGGCGACCGTCTCGCCGGGGGACAGCTCCAGGCAGACATCCGCCAGCAGGGGCCGGTCACTTCCCGGGTAGGCGAAGGCGACATGGTCAAGGACGAGCCGGCCGGTGGGCGCACCGGACCGCCGCGGCCGCGGCACGGGCAGCTGGGCCCGGCGGGCCGAGCCAGGCCCGGGCGTCGCGGCGGCCGGCCCTGTGATCGACGGATCGGTGTCGAGGATCTCGTACACGCGCTGCGCCGCCGTGGCCGCCTCCTGGCCGAGCGAGATGATGTAGCCCATCGCCTCGATCGGCCACAGCAGCTGCAGCACCAGCGCGACGAACGCGACCAGGCCGCCGGTGGTCAGGCCGCCGTGGGCGACGGCCAGGGCGCCGATCAGCAAGATCGCGGCGATCGCGACGTTCGGGGTCAGGTCCAGGCTGGCCCAGAACGAACCCCGGAGCCTGGCCTTGCGCACCTGCGTCTGGTAGACGTCACCGGCCAGCCGGGCGTGATCCGCGGCGATCTGGTCGTGCCGGCCGAGGGCCTTGAGCACCCGGATGCCGGCCGCGGCCTCCTCGACGCACGTGGCCAGGTCGTCCTGCTGGTCCTGGACCCGCCTGGACAGCACGGTGTAGCGGCGTTCGAACCACAGGCACAGCGCGGTCACCGGCGCGAACAAAGCCCCGGTGAGCAGGCCGAGGACGAGGTTCATCTGGATCAGCAGCACGACAATGACGATGAAGCTGGCCGCGCTGGTCAGCATGAACACGATGCCGAAGCTGGCGAAGCGCCGGATCGCGGACAGGTCGGTGGTGGCCCGGGACAGCAGCTGGCCGGACTGCCAGGCGTCGTGGAACCCCGGCTCGAGGCGCTGGAGGTGCTGGTACATGTCGTCGCGCATGGCCTGCTCGAGGCCCGCGATCGCATTGGACTGGGCCCACCGGCGCAGGAAGTTCAGCGCCACCTCGGCGATGCCGAGCCCGATGGCGGCCAGCCCGATGGGCAGCAGCAGGCCGGGGCCGCCGCCATGCTGGCCGGCCGTCGCGATCGGCCCGTCGATCGCCGCCTTGGTCAGCAGCGGGATCACGATCTCGGTGCCCGCTCCCAGCAGGGCCGCGATCAGCATGGCGACGATCTGGCCGTACCAGGGACGAAGGAATTCCCGCACTCGCCACAACGCGGCGCCCGGGGTTTGCGGGCGCCCCGGTCCAGCCGTGACTGATGTCGTCTGGTGTTCCGCCTGGGTGCTTGAGTTGCTCTGAGCCCCCGGGATAGTCACCGCGGGATGCTAACTGCGCGGTCCGCTCGTTGTCACGTTCTTTTCCGTAGTTCACGGGTGGCGCGGGAACAACTGTTTCTGGCAATCTGGCCAAGCGCGTCGAAAAGTGGTGGGGGCCGCGACGCGGTCAGGGAGGTACCCATGGAACATCGCGATTCCCGGGACCCGCCCGTGCCCCTGGCCGCGCCGGTGTCCGCCCCGGCCCCGGCCGGGCTGATGGCAGCTTACGACGACGGCGTCCGGGCAGTGCTGCGGATCGCCGCCGAGTTCACCCCGGCGACCTGGGAACTGTCCACCACCTGCCCGGAGTGGCGGGCCTGCGACCTGGCCGCTCACCTGCGCTGCGTCGCCGAGGACTATCACGAGTACCTGGACGATGCCCCGGAGAGCAGGCTGTCGAAGCTGATGGCCGCTGGTGCGCCCGCGCCGTCCATCGCGCGCAAGCTGGCTCGGCAGAACGCGGCCGAGCTGGCCGTGTTGCCGGAGGCACCGCCCGGTCAGCACATCGCGGCGTTCGCGAGGTCGGCGGTGAGCTACGCGTCCCGGGTCGCGCCGCTGCTCGCGCTTCCGCACCACAGCTACCGCGGCCGGGTCATCACCGTGGCCGGCATGGCCGGGTTGGCTGGCGTGGAATGGCATCTGCACGCCTGGGACCTGGCCAGCGCCCTGGGTGCCGGCTACGAGCCGGCCAGGGCCGAGTCGGTGCGGGACGCGTGGCTGGCCGGCGTCGCGCAGGTGCCGCTGCTGGCGGACGATGACCCGTGGCTCGCCGTGCTCCGGTCGTCCGGCCGGCTGGCCGGCTGACTCACCCGGCCGCGGGCGCTGCGATGATGGCCGGCAGGGACGGAAGGGGCTGACCGGACATGGCGTTCGACGTGAGCAGTGTGCGCGCGACCTATCCAGCGCTGGCCGACGGGTACGCCTACCTGGATGGCGCGGCCGGGACTCAGGTGCCGGCCGCGGTGATCGGTGCCATCGGCACCGCTTACGAGGCAGGCCTGGGTAACGCCTGCGGCGCGTTCCCCGCCTCGGCGCGTTCCACTGAGATCACCCGGGAGTGCCGGGCGGCCATAGCCGACCTGACCGGCGGCGATCCGGCCGGCGTCGTTCTCGGCCCGAACATGACGACGCTGACCTACCGGATGGCCGCGGCTCTCGCCGCCACCTGGCGCCCGGGCGACGAGGTGGTCGTGTCGCGGCTGGATCACGACGCCAACGTCAGGCCTTGGGTGCAGGCCGCGGCCCGGGCCGGGGCCCAGGTGCGGTGGGCCGAGGTGGACCCGGTCACCGGAGAGCTGCCGGCCGGGCAGTACGCCCGGCTGATCGGAGAGCGGACCAGGCTGGTCGCGGTCACCGCGGCGAGCAACATCATCGGCACCCGGCCGGACGTCGCCGCGATTACGAAGCTGGCCGCGGCGGCCGGGGCGCTGAGCTATGTGGACGGCGTGCACGCGACGCCGCACGGACCGGTGGACGTGCTGGCGCTCGGCGCCGACTTCTACGCCACCAGCGCGTACAAGTGGTCGGGCCCGCACATTGGCGCCGTCATCGCCAGCCCGGCCCGGCTCGAATCGCTGCGCCCGGACAAGCTGGTGCCCTCGCCCGATGAGGTGCCCGAGCGGTTCGAGCTGGGCACGCCGCCCTTCGCCGACCTGGCGGGCGCGACCGCCGCCGTCGACCACCTGGCCGGGCTGGACGACGCGGCGACGGGGACCAGGCGCGAGCGGGTGCTGGCGTCCATGGCCGCGGCCGAGCGGCACGAGCAGGCGCTGTTCGGCGTCCTGCTGGACGGCCTGGAATCGATGGGTCACGTGACCACCTACGGCAAGGCCGCGGCCCGCACCGCCACCGCGTACTTCACGGTCGCCGGGCTCACCCCCGCGCAGGTGGCCGAGCATCTGGCCAGCCGGAAGGTGAACGTCTGGAATGGCCACAACTACGCCTGGGAGCTGACCGGCGCGCTCGGCATCAGGGCCGCGGGCAGCGCCGTCCGGGCCGGCCTGGTGCACTACAACGACGAGTCGGACGTGACCAGGCTGCTGACGGCCGTCGCCGAACTGCGCTGACCTCGATCGGCGTGGCCGGTGGTCCGGCCGGTGGTCGGGGTGGCCGGTGGTCGCGGTGGCCGGCGGTCAGGTGGGGGAGTAGCGGTAGAGCCGCGAGTCGCGCTGGACGAAGCCGAGCCGCTCGTAGAGCTTTCCGGCCGCGACCCGGCTTGGCCTGGTCGTCAGGTCCACGGTTCTGGCCCCGGCCTGGGCGGCGATCTTGATCGCCGCGACGGTCAGGGCCTCGCCGACCCGCTGGCCGCCGTACTCCTTGCCGCGCGCCGACTCATCGACCACGACATCCTCGATCCAGGCGCGCGTCCCGGTCGGAATTGAGAACGTGACCAGCGTCAGCGTCCCGACGATCTCCTGGCCGACGCGGGCCACCAGCACTGTGTTCGCATCGGCCGAGACAATCGCCGACAGTGCCCTCCCGTCGAGCGGGGGCGCATTCTTCGACAGCTGCGGCAGCAGCCGGCCGAAGGCCGCCACGACCTCGCTAGTGACTTGGCTGAGAACCTCGACGTCGACGTCCACCGGCGCAATCTACCGGCTCGCGTCGGCTGCCGCCGCCCTGACCCGCCGGCCACCGCTGGGCTCGCGTCAGTCACGGCAGTCAGCTCACCGATCACCGAGCTCATCCGACAAAGCGGGCGAATCGCCCTCGTGATAAGGACACCAACCGGTGATAGGTGGTCCGCAGGCGGGCCGAGCCGGCGTCGTGGCAGCGGCGGGGTCGCCGTCGGGATGCTCTGGATCCGAAGTGGGGAACAAAACGGAGCAAAACGACGCCGTTTTTCTCCATCTCGGATCCAGAGCAAAGTTGATCATGGTCGCCGTGCGGCGACGGGCGGGCGAGGGGGCGAGGGGGTGTGGGGGTTGTTAGGAGAGGCCGGCTAGGCGGAGGAGGGCAGCGGTTGCGGCGGCGACGACGATGACGACCAGGAACGGGGCGCGGAGGAGGAGTGCGATCACCGCGGCGGCCAGGCCGGCCAGCCGGGCGGGGTCGAACACCAGCGTCGAGCCCTTCGCGCAAGCCTGGACCGCGACGAGCGCGGCGAGCAGCGCGACCGGGACCAGCTCGGCGAACCGGCGGAGCCGCGGGTTGGCCAGGAGCCGCTCGGGCACGGTCAGGCCGGCCAGCTTGAGCAGGTAACAGCCTGCCGCGGTGGCCAGGACCGCGACCCACAGTGCGGTCACCGGGCACTCCGCGGGGCCGCCGCGAGCCGGGCGGCGGGTGGCCGGGGCGATCTGGTCACGGGGTACCTGGCACGGGTTCTTCTGGTCGCAGCGGGTCGGGCGGGCGGGTGGCGAGGGTGCCGGCCAGCGCGGCCGCGGCGGCCAGGATGACCGGCGCGCCCGGTGGCAGCAGCGGGGTGGCGGCCAGCGCGATCAGCGCCCCGCCGGCCGCGACCGCGCGCTCGGTGCGGCCGTTGGCGAGCCGGGGCCAGATCAGGGCCAGGAACGCGGCCGGGCCGATCACATCGAGGCCGAACGACTGAGGCGAACCGATCCGGCCCGCCCCGATCGCCCCCGCGAGTGTCGCGAGGTTCCAGGTCAGGTACAGGCTCGCGAACGTCGCGCCGAACGCTGCCCTGGCCGAGGCCCGGTCCGGCTGAATCAGGGCCACCGCGGTGGACTCGTCGGTGACCCCCTGCGCGGCCAGCAGCCTGGCCAGACCGCGAACCCGGAGCAGGTCGGATAGCCGGAGGCTATACAGGGCGTTCCTGCTACCCAGCAAGATGGCCCCGAGCGCGCCCGCGAGGAGGCTGCCGCCGCCGGCGATCGTCCCGGCCAGCGCGAACTGCGAGGCGCCGGTATAGGCGAGCAGGCTGAGCGCGCTGGCCTGCCAGACGCTCAGGCCGGCGCTGACCGCGGCCGCTCCGAAGGCCAGGCCGGATACGCCGACGGCGGCACCGAGCAGCACGCCGTCGCGCACCGGGCGCGGCGGACGCGGTCCGGGGCCAGGATGGGCGGCAGGACCGGCGGGCGCGGGCATGGACCGAGACTATGGGCCGGCTCCCGGGCGCGGCGCGATGACCGCCGCGGGCGGGAAGACCGGCGCCGCGCACCATCGGAGGACTATAAAGGGCGTATGGGCAGAAAAGCGCTGGTGCTAGGTGGCGGCGGGGTGACCGGCATCGCCTGGGAGATCGGCATGCTGACCGGGCTGGCCGAAGCCGGCCTGGACCTGAGCGACGCGGACCTGGTGATCGGCACCTCGGCCGGTTCGGTCGTCGGCGTGGACGTCCGCTCGGGCGCGGCGCTGGCGGACCTGTACGAGGTCCAGGCCAGGCCGCCGGGCGCGAGCGAGGTCTACGCCAGGATGGGCGCAGCGACCATGGCCAGGTACGTCAGGGCCATGGTGTTCACCGCCAGGCCGGCGGTGGCCAGGGCCAGGGTCGGCACGATGGCCCTGCGGGCCAGGACCGAGGCCGAGGAGACGCGGCGGCGCGTCATCGAAGGCCGGCTGCCCGTCTTCGACTGGCCGGCCGGGCGGCTGCAGATCACCGCGGTCGAGGCGCAGACCGGCCGGTTCGCGGTGTTCGACGCGGCCAGCGGCGTCCGGCTGCTGGACGCCGTCGGTGCGAGCTGTGCCGTGCCCGGCATCTGGCCGCCGGTCACGATCGACGGGCGGCGCTACATCGACGGCGGGATGCGTTCGGCCTCGAACGCGGATCTGGCCTCCGGGTGCGAGCGGGTGGTCGTGATCGCGCCGCTGGCCCAGGGGTTCGGCGTGATGGAGAGCGTGGCCAAGCAGGCGGCCCGGCTGACCGGGCAGGGATCGAAGGTCACCGTGATCACGCCGTCGAAGGCCGCGCGGCGGGCGATCGGCCGCAATGTGCTCGATCCGGCCAGGCGGCCCGATGCGGCCAGGGCGGGCCGGGCCCAGGCGGCCAGCGAGGTGGCCGCGGTGCGCGCGATCTGGCTGTAGCCCGCCGCCGGGCCGTAGCTCGCAAGCCGGTCGGAGCGGTAGCTCCGGCGCGGACGGAAGGGGGCAGGGCATGGAAAGAGCCGGGGCCCGGCGGGAGGTCGGGCCCCGGCTCCGTCTCAGGATGCCTAGACGGCGTACTCGAGCAGCGGCTGGGCGCGGCTCGGATGCCGCAGCTTGGACAGCGACTGCTTCTCCAGCTGCCTGATCCGCTCCCTGGTCAGGCCGAGCGCCTTGCCGATCTCGTCGAGCGTGTGCGGGTTGCCGTCGTACAGGCCGAACCGCATCGCCATGATCGTCGCCTCGCGCGGCGTGAGCGCGTTCAGCGCGTGCCGGAGCTGGTCGGCCATCAGCTGGCGGTCGACGAGCTCGGACGCCTCGGGGGCGTCCACGTCTTCGATCAGGTCACCGATGGACGTCTCGCCGTCCTCGCCGATGGTCGAGTCCAGGCTGATCGGCTGGCGGCTGGTGCGCAGCAGCTCCTCGATCTGGTCCGGCGTGCGGTCCAGCTCGACGGCCAGTTCCTCCGGGGTCGGCTCCCGGCCGAGCCGCTGGTGCATGTCCCGCTCTACCCGGCTCAGCTTGCTCAGCATCTCCAGCACGTGCACCGGCAGCCGGATCGTCCTGGCCGAGTCGGCGAAGCCGCGCTGGATGGCCTGGCGGATCCACCACATCGCGTAGGTGGAGAACTTGTAGCCCTTGGAGTAGTCGAACTTCTCGACCGCCCTGATCAGGCCCAGGTTGCCCTCCTGAACCACGTCGAGCAGAGACAGCCCGCGGTCGCTGTACTTCTTGGCCACGGACACGACCAGCCGCAGGTTTGCCTCGAGCATGTGCGCCTTGGCCAGGCGGCCGTCGGCGGCCACCGCTTCGAGGTCGGCCCGGCGGTGCGGGGACAGCTTGGCCTCAGTCTCCAGCTTGTGCTCAGCAAACAGCCCGGCCTCGATCCGCTTGGCCAGGTCTACCTCCTGCTCGGCGGTGAGCAGGCTGGTCCGGCCGATGGACTTCAGGTAGGTGTGCACCGAGTCGCCCATGACCGACGTCTGGTCGTCCAGGTCCGCCTCGGCGGCCAGGTCGTCGTCGGCGGTCGCCGTGACCCCGGCCGTCGCGGCGGCCGGCGTCTTGCGCCCCTTCCCGCCGCGGGTCCTGGCCTGCCGGGCCCCGGCCCTGGTGAGATCCTTGAGCTCGGCGTCGAGGGCGTCGGGGTCCTCGGGCGCGGATGCGGGCAGGTCCGGGTCGCTCAGTTCCATCGCGGCGATGTCCGGCTCAGCTTGAATCACGTCGGCGGGCTCCACTTCGGAAGGTGCTGGGGAGGGCGAGGCGGCCGAAGGCGCGGATGGCGGTCCGCTCGCCTCATGGCCGAGCTGAACTCCAGCATCGGACAACTCACGCAGGACGGAGCGGGCGTCTGCCGGGGTAACGTTCGCTTGCTCGAAAGCGTTCCGCAGCTCAGGAAGCAACAGGAAGCCCTGGCGGCGTCCGCGCCGTACCAGCTCGTCGATGCGGGCCGTCGCGGCCTCCTCATCGCGGCGCTCAGTCACGGCGCCGGCACTCGTGCGCATGAGACACCTCCGTTCGTTGTGCGGATCGCGTGCGCAGATTCGCATCGCCCGCTTCCGGCAGTACCCAAGAGCCTCAGCGCTTGGTAGTGTGCAGTGCGGGCCCTACGTATAACGCGCGACGAGCCGATTTGTTTCCCGCGCTGCGGCAGCATGCGGAAATTCGCGCTCCTGCGGCGGAGCTACGGCCGGTTCCGGATCCCGACCGCTTCCTGCCCGCTTTCCCGGTCAGTCGGCCTTGTCCGGACTTGCCAGCTGCTGCACCGCGATGTCCCTGAGCTGCTGCCGATCCGGCTTGCCGGACGCCAGCAGCGGGAGCGCCGCCACCGCAAGCACCGCCCGCGGGGCCGCATACCTGGGCAACCGGTCCCTGACATAGGCCCGTACTTCGTCCAGGCCGGGCGGCGGCGCGCCGTGAGCGGGCACGATCAGCGCGGTGACCTTTTCGCCCCAGTCCCGGTCCGGCGTGCCGACGACGACCGCGTCCCGCACCCGTTCCCACCCCCGCAGCACCTGCTCGACTTCCCCGGCCACCACCTTCTCGCCGCCGGAGTTGATAACGTCGTCGGCCCGGCCGAGGACCAGCACGGTGCCGCCGGCGCCGACCTCGCCGAGGTCGGAGGTCACGAACCAGCCGTCCCGCAGCACCGCCGCGGTCAGCTCGGTCTCCCGCCGGTAGCGGGAGAACAGCACGTCGCCGGCGATCCGCAGGCGGCCGTCCGGTCCGGCCGCGACCTGGACCCCGGTCAGCGGCCGGCCGTCGTAGACGCAGCCGCCGCAGGTCTCGGTCATCCCATAGGTGGTGACGATGCGCGCCCGGGCCGCGGCCGCCTCGGCGAGCAGGCCGTCCGGGATCGCCGCGCCGCCGAGCAGGATCGCGCGGAATCCGCTGAGCGGCACGCTGGCGTCCAGCAGCCGGCGCAGCTGAGTCGGGACCAGCGAGACGTAACTGCACCGGGCCCCGGCCGCCGCGCCGTCCCTGGCTGGATCGTCTCCGGCCGGGATGGCACTGGCCACCGCGCCGGCGTCAATGCGGTCCCGCAGCAGCGGCTCGGACCCGGCCAGCAGCGATCGCACCAGGATGCCGAGCCCGGAGATGTGGTGCAACGGCAGGCCGCACAGCCAGCGCTCGCCGGTCCTGGCCCCGAGCCGATCGAGCGCCGCCCGGGCCGAGGCGACCAGCGCCGACGCGGTCAGCTCGGCTCCCTTGGGCATCCCGGTCGAGCCCGAGGTGGCGAGCACGACGGCCACGTCCTCCCCGACGCCGGCCGCGGCCGGATCGGCGGCAGCGGCGGGGGAGGGGAGTTCCGCACCGTCGCTGGTGACGATCCGGGACGGGGCGAACGCGGCGATGATCTCATCGAGCCGCGCCCTGGGCAGGCCCGGATCGAGGGGCAGGATGGCGGGCCCGGTGCCGTCGAGCGCGGCGGCGAGCGCGCCGAACAGCCGGCCGGCGCCCGCGCGCGGCGGGAGCAGGACCGCGTGCAGTGGCCGCGAAGTCACGGACGTAAGGTTAATCGGCGGAGCAGCCAAGCCCGCGCAAGGGGGAGATGTGACCGACCGGTTGCCGCCGCGGCCGTGACCCAGACCGACCACCAGCAGCGAGAACTCCTCGCCGCGGTGCTGCCGTCGATGCGGGCCTTCTCGATTCCGATGCGGAACCGGTTCCGTGGCATCACCGTGCGGGAAGGGGCGCTGGTGCACGGGCCCGCCGGCTGGGGTGAGTTCTCGCCGTTCGCCGGGTACGGCCCGGCCGAGAGCTCCCGCTGGCTGGCCAGCGCGCTCGAGTCGGCGGGCACCGGCTGGCCCGCGCCAGTGCGGGACACGGTCGGAGTGAACGTGACCGTTCCGGCCGTCGGCCCGCAGGCGGCGGCCAGAATCGTCGCCGCCGCCGGGTGCCGGACCGCCAAAGTGAAGGTGGCCGAGCCCGGGCAGCGCGAGAGCGACGACCTGGACCGGGTCGCGGCCGTGCGGGACGCCATCGGCCCGGACGGGCGGATCAGGGTGGACGCGAACGGCGGCTGGGACGTGGACCAGGCTGCGGCGATGCTCGCCCGGCTGCGCTGGTACGGGCTGGAGTACGCCGAGCAGCCGTGCGCCACGCTGGCCGAGCTGGCCAGATTGCGGCGGCTGACCGACGTGCCGCTGGCCGCGGACGAGTCGGTACGCAAGGCATCGGACCCGCTGGCAGTCCGGGCGGCCGGGGCGGCCGACATCGTCGTGCTGAAAGTCGCCCCGCTCGGCGGCGTGCGGCCGGCCCTGCGGGTCGCGCAGGCCTGCGGGCTGCCGGTCGTGGTGTCCAGCGCGATCGACTCCTCGGTCGGGCTGGCGGCCGGCGTCGCCCTGGCCGCCGCCCTGCCTGAGCTGGACTACGACTGCGGCCTGGCCACGATGGCTCTGCTGACCGGGGACGTGACCGCCGACCCGCTGCTGCCGGTCGGCGGCGTGCTGCCGGTGCGGCCCGCCGTGGTGGACGCCGGCCGGCTGGCCGAGTTCGAGGCCGACCCCGGGCCGTGGCGGGCCAGGGCGCTGGCGGCCGCGGAGTTCCTGCGGTGAGCGGGCCACGGCGGCGCGGGCGGGCGCGGGCATGAACCCGGCCACCGCGCTCGCGGCCACGCTCGCCGACGAGCTGATCAGGTGCGGGCTGCGCGAGGTCGTGCTCTCGCCCGGATCGCGCAGCGCCCCGCTGGCGATCGAGCTGCACCGGCGCGCGCAGGCCGGTGACCTGCGGCTGAGCGTGCGGATCGACGAGCGCAGCGCGGCGTTCTGCGCGCTCGGGCTGGCCAAGGCGAGCGGCCGCCCGGTCGTGGTGGCGTGCACCTCGGGCACGGCGGCGGCGCACTTTCACGCCGCGGTTATCGAGGCCGGAGAGTCGGGCGTGCCCTTGCTGGTGCTGACCGCGGACCGGCCGCCCGAGCTGCGGGGCACCGGGGCGAACCAGACCGTCGATCAGCTGAAGCTGTACGGGTCGGCGGTGCGGTGGTTCTGCGAGCTCGGCGTGCCCGAGCCGGGCGAGCCGATGACCGGGTACTGGCGCAGCGCCGCCAGCCGGGCCTGGGGCCTGGCTTCGGGCGGCGCCGGCGGCGCGCCAGGGCCGGTCCACCTCAACCTGCCGCTGCGCGAGCCGCTCGTGCCGGGGCCCGGCGATCCGGGTGACCGGAGCGGGCTGGCCGGCCGGGCGGGCGGTGCGCCGTGGACCACCTTCGCGGCCGTCGCCGAGCTGCCGCGG
This sequence comes from Streptosporangiaceae bacterium, assembly GCA_051004215.1. GTDB lineage: Bacteria > Actinomycetota > Actinomycetes > Streptosporangiales > Streptosporangiaceae > Chersky-822. The sequence continues at coordinate 9,366 of JBPCKO010000424.1, read as the reverse complement.
GCCGGCCGCGGCCTGATCGTCTGCGGCGACGGCGGCTACGAACCGGCGCCGCTGCTCGGCCTGGCCCAGGAGGCGGGCTGGCCGGTGCTGGCCGAGCCGTCATCGAACGCCAGGCGCGGGCCGCTGGCCCTGGCGGCCTATCACTACCTGCTCGCCGACCCCGGATTCGCGGCCGCCCACCGGCCCGAGGTGATCGTGTCGGCGGGTCGGCCCGGGCTGTCCAGGGGACAGCTCGGGCTGCTGCGCGGGGCCGCCGGGCCCCGGGCTGGCCCCCCGGCCAGGCACGTGGTGCTGGCCCAGGGGCCCGGGCGCTGGTCCGACCCGGCCAGGACGGCGACCGACGTGGCGGCGGAGGTGCGGCTCAGCGATCCGGCCGGGGCCGGGCCTGGCCGCGCGGACGCCTGGCTGGCGGCCTGGCTGGGCGCCGACCGGTCGGTCCGGGATGCGGTGGACGAGGTGCTCGACGCCCAGACCGGGCTGAGCGAGCCCCGGCTGGCCAGGGACCTGGCCGCGGCGCTGCCGGACGGCGCCCTGCTCTGGATCGCCTCCAGCCTGCCGATCAGGGACCTGGACCAGCAGCTTCGCCCGCGGTCCGGGCTCCGCATCCTGGCCAGCCGGGGCGCCAGCGGGATCGACGGGCTGGTGTCGTCGGCGATCGGCGCGGCGCTGGCCCACCAGTCAGCCGGCGGCGGCCCGGCGGCCGCGCTGCTGGGCGACCTGGCGCTGCTGCACGACGCTCCCGGCCTGATCCTGGGCCCGGCCGAGCCGCGTCCTGACCTGTGCCTGATCGTGGCCAACAACGACGGTGGCGGGATCTTCTCTGGCCTGGAGCAGGCCGAGCTCGAAGGCCCGTTCGAGCGGGTCTTCGGCACGCCGCACGGTGCCGGGATCGGGAACCTGGCCGCGGCGGCCGGAGTGCCCTACCGCCGGATCGAGCGGCCCGCGGACCTGCGCACGCTGCTGGCCATCGCGGTCCGGCCGGGTGCGGGGCTGAGCGTGGCCGAACTGCGCACCGACCGGCCCGGCCAGGCCGCGCTGCGGCGGGACCTGGCGCGGGCCGCGTCGGCCGCGGTCAGCTGATCCTGACCCTCGGGTCGAGCAGGGCGTAGGACATGTCGACGACGATGTTGGCCACCACCACGAACACGGAGGCCAGGATGACGAAGCCGATCACGACCGGCTGATCGCCCTGGGTGATCGAGGTGACGGTCTCCTGCCCGAGGCCCCCGATGCTGAAGACCTGCTCGACCACGAGAACACCGCCGAGCAGGGCGCCGAGGTCGATGCCGAGCTGGGAGACGACCGGGGTCAGGGCCGAGCGGACGGCGTGCTTGTACAGCACCCGGCGCTCGGAGATGCCCTTGGACCGGGCCGTGCGGATGTAGTCCTCGCCGAGGGTGTCCAGCAGCGAGCCGCGGGACAGCCGGGTGTAGACGGCGGCCTGCACGATCGCGAGCGTGATCCAGGGCAGCAGCAAGGTCCCCACCCAGCCGACCGGGCTCTGCGTGATGCCGATGTAGCCGGTCTGGATGAAGCCGATGCCGTGGTCGTTGAGCTGCACGAACACGAAGATAATGAACAGCTCGCCGACCACGAAGGTAGGCGCCGAGATGCCGGCCAGGACGCCGACGGTGGCGACCCGGTCGAACAGGCTGCGGGCCCTGGTGGCCGACAGGATGCCGACCGAGATACCGGCGATCAGCCACAAGGTCACGCCGCCGATGACCACCGAGATGGTCGGCGGCAGGTCCTGCTTGATCACCGTGGTCACCGGCTCCTGCAGGAAGAACGACTTGCCCATGTTGCCGCGGAGCAGGTTGGTCAGGAAGGTGAGGTACTGGGCCAGGATCGGCCGGTTCAGGCCGTAGTACCTGGAGACCTCGGCGATGACCTGCGGGGTAGCGGCCCGGCCGGCCAGGTTCCGGGCGACCGACTGCTCAGGCACGGCCTTGAAGAACAGGAAGAACGTGGCCGTCGCGACCACCCACAGGACGAGGATGCCGGTCAGGATCCGGCGGAGGAGGAAGCGCAGGATGCTCATTGCCTAGCTCTCCTCGGTGGTCGTGACCGGGCTCGCCGTCGTGCCGAACCGCGCCGCGGCGGCGGCCCGGCGGCTCTTACGGCCCCCGCGCTTGGCCTTCTGTCCCGCGAACAGCCGCTCGGTGCGGGGGTCGATGGCGTCGCGGATGCCGTCGCCGAGGAGGTTGAAGGCGAGGGTGGTGATGAGCAGGGCGGCGGCCGGGAACACCACGTACCACCACGCGACCTGGTAGAACTGCTGGGCCTCGCCGAGGATGTTGCCCCAGGACGGTGCGGGTTCCGGGATGCCGATGCCGAGGAAGGACAGCGTCGCCTCGAACGTGACCGCGGTGGGGATGTACAGGGTGGCGAGCACGAGGACGGGGCCGAGCAGGTTCGGCAGGATGTCGACGAACATGATCCGCCAGGGGCCGGCGCCGAGGGAGCGGGCGGCCTCGATGTATTCCTTCTCTTTCAGCGAGAGGGTCTGGCCGCGGACGATGCGGGAGATGCCGGCCCAGGAGAAGAACGTGATCACCCCGATCACGATGGACAGGCTCGGGTTGAAGACCGCGGCGAGGGCCAGGGCCAGCACGATGAACGGGAACGCCAGTGCGGCGTCGATGAGCCTGGCCAGGATGGCATCGACCGCGCCGCCGAAGTAGCCGGCCATCATCCCGATCGTGACCCCGAACACGGTCGCCACGGCGGTGGTGAGAACCCCGACGAACAGCGAGATCTGGGCCCCGTAGGCGATCCGCACGAGCAGGTCACGGCCGATCTGGTCGGTACCGAGGAGGAACCCGTGCGTTCCGGGCGCGACCGGTGACCCGGCCGCGTTCTCTCCGGTGTTCGGGAAGGCCTGGTCGACGCCGTGCCCGGTGAAGGACGCGATGAGGGGTGCGCAGAGCGCGAAGGCGACGATGAGGAAGATGACGACGACGGAGGCGACGGCGATTTTGTCGTTGCGGAGGCGGCGCCAGGTGAGTTGCCATTGGCTGCGGCCCTGGATGGCCTGGACGGGTGCGTTTTCGACGGCGGTGGCCTGGAACTGGACTTCGGTGATGCTCATCGTTGTGCCCTCCGGTCGGCGCGGGCCAGGGTCTCGCCTGTCTGGACGGGGTAGTGGCAGGCGGTCTGGTGGGTGCCGGGGTCGCCGGCCTTGGTTTCCAGCGCGGGTTCGGTGATGGCGCACTGGTCCTGGGCCTTGGGACAGCGCGGGTGGAAGCGGCAGCCGGAGGGCGGGTTGATGGGGGAGGGGACGTCGCCGGTGAGGATGATGCGCTGGCGTTCGGCGGCGGCGTCGGGGTCGGCGGCGGGGGCGGCGGACAGGAGGGCGGCGGAGTAGGGGTGGCGGGGGTGGTCGTAGACGGCGTCGCCGGGTCCGGATTCGGCGACGCGGCCGAGGTACATGACGGTGACGGCGTCGGAGACGTGGCGGACGACTTCGAGGTCGTGGGCGATGAAGAGGTAGGACAGGCCGAAGTCGTCCTGGAGGTCGGACAGGAGGTTGAGGACCTGGGCCTGGATGGAGACGTCGAGGGCGGAGACGGGTTCGTCGCAGATGATGAGCTTGGGGCGCAGGGCGAGGGCGCGGGCGACGCCGATGCGCTGGCGCTGGCCGCCGGAGAACTCGGCCGGGAACCGGTTGTAGTGCTCGGGGTTGAGGCCGACGCGTTCCATCAGTTCCTGGACGGCTTTCTTGCGTTCGCTGCCGGTGGCGGTGTTGTGGACGGCGAAGGGGTCGCCGATGATGGAGCCGACGCGGCGGCGGGGGTTGAGGGAGCCGTAGGGGTCCTGGAAGATCATCTGGATCTCGCGGCGGTAGGGCTGCATGGCCCGGCGGGACAGGTTGGTGATGTCGTGGCCTTCGAAGTAGACCTTGCCGGCGGTGGCGGGGATGAGGCCGGCGATGCAGCGGGCCAGGGTGGATTTCCCGCAGCCGGTCTCCCCGACCAGGCCCAGGGTCTGGCCCCGGCGCACCGTCAAAGACACCCCGTCCACCGCCTGCACGGCAGCTACCGTCCGGTGGATGAACCCGCCGCCCCGCACGGGGAAATGCTTAACCAGGTTGTCGACCTGCACCAGCACGTCGTCCCCGGTGTCTCGCCCGTCCAGGGTGCCGTCGGGAGACGTCCTGCTCAGTGTCTCGCTCATGCGATCACGCTTCCTTCGGACTCAGGGGCGCTGGCGATGGCGCGGGCGACCTCGGTGGCGCGGGTGCTGGTGCGGCCGAGTTCGACGGCGCGGGTGCGCTGGTGTTCGGCGTCGTCGGTCAGGCCGGTGGCGGCGGCGGGGAGGTAGCAGGCGGAGCGGTGTTCGCCGGCGTCGCCGACGGGGATGAGGTCGGGCTGGGTGGTGAGGCAGCGGTCCATGACGTAGGCGCAGCGGGGGTGGAAGGCGCAGCCGTCGGGGAGGCGGATGAGGCTGGGCGGCTGGCCGGTGATGGGGATCAGCCGTTCTCGTCCGGCGGAGCTGTGCGGGATGGATTCGAGCAGGCCTTTGGTGTAGGGGTGGTGGGGGGCATAGAAGATGTCGCGTTTGGTGGCTTTTTCGGCGGCGCGGCCGGCGTACATGACCATGACGTTGTCGGCGATGTCGGCGACGACGCCGAGGTCGTGGGTGATCATGAGCAGGGCGGTGTCGGATTCTTGCTGGAGGCGGAGCAGGAGGTCCAGGATCTGGGCCTGGACGGTGGCGTCGAGGGCGGTGGTGGGTTCGTCGGCGATGATGAGCTTGGGGTTCAGGGAGATGGCCATGGCGATCATGGCGCGCTGGCGCATGCCGCCGGAGAACTGGTGCGGGTAGTCGTTGACGCGTTCGCGGGGGCGGGGGATGCCGACGCGGCCGAGGAGCTCGATGGCGCGGTCGGTGGCGGCGGACTTGGAGATGGATTTGTCGTGGGCGCGGATCATCTCGCTGATCTGCCAGCCGATTTTGTACAGGGGGTGCAGGCTGGTCAGCGGGTCCTGGAAGATGACGGCGATCTCTTTGCCGCGGATCTTCTGCATGGACCGGGTGTCCAGGCCGACCAGGTTCACGCCGTCGAAGACGGCCTGCCCGGAGATCTGCCCGCCCGGGGTCAGGCCGAGCAGGGACTGGGTGAGCACGGTCTTGCCGGACCCGGACTCGCCCACGATCCCCAGGGTGCGGCCCCGCTCCACCGCGAACGACACCCCCCGGACCGCCTGCACCACGCCATCAGCGGTCGGGAAGCTCACCCGCAAGTCCGACACCTCAAGCAGGCTCATCTATTCCTCCACCCCTATGTCCATAACGGTCGAACGCACCTCAACTACCTGCAGATTCACGCAAAGGACAAGTGATCTCGTAGATAACGATATTCTCAAGAGTCAAGCTTTCAGACCCTAGACGGCGATCCGGCCGGAATGCACGGTGGCATCCCGGCCGGATCGCTCGTGTCCTAGCTAGCTAGGGCGTGTTCGGGTTGAGCCAGATGTTGGTGATGTCGGGACCGCCGATGTTCGGAGTGAAGACGACGGCCGTGGAGCCGGCGTTCTGCACGCGCGCGCTGGTGTAGAACGGCGCCTGCTCGTCGACCAGCGGCACGATGACCGCGTTCTGCATGACGATCTGGTCGGCCTTGTGCCAGAGCCCGGCCGCCTGCGCGGTGGTGGGTGCGGCCTCGGCCTGGTTGATGGTGCCGTCCAGCGCCTTGCTGCTGAAGCAGCCGTAGTTGTTGGTGTTCAGCACGCACCGAGTCTGGAACAGCGGGGCGATGATGGTGCGGCCGTTGTTGCCGAACCAGTCAGGGATCCAGCCCGGCTGGGCCAGGTCCCAGGTGCCCGGCTTGTTGTTGGCCGGGGCGTTGCCCAGGTCGACAAAGAAGCTCGAGCCCGGCTCCGGCTTGCCCTTCAGGTTCACGCCGCAGGGCTTAAGGCTGGCCTGGATGGCCGCGAACACGCGCGAGTTGACGCTGTCGTTGGCGTACAGGTAGGTCAGCGTGATCCCGTTCTTGTATCCGGCCGAGGCCAGCACCGACTTGCACTCGGCCGGGTCGCCCTGGCCGTTCTTGTCGGGGTACAGGTTGTAGGGCTGGTAGCCGACGTTGCCCGGCGGGATCGCCGTGCTGATGACCTTGGCCACGGCCGGGCCGCCGAGCGACTTCTGCACCGCCACCTTGTTGATGCCGTACTCGATCGCCTGGCGGACCTTGAGGTTCTTCATCGCGCCGCCGCTGTTCGGGCTGCGGACATTGAAGACCGTGTAAGGAACCGTCGAGGTCCACGGCCAGATCTTGAACTTGGGGTCGTGCTTGGCCAGCAGGGTCGGGATCGCGGTCGGCTCGACAGCGGTGTCGTCGACCAGGTCGTAGGTACCGGTCTTGCCGGCCTGCATGTCGGCGAGCTGGGTCGCGGCCGAGGTCACGCCCATGGTCATGGTGATCTCGTTGACGTACTGGTGCCGCACCGGGTCGGTGGACTGCTTCCAGGCCGGGTTCTTCTTGAGGTCCATCGACTTGTTCGGCGTGTACGAGGTGATCTGGTACGGGCCGTCGGAGATGGTGTGCTGGTCCAGCTGGAGGCTGTTCGGCACGTACTTGTCGTACTCGGCCGGGCGGGCCGAGGCGAACGGCATCGCCATCATGTAAATGAAGTCACCGGCCGGCGCCATCAGGTGGAACTGGATGGTCGACGAGTTCGGCGTGGTGATGCCGGAGATGGTGTGCGAGTTCTGGAAGCTCGCGATGGTCGCCGCGGTCGGCTTGTTCGACTTCTTGGCGAAGAACGCGGTCTCGGCATTGCAGTACTGGGTCAGGCCGGCGATGGTCGCGCTGTAGTAGCCGAGGTTGCCGACCGGGCTGACCGGGTTGCAGAACGCCTTGAACTCGCGCAGGAAGTCCTGCGAGGTGACCTGGCGGGCCGGGGTGGTGTTCCAATCCACGCCCGACTTGATGTGGAAGGTGTAGGTCTTGCCGCCGTTGGCGATCCCGCCGTTGGACGTGGTCGGCACCGCGGTCGCGACGTCAGGCACCGGGGTCACGTCCGCGTGCCAGCCCGGGGAGCTGAACGAGGGATCGGCCTTGCCCGGGTAACTGAGCAACTGGCGCGCGTAGGCGCGCTCCATGATGTAGTCCGCCGTGTAGTAAGCGGGCACCGTGTCGAGGTGGTCAGGGCCGGACGCGGCGACGATGCGCAGCGTGCCGCCCTTGACCGGCGCGCCGGAGGAGGAGGTCCCTCCGGGGCCGTTTCCGGAACCCGAACTGCTGCAGGCCGCGAGGCCGGCGACCGCCAGCCCGGCGGTCGCCAAAGCAGCAATTCGATGGATGTGACGTGTCATGAGCGAACTCCTTCTGGCCTGTGGGCTAAACCACAGGCATCCGTATTACCTACTGTGGGTACACGGAATTAGCCGTGCCGTCTACCGACCGGAACGAAGCGGTCGCGGGCATTTACGCAACCGCAATCACCCTGTGACCATGAATAGGGCGAAACCGACAATATCGATGTGGTCGGGTCCTGACGCCGCGACGAGCTTCAGCGTGCCGCCCTTGACCGGCGTGGATCCCGACGACGAGCTGGTATTCGACGAATTGCTGCAGGCGGCGAGTCCGGCCGCTGCCAGGCCAGCGACCGCGACCGCGGTGATGCGCTGGGATCGACGTGTCATGGTTGGGCTCCTTCGGAACCTGGCGCGCGGCACAGGCATTTCAGTAGGCGCTCGGGGCGACTATGAGTAGTCACCTCATCACTTTCCGTAACTACACGTAACCCGGCGCGGCTGTCTAGGCCGGCGCCGGAGGCGCCCACGAGCATTTATGGAACCGCAATCACTTCGTGATCATGCGCGCAGCGCTGGATCAGCCCTCGACCGCGTAGCGCATCGGCCAGAACTTCGATTGCGCCTCGGCCACCTCGGCGGGCGGGTCGGACTCGGCGACGATGCCGCAGCCCGCGAACAGCCGGGCATTGCGGCCGGCCACCAGGCCGCAGCGCAGCGCGATGCCCCACTCGCCGTTGCCCCGCCCGTCGACCCAGCCGACCGGGCCCGAGTAACGGCCCCGGTCCATGTGCTCGAGCTCGCGGATGACCTCCATGGCCAGTTCGGCCGGGGTACCGCAGATCGCGGCGGTCGGGTGCAGCGCGGCCGCGAGCGCGAGCGCGGAGTGGCTGGCCTCGTCGCCGCCCGCGAGCCGCCCGTGCACCTCCGTTCCCAGGTGCTGCACGTTGGCCAGGCGCAGCAGGGACGGCCGCGGGTCGATGTCCAGGCTGGCGCATACCGGCTCGAGGGCGGCCCGGACGTCGGCCACCGCGTAGTGGTGTTCCTCACGATCCTTGGCCGAGGCCAGCAGGCTCTCGCCCAGGGCCAGGTCCGCCGCGGCGGTGCCGCCCCGCGGGATGGTGCCCGCCAGCACCAGCGAGTAGACCTCGTCGCCAGTCCGCCTGATCAGCAGCTCGGGGGTGGCTCCGACCAGGCCGTCGCAGGCGAAGGTGTAGCAGTCCGGGTAGCGCTGGACCAGCCGCGCGAGCAGGACCCTGGGGTCGATCACGGCCGCGGCGGTCGCGTTCAGCTCCATGGCCAGCACGACCTTGCGCAGCTCGCCCTCGGCGATCGCGGCCACGGCCGTGGCGACCGCGCGCTCCCACTGCGGCGCGGTCAGGCTGCCATCGGACCAGCGCACGCCGGTCGGCATGGCGAGCGACGCCGGGCCGGGCCGCCCGGCCGGATCGGGCCAGTCCGGCGGCGACTGGCCGGCCGGGGCAATGGTGGTCAGCCAGCTGATGCCGTCCCGGCGCCCGATCACGGCCTGCGGGACCGCCAGCACCGAGCCGTCGGAGGTGGGGTCGAAGGTGAAGCTGCCGAAGGCGACCGGCCCGGTACCCGGCACCGCCACCTCGTCGGTCACGTCGGCCGCGTCGAACAGCTCGCGCAGCCACTTCTCGCCGGCCGCGAACCGGTCCTGGCCGGCCGGGAGCGTGATCCTGGCCGCGGTACCCCAGGCGGCCAGCCCGTCGCCGCGCCGCACCCAGGCCAGCGCGTCCTGGTCGGGCAGCCTGCCGATCAGGTCACCGGCATCGGGGAACCGGGCCGTCCGCACGACGAGCGGGCCTGGCGACCGCTGAGCCGCTTCATCGGGCTGATGTCCCACGGCAAGCAACTCTACGTCCGGTATGAGAACGGACCGTGCACCGGATCTGGCTGCGCTACAGCAGGGTCAGCTGCACTCCGCCCGCCGGGCCGGCCGCCGCGGCTGCTGCTGGCGCCGGAGGTCGCGGCAGGCGGCGGGCCGTGGGCGGGACGGAGCGGCCAAGCCCGTACCTCGCCGCAAACCCGCGGACCCGAGGTGCCGCCCGACAGCGGCGAGACTCGGACGCAGAAGAAACC